>NZ_JBMDJQ010000004.1:0-196753 GCF_057809275.1 Pseudomonas sp. FG36
CGTTGGTCAGGGTCACGGTGTAGGTGATCTGGCCACCTTCCGACACAGTGGTCTTATCGGCGGTCAGGGTCGCGACCACTTCACTGACGGTGTCGGTGATCTGCACGGTGGCATCGCCACCCAACTGCAGGTTCTCGAAGGTCTTGCCCGCCACGCTGGCATCGGTCACGCCGAGGGTCACGGAGCCGGCGTCCTTGAACACGTCGTCGCCCTGGGCCGGCAGACTGTAGGTGGCCTGGGTCTGGCCGGCGCTGATGACTACAGTGGCGCCATTGGACAGGGTCACGGTCAGGTCATGGTCGAGCTTCTGGCTGATCGATACAGTGAAGGTCGGCTGTTCAGCCTCGGTTACGTTGCCATTGCTGGCAATGCTGACGGTCACCGTGTCGATGCTGTCGCTGATCACGGTCTGGCTTGGCGTGGTGTCGGGCACCAGTTTTTCGAAGTTGCCGCCGGTGGCTCCGGTGATGCTGGTGCTGACCGTGCTGCCGTTGACGAACACATCGTTGGCCGGCGTCTGGAAGTCAACGCTGCCGGTCGATTCTCCTGCCTTGACGGTAATGGTCTGGCCATTGGACAGAGTGACGGTGACCGGGGTCTGGGCCGGGTTGGTCAGGGTCACGGTGTAGGTGATCACGCCGCCTTCGGTGACGCTTGGGGTCGCGGTCAGGGTGGCGGTGGTGGTGTCGATCGAATCGTTGATCTCCGTTTCCGCTGGTGCCGGGTTCGGCTCCAGTTTCTCGAAGTTGCCGCCCGTTGCCCCCGTGATCGTGGTGCTTACAGTGCTGCCATTGTTATAGACGTCGTTGGCCGGGGTCTGGAAATCGACGCTGCCGGACGACTTGCCGGCCTCGATGGTGACGGTCTGGCCATTGGACAGGGTGACGGTAACCGGGGTCTGGGCCGGGTTGGTCAGGGTCACGGTGTAGGTGATCACGCCGCCTTCGGTCACGCTTGGGGTCGCGGTCAGGGTGGCGGTGGTGGTGTCGACGGAGTCGTTGATCTTCGTTTCCGCTGGTGCCGGGTTCGGCTCCAGTTTCTCGAAGTTGCCGCCCGTTGCCCCCGTGATCGTGGTGCTTACAGTGCTGCCATTGTTATAGACGTCGTTGGCCGGGGTCTGGAAATCGACGCTGCCGGACGACTTGCCGGCCTCGATGGTGACGGTCTGGCCATTGGACAGGGTGACGGTAACCGGGGTCTGGGCCGGGTTGGTCAGGGTCACGGTGTAGGTGATCACGCCGCCTTCGGTCACGCTTGGGGTCGCGGTCAGGGTGGCGGTGGTGGTGTCGACGGAGTCGTTGATCTTCGTTTCCGCTGGTGCCGGGTTCGGCTCCAGTTTCTCGAAGTTGCCGCCCGTTGCCCCCGTGATCGTGGTGCTGACGGTGCTGCCGTTGTTGTAGACGTCGTTGGCCGGTGTCTGGAAGTCGACGCTGCCGGACGACTTGCCGGCCTCGATGGTGACGGTCTGGCCGTTGGACAGGGTGACGGTGACCGGGGTCTGGGCCGGGTTGGTCAGGGTCACGGTGTAGGTGATCACACCACCTTCGGTCACGCTCGGGGTGGCAGTGAGCGTGGCAGTGGTGGTGTCGATGGTGTCGGTGACCTGGGTCACGGCCGGGGTGGTGCTCGGCGTGACGATCAGGCCATTGCCGCCGCTGGTGCCGGTGATGGTCGCGGAAATCTGGCCGCCATCAATGTAGGGCGTGTCGTTGGCCGGGATATTGACGTTGACGGTACCGGTGGTCTGGCCGGCCGGGATCACGATGACGGCGCCGTTGGACAGGGTCACGGTCAGGTTGGTCAGCGGAGGCTGGCCGACGGTGGCGGTATAGACGATGACGCCACCCGCCTCGGTGATCGTGGGGGTGGCGCTCAGGGTCAGGCCGGTGGTGAGCGGGACGTTGGTCGTGTTGGTGTTGGCAGCGTTGCCGTCCAGTCCGCCTAGCTCCTCGACCGCCAGGCCATTGCCGAAGCCTATCGGGCCGGTGGGGAAGCCGATGCTCGGATCGACCACCCCGGCGGTCTCCTCGAGCAAGACGAAGCTGTGTCCGCCGCCGACCGAGCCGCCGCCTGCCGCGGCCGGGCCGGCTGCGGTGGCTTCCAGCTCGGTGGTTGGGTCGACACCGGCGGCGATGGCCTGTTGCAGCTCTTCGACCGAGGGCGCCGCCTGTGCGGTGGCCTGGCTCAAGTCGGTGCTGCTGTCGGGCGCGTCGGCGCTCCATTGGGTGTCACGGCCCAGGTCGAGCATACGGCCGTCTGCCAGCTCCAGGGTGACCGCGCCGCCCGCGCCGGTGTCTACCTGTTCACCTGCCAGCAAGCGATCGCCTTCGATCAGTACGCGCCGGATGCCTTCTGGGGAAACTGCGATGACTTGGCCAACAATGCTTTTGACGATGGCGACAACAGTGCTCATTGGACTCTCCGGGCTACCTGTTCAGTTGGCTTCCATGCCTGGCCGGCGTTGGAGGGCGGCGACTGATGGAATGTTTCAAATAATGTTTTTGACGCTGATTTGCGTCAATTTTACGTCTATAATTTCTGGCTATTAAGTTTATGCCAAACTATTGACCTTATGGCTGCCATCCTAAACAATCGCCAAGGTAATGTCACATTGATATTTGGCCAGCCAACCCCTTTCTTTTGTATTAATCGCACTGCCTATTCGGAAGCTTCCTACATACAGATCAGGGTTCGCCATTTTCCAAGGCAGGCACGGCTTCGGCTGTGATTTGGGACAACAGCTCTCTCGGGAACCAGTAAAAATGCGTGCGTCACTGTTCACCGCTCTTCCTTTCGCTCTCGCCGCCTCTTTCGTTCAAGCACAAACCTTGCCCGAAGCCATGCAGAAGGCCCTCGAGGTACACCCGGAAATCCAGGCCGGCGTGAACGCACGCACGGCCGCGGACTATCAACTGCGTGCAGCCCAGGGCGGCTATTTGCCGCGGGTCGATGTGACGGCCGGTTATGGCCGCGAGGGCACCGACAGCCCAAGCACCCGCAACCGCTGGGAGACGCTCAACCGTGGCGAATCTGCGATCCGCCTGCGGCAAATGGTCTTTGACGGTTTTGCCACCTCCAGCGAGGTCGGGCGTCAACAAGCCACCGTCAACGCCCGTGCCTACTCCTTGCTGGGGACCTCCGAGCGCACCGCCCTGACCGTCGCCCAGGTCTACCTGGACGTGCTGTCGCGCCGTGAGATGGTGCGCCTGGCCGAAGAAAACCTGCGCAACCACGATCGTATCCTTGACCAGATCAAACTGCGCACCAGCCGTGGCGTGGGCCGCATGGCCGACCTCGACCAGGCCGAAGCGCGCCAGGCCCAGGCCCGCAACAACCTGATCACCGAGCAGACCAACCTGGCCGATGCCAATACCAACTACCTGAGTGTCGTCGGGCAAATGCCCGACGAGTTAAGCACGCCCGCGCCATTTGTCGACCTGCTGCCGGCCTCCCTCGACGAAGCTCGCCACCAGTTGGTCGAAGAGAGCCCGATCCTGCGTTCAGCCGAGTCCGACATCGCGGCTGCCGAGAAGCAATACGAAGCGGCAAAGTCTACTTTTTATCCACGTTTCGATGCCGAACTCGGACGAACGGCCGACAACAACCTCGACGGCGCGGTCGGCCACAACAACGAATGGCAGGCCATGCTGCGCATGAACTTCAACCTGTACGCCGGCGGCAGCAACAAGGCGGACCTGGAATCGAAGTCGTACCTGGCCAACCAGGCACTGGACATTCGCAACAACGCCTTGCGACAGCTCAATGAGGAGTTAGGCCTGGCATGGAATGCTCTGGAAAACGCCAACGCCCAGGTGCCGATCGCCCAGCAGTACGTCGATCACAGCAACCGGGTGCGCAGCGCCTATCAGCAGCAGTTCGGCCTGGGCGAGCGAACCCTGCTCGACTTGCTCGACAGCGAGAATGAAACCTTCACCGCCCAGCGCCGTCTGGTGGAGGTGAAGAACATACAAATGTTTACTCAGTACCGAATCAAGGCGACCATCGGCCAACTGCTCAAGAGCCAGGGTGTCGTCGCGCCGATGGCAACGGTTGTGCAGAACGACCTGAAGCCCAAGGTGAGCCTGCCGGGCATGAACTGAGGGACGTCTTGAGTATCCCCGGCTCCTTCCGGCGGCGGCTGCAGGCCGTTGGTTGGAGCGGGTTCAGCTGTTGGAATGGTCGATCTTGATGGTCGGATCGGCACCGCTGATCAGTGACTGGATCGTGGTGTTCGACCAGTTGACACCCTCGAGCTTGATGCTGACATCGGCATTTGCCAAGCCGCCGGCAGCGTTCAGTTTGCCGTCGCTGCTCGCCTGTAGCGTGGTCTCGCCGTCGACAGTGGTGAGTCTGAGGAAGTTGTCGATGGCAATGTCCTCCTCACTCTGTAGCAGATCGCGAAGGTCGAGTCGGTCGCCTTCCTGGACGTTGAAGTCCCGGATCACATCCTTACCTTCGTCGCCGGCCCTCCATACGAAGGTATCGGCCCCTTTGCCTCCGATCAGCACGTCGTCACCTTTGCCACCCTCTATGTGATCGTCGCCACCCTGGCCGAAGATAATGTCCTGGCCAGCACCGCCCAGCAGAGTGTCGGCTCCATCATTGCTGCCCGAAACGTTAAATTCGGCGCTGTGCTCAGTGATGAAGTTGTGCATGGTTTCGGTATCTACAGTATTCACCGGCATGCTCAATTTGTCGGCGACGTAAGCTTGAATCGCATGAACACCCGCGCTGGCGATGCCGTCGAAGGTGATCAGGTCGCCGAAAAGAATGTCGTTGGCGCCACCACCATTGACGGTATCGTTACCCGGTCGGACGTACTCGGTATTTTCGAAGATAGCCTCGGCCAGCTTGCTGGGGTCGATATTGGCCTGCGACTCGCCGTCGGAATCAAAAGGGTTCAAATCCATAAGCTTGATACTGTCATTTATGCCGATGGCCTCGACATTGGACAGACCTTTCAGCAGTTTGAAGCTGGCAAGTGCGTTGATTAGGGAGTTAGGGCCAATCCTTGGATCTTCACGTACGACAGTAGAAAGCTCGTAAGCGCCATTGCCATTTGCGTGCAATTTTCCAAGTAACTCATGCTTCCATGTTTTGTCGCTGAAAGAGCTCAGCGTCAGGCTGCCATCGCTATCGATGTTTATAGTGGTAGTGCCTTTGTCTAGGTGGCCGTTGTATGCCATGCCCTGCTGATAGTCTATAGCGCTCAGGAAAATGTCCAAGGTAATACCTGAGTCACCCAGTATCGGATTGATGCGTTCTTCTTGATAGTGGGTTGGCACGCCATCGGTGAGGAAGAACGTCTGGTTACTGGCGGAGCTGCCAGCGCTCTGGAGATTGTTGAACCAGTTGGCAGTTGTCTTGAATGCATCTTCATAGTTTGTGCCACCGTTGTCGCCCTCTCCCGGTTTGAGGGTATTCAAGCCTCCGAGCAATTGCTGTAAGCCTGCTTCGTTCAGGGTAACCGAAACGATGCTGTTGACCTTGGAGGAGAAGTCCACCAGGAGGATGTTCACGCTGCCTGAGTGTGCGCCCTGGGTGCTGGCGGCCAATACCCTGAATACTGACTCGAGGGACTTTTTCGCTGCATCTACGCCTTGCTCTTTCATGCTGGCAGAGGTGTCGACGATGAACGCAAGGTTGTAGTTCTGCCCGGGCAGGACACGCCAGCCCGCGATGTCTGCCACAACGATGTTGTGATCAGCTGTACCGGTGTAGCTGTCATCTCCCTCGTTCAGGTTGATGGCGACGTAGGCCTGCGGCTGACCAGTAAAGGATGGCGTCGCGGTAGGTGCATGGATCGTGTTGAGCGCCCGAACGCCATAGTCAGGCGAGTCGTGGAGATTGCTACGGCCTGCCTCGGTTGGGAAGCCGATTCTCGGGGCAACCATCCCCGCGGTTTCTTGTAGCATCACGCTGCTATGGCCACCGTCATCAGGGGCGTTTGGGGCGACGATTGTTGTATCGGACTCGATAGTCGCGTCTGTGTCTGCCGTGATGGTCTGCTGCAGCGCTTCACTCGACGATGCGGCCTTACTGAGGTCGCTGCTGTCTGGGGGCGTGCCGGTCCACTGGGTGTCGCGACCCAGTTCGAGGATGCGGCCATCGGCCAGTTCAAGGGTCACCGAGCCACCGATGCCGGTGTCCAGTTGCTCTCCGGCAAGTAAGCGGTCACCCTCGATCAATATACGCTGGATACCCTCTGGGGAAACTGCGATAACCTGGCCAATAATGCTTTTGACGATAGCGACAACAGTGCTCATTTAGCTCTCCAAACTTTTATACAGTGGTCTGCCATGGTGGCGGCCATGTTGTTATGTAACTTTGGCTTGGCGTACTTAAGTGTGTGGTGCAAGCTTTAGGCTTTACCTGCTCGACGAGCATGCTGCGTTGGAAATAGGCTCGGAATGCTCATTTACAGCCTGTAAATTCGAGCGCGACCCCGACCGCTCCTCGCCTGTTTTGCCTTGCCTGATCGCTGCTCGACAACTATTCGTACAAACCCTAGGGCTGACTATGCCCCTAGGGACTGCCTGAGTCCTTGGCATGTTTCGGATGATGCTAAGCAATAATTTGTGCGCTTCATATTGGAAACCGTGTTTCTGAGGAATATTCCTACATGCCGTACATGACTGGGGAAATATTCCTACAACTACAAGTGAGCTTTCATCTTAAAAGGTTAGGAGAAATTAGCTTTTATAGCTGCGTCAGTATTTTTCCGGGAATCAGTTGAATGCGTGTGTCCTTGTTCGCCGCCCTACCTTTCACTTTCATCACTACTGTGGCTCAAGCCCAGACGTTGCCTGAAGCCATGCAGAAAGCCCTTGAGGTGCACCCGGACATCCAGGCCGGCGTGAACGCACGCACGGCTGCGGACTATCAGTTGCGTGCCGCCCAAGGCGGCTATTTGCCGCGGGTCGATGTGACGGCCGGCTATGGCCGCGAGGGCACCGACAGCCCAAGTACTCGCAACCGGGAGACCCTGAACCGTGGCGAGTCGGCCATTCGCCTGCGGCAGATGGTCTTTGACGGTTTCGCCACCTCCAGCGAGGTCGGTCGTCAGCAGGCCACCGTCAACGCCCGCGCCTACTCCTTGCTGGGGACCTCCGAGCGCACCGCGCTGACCGTCGCCCAGGTCTACCTGGACGTGCTGTCGCGCCGTGAGATGGTGCGCTTGGCCGAAGACAACCTGCGCAACCACGACCGCATCCTCGACCAGATCAAGTTGCGCACCAGCCGTGGTGTGGGCCGCCTGGCCGACCTTGACCAGGCCGAAGCACGGCAGGCCCAGGCCCGCAACAACCTGATTACCGAGCAGACCAACCTGGCCGATGCCAATACCAATTACCTGAGCGTCGTCGGGCAGATGCCCGACGAATTAAGCACGCCTGCGCCATTTCTCGACCTGCTGCCGGCCACCCTTGAGGAGGCCCGTCATCAGTTGATCAAGGACAGTCCGATCCTGCGTTCAGCCGAGTCGGACATCGCCGCCGCCGAGAAACAATACGAAGCGGCAAAGTCCACGTTCTACCCGCGTTTCGATGCCGAAATTGGACGAACGGTGGCCAACAACCTCGACGGTGCGATCGGCCACAACAACGAGTGGCAGGCGATGCTGCGCATGAACTTCAACCTGTACGCCGGCGGTAGCAACAAGGCGGACCTGAAATCGAAGTCGTACCTGGCCAACCAGGCACTGGACATTCGTAACAACGCCTTGCGCCAACTCAATGAGGAGTTAGGCTTGGCATGGAATGCTCTGGACAACGCCAACACCCAGGTGCCGATCGCCCAGCAGTACGTCGATCACAGCAACCGGGTGCGCAGCGCCTACCAGCAGCAGTTCGGCCTGGGCGAGCGTACGTTGCTCGACCTGCTCGACAGCGAGAATGAAACCTTCACCGCCCAGCGTCGTCTGGTAGAGGTGAAGAACACACAAATGTTTACTCAGTACCGAATCAAGGCGACCATTGGTCAACTGCTCAAGAGCCAGGGTGTCGTAGCGCCGATGGCCAATGTTGTGCAGAACGACCTGAAACCCAAGGTGAACCTGCCAGGCTTGAACTGAAAGGCTCCTTGAACCCACCCCCCGCAAGGATGAAGAGAGCGCCGCGTGGAATCCGAAGTCAGTCGAGTCCAACTCAGCCACGATCCACGCAGTCAGCATGACGACCCGCTGCTGGACAGTCTGTTGACCCTGTGTGTCCTGCATCAGAAGCCCGCCAGCCGGGCCATGCTGACCACGGGGCTGCCCTTGCCCTCGCAACGCCTGACCGCCGAGCTGCTGCCGCGTGCAGCCGCCCGGGCCGGGCTGCAGGGGCGCCTGTTGCAGCGCAAGCTGGAGCAAATACCCAGCATCGCCATGCCGGCGATGCTGCTGCTCAAGGAAGGCCGCTGCGCGGTGCTGCTGGGCTGGGAAAATGAAGACACCGCGCGGCTGCTGCTCAGCGAGAGCGACGGCGGCGAAGTGCATGTCACCCGTGAGGCGTTGCTGGGCGACTACAGCGGCAAGGTGTTCTTCGCCCAGCCGCAGCACAAGTTCGACGTCAACCACGGCAACCTGATCCCCCGCGCGCGCTCCTGGTTCCGCGACACGCTGCTGCGCAGCAAATGGCTGTACATCGATGCCATCGCCGCAAGCCTGGTGATCAACCTGATCGCCCTGGCCGCGCCGCTGTTCGTGATGAACGTGTACGACCGCGTGGTGCCCAACCAGGCCACGTCGACCCTGTGGGTACTGGCGGTGGGTATCGCCGGGGCCTATGTCTTCGACCTGATTCTAAAGGGGCTGCGCAGCCTCTGCCTGGACCTGGCCGGCAAGAAGACCGACCTGATCATCTCGGCGACGCTGTTCGAGCGCATCGTCGGCATGGCCATGAAGTATCGCCCGGCGCGGGTCGGCAGCTTCGCCCAGAATATCCACGAGTTTCAGGGGCTGCGCGACTTCCTCGCCTCGCTGACGCTGACCAGCCTGATCGACCTGCCGTTCACCCTGCTGATCCTGATGGTCATCGCCATCATCGGCGGGCACCTGGTGTGGATCCCGGTCCTGGCCTTCCCCTTGGCCCTGGGCATCGGCTACGCCTTGCAGAAGCCGCTGATGGCGACCATGGAGCGCACCATGGCGCTGGCCTCAGAGCGCCAGTCGAGCCTGATCGAGACCCTAGCCGGTTTGGACGGGATCAAGGTCAACAACGCCGAGAGCGAGCGCCAGTACATGTGGGAGCAGACCCTCGGCACCCTCAGCCGCCTCGAGTTGCGGGTCAAGGTGCTGTCGGGCCTGGCCATGAACATCACCCTGCTGATCCAGCAGTTGGCCGGCGTGGCGATGATCTGCGTGGGCGTGTACCTGATCATCGACGGCAACCTCAGCATGGGTGGCCTGGTGGCCTGCTACATGCTCAGCGGTCGCGCCCTTGGCCCGCTGGGCTCGCTGAACGGCCTGCTGGCCCGCTACCAGCAAGCCAAGGTGACCATGGTCGCCACTGACCAGATGATGGAACTGCCCCAGGAGCGCAACTTCGAAGAGCGCCCGCTGAGCCGCCAGGTGCTGCAGGGCGCCATCGAGTTCCGCGGCGTCGAGTTCACCTACCCGAACCAGCAGAACCAGGCGCTCAAGGGCATCAACCTGAACATCCGCCCAGGCGAGAAGGTCGGCATCATCGGCCGCAGCGGCTCGGGCAAGAGCTCGCTGGCCAAGTTGATCGTCGGCCTGTACGAACCGGACAACGGCTCGCTGTTGGTCGACGGCGTGGACATCCGCCAGATCGACGTCAGCGAACTGCGCCACAACATCGGCTACGTGCCCCAGGATATCCAGCTGTTGGCCGGTACCCTGCGCGACAACCTGGTCAGTGGCGCCCGCTACATCGAGGACGAGCTGATCCTGCAAGCCGCCGAGTTGGCGGGCGTTCACGAGTTCGCCCGCCTGCACCCCGACGGCTATGAGCTGCAGGTCGGCGAGCGTGGGCAGAACCTCTCCGGTGGCCAGCGGCAGAACGTCGCCCTGGGTCGTGCGCTGCTGCTCAACCCGCAGATCCTGCTGCTCGACGAACCCACCAGCGCCATGGACAACACCGGCGAGGAGCGCCTCAAGCAGCGCCTGGCCGCAGTCATCGAGAACAAGACCGTGCTGCTGGTCACCCACCGGGCGTCGCTGCTGTCGCTGGTGGACCGGTTGATCGTCATCGATCGTGGACAGATCGTCGCGGATGGCCCGAAAGCCGCCGTCATGGATGCGCTGAAGAAGGGGCAGATCAGTGTTGCATAAGCTGGATATCGGGCGTTTCAAGGACAACCTGCGCCGCTACTTCAAGGGCTCCGAGTCGTTGGCCGGGCAGCCGCTGCCCGAGGTCAACAAGGCGCTGATCGAGGACGCGCCGCGAGTGGTGCGCCTGACCATCTGGGGCGTGATCGCGTTCTTCCTGTTCCTCATCATCTGGGCCAGCGTCGCGCCCATCGACGAGGTGACGCGCGGGGAGGGCAAGGCCATCCCGTCGTCCAAGGTGCAGAAGATCCAGAACCTCGAGGGCGGCATCGTCGCCGAGATCTTCGCCAAGGAAGGGGAGATCGTCGAAGTCGGCCAGCCACTGCTACGTCTGGACGAGACCCGCTTCGCCTCCAACGTCGACGAGACCGAGGCCTCGCGCCTGGCCATGGCCCTGCGGGTGCAGCGTCTGAACGCCGAGGTCGAGGACAAGCCGTTGCAGATCGACGAGGAGCTGCGCAAGGCCGCGCCAAGCCAGGCGGCCAACGAACAGTCGCTGTACCTGAGCCGGCGTCAGCAGTTGCAGGACGAAATTGGCGGCCTGCAACAGCAGCTCGTGCAGAAGCAACAGGAGCTGCGCGAGTTCAACTCCAAGCGCGCCCAGTACGCCAATAGCCTGCAGCTGTTGCGCCAGGAAATCTCGATGTCCGAGCCACTGGTGGCCCAGGGCGCGATCTCCCAGGTCGAGGTGCTGCGCCTGCGCCGTGCCGAGGTCGAGAACCGTGGCCAGATGGACTCCACCACCCTGGCCATTCCGCGGGCCGAGGCGGCGATCAAGGAGGTCGAGAGCAAGATCGAGGAGACCCGCGGCAAGTTCCGCAGCGAGGCGCTGACCCAACTCAACGAGGCCCGCACCGAGCTGAACAAGGCCACCGCCACCAGCAAGGCGCTGGACGACCGCGTGCATCGCACCATGGTCATCTCGCCAGTGCGCGGTATCGTCAAGCAACTGCTGGTCAACACCATCGGCGGCGTGATCCAGCCGGGCAGCGACATCATCGAGATCGTGCCGCTGGACGACACCCTGGTGGTCGAGGCGAAGATCCTGCCCAAGGACATTGCCTTCCTGCACCCGGGCCAGGAAGCCACGGTCAAGTTTACCGCCTATGACTACACCATCTATGGCGGGATGAAGGCCAAGCTCAAGCAGATCGGTGCCGACACCATCACCGACGAAGACAAGAAGACCACCTATTACCTGATCAAGCTGCGCACCGATAAAAGCCATCTGGGCAGCGACGAGAAGCCGCTGCTGATCATTCCGGGGATGGTGGCCACGGTGGATATCATGACCGGCAAGAAGACCATCATGAGCTACCTGCTCAAGCCGATCATCAAGGCCCGTTCGGAAGCCTTGCGCGAGCGTTGATCGCGCGTGGGAGCGGGGCAAGCCCGCTCCCACGCTTTGCCTTTTGCTGCTTGCACGGGGCTGAGCCTATTCATATGGATATGCAATAAAGGTATTTAAATTCCTGTTCTTATGACTTTATAGTCACCCCACTGCGTACCCGCTGACCAATCGGCGCGCCGCACGACTCGAACCCACACGGGCAATCCCCGTGCGTTTCCGATCGTTGCGCGCCCTGAAGTCGCGCACTGCGTGGGAGTGAACAATGCCAGCCGCCTCGAACGCCTTGTCGACCATCGACAGCGCCCAACCGCAAACCTTCGACATCCGCCCGTTCCCCGGTGCCGTCGGCGCCGAGATCATCGGCCTCGACCTGGCCCGTCCGGTCAATGCCGAGGATTTCACCCGCATTCACCGCGCCCACCTGGACCATCATGTCCTGGTGTTTCGCGACCAGCGCATCACCCCCGAGCAGCAGATCGCCTTCAGTCGCCGGTTCGGCGAGCTGCAGATTCATGTGCTCAAGCAGTTCCTGCTCGCCGGCCATCCCGAGATCCTGATCGTATCCAACATCGTCGAGGACGGCCGCAACGTCGGCTTGGGCGACGCCGGCAAGTTCTGGCACTCGGACCTGTCGTACAAGGAGCTGCCGAGCCTGGGCTCGATGCTGCACGCCCAGGAGCTGCCCAGCGAGGGCGGCGACACCTTGTTCGCCGACATGCACAAGGCCTGGGACGCGGTGCCCGAGGCCCTGCGCCGGGTCGTAGAGGGCCGCAGTGCCGCCCATTCCTATACTGCCCGCTACGCCGAGACCAAGTTCGAAGGCAACTGGCGCCCGACGCTGACCGCCGAGCAACTGGCCCAGGTCCAGGAGGTCATCCACCCGGTGGTGCGTACTCATCCGGAAAACGGCCGCAAGGCGCTGTTCGTCAGCGAAGGCTTCACCACCCGCATCGTCGGCCTGCCGGATGACGAAAGCCGCGACGTGCTGCAACAGCTGTACGCCCTGAGCGTGCTGGAGCAGAACATCTACCGCCATCAATGGCAGCCCCACGACCTGGTGTTCTGGGACAACCGCTCGCTGATCCACCTGGCCGCCGGTTGCCCCGCGCACCTGCGCCGCAAGCTGTACCGCACCACCATCCAGGGCGATGTCCCGTTCTGACGACTGAGGAAATACACCATGCGCAAATCCATCAGCCGCCTGGCGGCAAGTATCGGCCTGGGCGCAAGCTTGGGTTTAGGCAGTCTGGCGGCGCCCACCGTGGCCCACGCCGAAGGGCAGATCCGCATCGCCGAGCAGTTCGGCATCGTCTACCTGCTGCTCAACGTGGTCCGTGACCAGCAACTGATCGAGAAGCACGGCAAGGAGCAGGGCCTCGAGATCAAGGTCGACTGGGCCCAGTTGTCCGGCGGCGCGGCGATCAACGACGCGTTGCTGTCCGGCTCGGTGGACATCGCTGGCGCCGGCGTGGGGCCGCTGCTCACCGTGTGGGATCGCACCAAGGGCCGCCAGAACGTCAAGGCCGTGGCCTCACTGGGCAACTTCCCGTACTACCTGGTCAGCAGCAACCCCAATGTGAAGACCATCGCCGATATCTCCGACAAGGACCGCATCGCCGTCCCGGCGGTGGGCGTTTCAGTACAGTCGCGCTTCCTGCAGTACGCTGCCGCACGGCAGTGGGGCGACAAGGAATACAACCGCCTCGACAAATACACCCTGGCCGTGCCGCACCCGGACGCCACTGCGGCCTTGCTGGCCGGCGGCACCGAGCTTAACGGGCACTTCTCCAACCCGCCGTTCCAGGACCAGGTACTGGCCAACAAGAACGTGCACGTGGTGCTCAACAGCTACGACTTGCTCGGCCCCAACTCACCGACCCTGCTGTTCGCCACCGAGAAATTCCGCAAGGACAACCCCAAGACCTACAAGGCCTTCGTCGATGCCCTGGCCGAGGCCGCCGACTATGCCCAGAAAGACAAGGCCGCCGCCGCTGATACCTACATCCGCGTGACCAAGGCCAAGATCGACCGCGAGGCGCTGATCAAGCTGATCGACAACCCGCAGTACGAATTCACTGTCACGCCGAAGAACACCTACAAGCTGGCCGAGTTCCTCTACCGGGTCGGCGCGATCAAGAACAAGCCCGAATCGTGGAAGGACTACTTCTTCCAGGATGAACGCCCGTTGCAGGGGAGCTGAGCGCCGATGACCGCCCCATTGCCAGGCCACACGGCCAGCACCCTGAGCCGTGTCGCCACGCCACCGCTGCTGACGGTGGACAACCTGAGCCTCGAGTACCGCACCGCCCAGCGCGTGGTGCGGGCCACCCACCAGGTCAGCTTCGAGGTGGATCGCGCCGACCGCTTCGTCCTGCTCGGCCCGTCCGGCTGCGGCAAGTCCACCTTGCTCAAGGCCGTGGCTGGCTTCATCGAACCCCGGGAAGGGCGGATCCTGCTCCAGGGTCAGCCGGTGCGCGGCCCCGGGCCTGACCGGATCGTGGTGTTCCAGGAATTCGACCAGCTGCCGCCGTGGAAGACGGTGAAGCAGAACGTGATGTTCCCGCTGCTGGTGTCCGGCCAGCTCAAGCGCGCCGAGGCCGAAGAGCGGGCGCTGCATTACCTGGAGAAGGTCGGCCTGGCCGCCTTCGCCGACGCATACCCACATACCTTGTCCGGCGGCATGAAAGCCCGCGTGGCGATCGCCCGGGCACTGGCCACGCAACCGAAGATCCTGCTGATGGACGAGCCGTTCGCCGCGCTCGATGCGCTCACCCGGCGCAAGATGCAGGAAGAGTTGTTGCTGTTGTGGGAAGAGGTGCGCTTCACCCTGTTGTTCGTCACCCACTCCATCGAAGAGGCGCTGGTGGTGGGCAACCGCATCCTGCTGCTGTCGCCGCATCCGGGGCGGGTGCGGGCCGAGGTGCACAGCCATCAGTACGACCTGGGCAGCCTCGGCGCCAGTGATTTCCAGGCCAGCGCCCGGCGCATCCACCGGTTGCTGTTCGACCAGGCCGACGCCCCGGAAAGCACCGGTGATCTGGGCTTCAACGATATCCGTATTGCCTACTGACAGGAGCCAGGACATGACCACGACACCTGTACGCCAGGAATACGAAGTGCCGCTGCAACCCCTCCCGGGTGTGCCGCTGGAGCGTGAGCTGCCGCTGATGCAACGCTTGTGGCAACAGGGTTGGCTGCGCAAGGCCGCGATCCTGATGCTGCTCGCGGTGGCCTGGGAGGCGGTGGCTCGCTATACCGGCAACGACCTGCTGCTGCCGGGCTTCCTGCAAACCTCCAGCGCATTGTGGGACGGGCTGCTCAGCGGCGAGCTGCCAGCCAAGGTCGGCGTTTCGCTGGTGGTGCTGCTCAAGGGCTATGTGCTGGGCATCGTCCTGGCATTCGGCCTGACCAGCCTGGCCGTCTCGACGCAGCTGGGGCGCGACCTGCTGGGCACGCTGACCTCGATGTTCAACCCGCTGCCGGCCATAGCCCTGCTGCCGCTGGCCTTGCTCTGGTTCGGCCTGGGCGACAACAGCCTGATCTTCGTGCTGGTGCATTCGGTGCTGTGGGCCTTGGCGCTGAACACCTACGCAGGCTTTCTCGGCGTGTCCGAAACCCTGCGCATGGCCGGGCGCAACTACGGGCTGCGTGGCCTGCGCCTGGTGCTGCACATCCTGGTACCAGCGGCGTTGCCGTCGATCCTGTCGGGGCTGAAGATCGGCTGGGCCTTCGCCTGGCGCACCCTGATCGCCGCCGAGCTGGTGTTCGGCGCCAGCAGCGGCAAGGGTGGGCTTGGCTGGTACATCTTCCAGAACCGCAACGAGCTGTATACCGACAAGGTGTTCGCCGGGCTCGCGGTGGTGATCCTGATCGGCCTGTTGGTGGAGGGGCTGGTGTTCAACACCCTCGAACGGCTGACCGTGCGGCGCTGGGGGATGCAGCGCTAGATATCCGCGCCCGATCGCGGGGCAAGCCAGTCATTCCAGGTATTGCGCCGCTGCGCTGGCCAATGTCCGCGCAATCTCCTCGCGCAATGCCTGCGGCGCTTCCACCACCAGCCCATCCCCCTGGCTCAGCAACCACCAGCGCAAGGGCCAGCCATCCGCCACGGTTGCCCGCAATCGGTGTCCCTGATCCAGCGCGGTCAACTGCATGTCCGCGGTCAGCGGCGTCTCGCGCAGACGGCGGGCCAGCAAGTCGCTGATCCACGCCTGCAGTTCGATGCCTTCCCCTTGGCCAGGCTGCAACGTATCGCCGCGCAGATACCCCTGCAGGTCGAAGTTCCCGCGCAACTCGCCGCCGGCGTTGGCCGACCAGTGCCAGCCGAACGGGATGCTCTTGTCGTTGCGCTCCAGCGGAAAGATCAGCGACAGCTCATTGAGGTCGCGCTCGACCGTGCGCTTGCTGACGTTGAAGCCCACGTCACGCAGGCGCCACACCAGTTCGGCACTGGTGATCCCGGGGGAGCGGCTGGGCAACTGGCGCAGCAATGCCCATTGGCGGCTGAGGGTGGCGCGAGTGGTGGCGAACGGCAAAAGGAAACGTCCTTGTCTAGGCTTGCCGGCATAGGATGGCGGCACGGGCAGGGCATGGCAATTGGCCACAGCCTGCTCAGATCAAGGAAGATGCAATTGGTTGCCTGGGATCAATTCGTTCGCGACAGGTTTTGTCGTGGCATCGCGCAGAATCACGCCTCACCACAGTGGAGGTTGGAGCTGTGGGTCGTTCAATGAGGATGAACATGTCTGCCGCCAGCAATATCCATTCGCTGCTTGCCCGGCTTCTACCCGAGCGGATCGTCCCGGCGCCGGCCCGCCCCGGACAGCGCCACCGGCTGTTCGCCGGGGTCGGCATGCCTGCCCAACAGGCCCTGAGCGGCGAGCGCTTTGGCCTGATCGACCGCCTGGACGAGGCAGTCGACCTGCAGGCGGTCTACCACGACCTCTGCCGCCAGGCCCTGCTGGGCAATGTCGCTGCGCTCAACGACCTGGGCTGGATCTGGCTCAATGGCAAATACTGGCGCGGCGACACGGTGCTGGCGGGGCACCTGTTGCGCATGGCGGCGTTGCAGGGCAACGCTGCCGCCTGGTTCAACCTCGGCCAGCAGCACTACTTCGGCAAGGGCGTTGATGTTTCGTACGTCAATGCGGCCGAATACTACCGCCATGCTTTCGAGCGGGGCATGGTGCATGCCGCCGCGGCGCTGGGCGATCTGTACGAGGAAGAGGTGTGCGAGGGTGACCAGGTGTGGCAGGTCGATCCGCTCGAGGCTTACCAATGGTTTCTGCGTGGCGCCGAGCGTGGCGAGAAGCGCTGCCGCTTCGAGGTGGGGTACCGATTGCTGCACGGCCTGTACGTCGAGGCCGATATCAAGGCCGGTCTGTACTGGCTGGAGTTGGCGGCGGCAACTGGGGTGATGCAGGCCGCCGAGGAGCTGGCAGTGCATTTCAGCAGCCGCGACGCGGCGCGCTACCTGGGCTGGCGCGACCAGGCGATCCAACTGGGCAGCACGCTGGCACTGACCATGAAGCTGGAAGACCAGATCCAGCCTTGAGCGCAGCGCGCCTGCCGGGATCATGAACAACCTTTCATCTTTTCCCTCCGTCACCTGCGGTTGACGACAGGGGGAGGGCAGGGCGTATATTGATAGTTAGCAAACTATGAATATCCTCGGTTCTCACATGTCCCTCGACGCACTGCACCTGAAAATCAGCAGCGGCATGGTTGTGGCTGCCCGGCACTGGCGCCGCCTGTGCCAGGGCGCCCTGACCGGCTATGGCATTTCCGAAGCCTGCGCCGTCCCCTTGCTGATGATCGTGCGCCTGGGCGATGGCGTGCATCAGGTGGCGGTGGCCCAGGCGGCCGGGTTGGAAAGCCCGTCGCTGGTGCGCCTGCTCGACCAGTTGTGCAAGGCTGGCCTGGTGTGCCGCAGCGAGGACCCGCTGGACCGTCGTGCCAAGGCGCTGAGCCTGACCGTCGAGGGCCGCGCCCTGGCCGAGTCCATCGAAGGCGAGCTGGTGCGCCTGCGTCGTGAAGTGCTTGGAGGCATCGACCAGGCCGACCTGGAGGCCACCTTGCGGGTCATCCATGCCTTCGAACAGGCAGGCCTGCAGCCATGAGTGGCTTCTTCAGCTCGGTCCCGCCGGCCCGCGACTGGTTCTACGGCGTGCGCACCTTCGCCGCGTCGATGATTGCCCTGTATATCGCCCTGCTGATGCAGCTGCCACGCCCGTACTGGGCCATGGCCACGGTCTATATCGTCTCCAGTCCATTCCTCGGCCCGACTACCTCCAAGGCGCTGTACCGCGCCCTGGGCACCTTGCTGGGCGCTGGTGGGGCGATCCTGCTGGTGCCGCCGCTGGTGCAATCGCCGCTGCTGCTGAGCATCGCCATCGCCCTGTGGACCGGCACGTTGCTGTTCCTCTCGCTGAACCTGCGCACGGCCAACAACTACGTGCTGATGCTGGCCGGCTACACTCTGCCGATGATCGCCCTGGCGGTGGTCGACAACCCGCTGGCAGTGTTCGACGTGGCCTCGTCCCGGGCCCAGGAAATCTGCCTGGGGATCGTCTGTGCGGCGGTGGTTGGCGCGGTATTCTGGCCGCGCCGGCTGGCGCCCGTGGTGGTCGGCGCCACCGGCAGCTGGTTCGGCGAGGCGATCCGCTACTGCGACACCTACCTGGCCCGCGAAGCCGGCGCCGACAAGGTTGGCGGCATGCGTGGCGCGATGGTCACCACCTTCAACTCGCTGGAGCTGATGATCGGCCAGCTTGGCCATGAAGGCGCCGGCCCGCATACCTTGAAGAACGCCCGCGAATTGCGCGGGCGGATGATCCATCTGCTGCCGGTGATCGACGCGCTCGACGATGCCCTGATCGCCCTAGAGGGTCGCGCCCCGGCGCAGTTCGCCTTGCTGCAACCGGTGCTGGACAGCGCCCGTGAATGGCTCGAAGGCACCGCCGACAGCGCCTCGGTGGCACGCTGGACCTCCCTGCACGAGCAGATCGACCGCCTGCAGCCGGGCGCCGCCGCCCTTGACCAGCGCGCCGAGCTCCTGCTGTCCAACGCCCTCTATCGCCTGACCGAATGGGCCGACCTCTGGCAGGACTGCTGCAGCCTGCAGCACGCCCTGCGCAAGGACGACGCCACGCCCTGGCGCGCGGTCTATCGTCACTGGCGCCTGGGCCGGCTGACACCGTTTTTCGACCGCGGCCTGATGCTCTACTCGGTGTTTTCCACGGTCACCGCCATCGTCGTCGCCTGCGGCCTGTGGATCGGCCTGGGCTGGAACGACGGCGCCAGCGCGGTGATCCTCGCCGCCGTGTCGTGCAGTTTCTTCGCCGCCATGGACGACCCGGCGCCGCAGATCTACCGGTTCTTCTTCTGGACGCTGATGTCGGTGATCTTCTCCAGCCTGTACCTGTTCCTGGTGCTGCCCAACCTGCACGACTTCGCCATGCTGGTGCTGGCCTTCGCCGTGCCGTTCATCTGCGTCGGCACTCTGACGGTGCAGCCGCGCTTCTATCTCGGCACCTTGCTGACCATCGTCAACACCTCGACCTTCATCAGCATCCAGGGCGCCTACGACGCCGACTTCTTCACTTTCCTCAATTCCAACCTGGCCGGCCCCGTGGGGCTGCTGTTCGCCTTCATCTGGACCCTGGTGGTACGCCCGTTCGGCGTGGAGCTGGCGGCCAAGCGCATGACCCGCTTCGCCTGGCGCGACATCGTCGAGATGACTGCGCCGGCCACCCTGGCCGAGCACCGCCAGGTCGGCGTGCAGATGCTCGACCGCCTGATGCAGCACCTGCCACGCCTGTCGCAGACCGGCCAGGACAGCGGCGTGGCGCTGCGCGACCTGCGCGTGGGCCTGAACCTGCTCGACCTGCTGGCGTACATGCCGCGCGCCGGTGCCCAGGCTCGCGAGCGCTTGCAGACGGTGATCGAGGAAGTCGGCGCGCACTACGCCGCCTGCCTGCGCGCCAGCGAGCGCCTGCATGCTCCGGCGGCACTGCTGCGCAACATGGAGCGCGCGCGCCTGGCGCTGAACCTCGATGAGCTTTACGAGCGCGGCGATGCCCGTACCCACCTGCTGCACGCCCTGGCCGGTTTGCGCCTGGCGCTGCTGCCAGGTGTCGAGGTGATGCTCGAGCCCGCCGAACAAACGCAACTGCCCCCGGGCCTCGACGGAGCACCCCTGTGATCGGTGAACTGGATATCAGCGGGGTGTTCCTGCCCACGCTGCTGGTGATGATGTTTGGCACCTACCTGTTGTACCTGGGCGTGCACGCAGTACTGGTGCGCCTGCATTTCTACCGCCTGGTCTGGCACCGGGCGCTGTTCAACGTTGCCCTGTATGCCGTGCTGCTTGGCGCGGTGGACCACTTTTGCCGAAGCCTGATGCTGCCATGAAAAAACCTTTGCTGACCTTGGGCCGCGTGGTCCTGACCTTGCTGGTAGTGACCTTCGCCGCCGTGCTCGTGTGGCAGATGGTGGTGTACTACATGTTCGCCCCCTGGACCCGCGACGGTCATATCCGCGCTGACGTGATCCAGATCGCCCCGGATGTTTCCGGGCTGATCCAGCAGGTCGAGGTGCGCGACAACCAGACCATCAAACGCGGTGACGTGCTGTTCACCATCGACCAGGACCGTTTCACCCTGGCCCTGCGCCAGGCCAAGGCAACCCTGGCCGAACGCCAGGAAACCCTGGCCCAGGCCTCCCGCGAGGCCCAGCGCAACCGCAAGCTGGGCAACCTGGTTGCGGCCGAGCAGCTTGAAGAGAGCCAGTCCCGCGAGGCCCGCGCCCGTTCGGCGGTGAGCGAGGCCCAGGTGCAGGTGGATGTCGCCCAGCTCAACCTCGACCGCTCGGTGGTGCGCAGCCCGGTGGATGGCTACCTCAACGACCGCGCCCCGCGCGCTCATGAGTTCGTCAGCGCCGGGCGCCCGGTGTTGTCGGTGGTCGACAGCGCCTCGTACCACGTCGATGGCTACTTCGAGGAAACCAAGCTGGGCGGGATCCATATCGGCGACGCCGTGGATATCCGTGTGATGGGCGACCCCACCCACCTGCGCGGCCGAGTGCAGAGTCTCTCCGCCGGTATCGAGGACCGCGACCGCAGCAGCGGCGCCAACCTGCTGCCCAACGTCAACCCGGCGTTCAGTTGGGTGCGTCTGGCCCAGCGGATCCCGGTACGCATCACCTTCGACGAAGTGCCGGCAGACTTTCGCATGATCGCCGGGCGCACCGCCACGGTGTCGATCGTCGAGGGTCAACGCCCATGAAACAGCTGATCCTGGCGGGGCTGTGCCTGTCCCTCGGCGCCTGCATGATGGTCGGCCCGGACTACGAGCTGCCCAAGGAGGCCGCCGTGCAGCGCGGCGACCTCAACGGCCCGCTGCGCCAGGACGCCGACAGCGTGGTCTCGGCGCCGGTGCCCGAGGACTGGTGGCAGCTGTATCAGGATCAAAGGCTCAACCAGCTGGTGCGCGAGGCGCTCGGCGCCAACACCGAGCTGCGCGTGGCTGCTGCCAACATCGCCAAGGCCCGCGCCCAGGTGGAGGTGGCCGAGTCGCAGGGTGGCTTCAATGGTGGCGTCAAGCTGGGCGCCCAGCGCCTGCAGGAGTCCGGCGAAGCGTTCCTGCTGCCGGAGAAAGTGCCGGTGGCCAACATTGGCGAGGCGATCATCAGCGCCAGCTACCAGTTCGACCTGTGGGGCACCTTCAAGCGCGGCACCGAGGCCGCCAAGGCCAATGCCGATGCCGTGCAAGCCGCCGCCGACACCGCGCGCATCACCCTGGTGGCCGATGTGGTCAAGGCGTACACCCAGGTGTGCTCGGCGAACGAGGAGTACCACATCGCCCGCGAGTCGCTTGGCCTGCAGCAGCAGAGCGTGCAACTGACCCAGCGTCTGCGCGACGCCGGGCGTGGCGACGAGAGCCAGGTCACCCGGTCGCAGACCCAGTTCAAGTCCTTGCGCGCCGAGCTGCCGCGCTTCAAGGCCGAGCGCGAGGCGGGCCTCTACACGCTGGCCGCGTTGCTGGCCAAGCCTGTCGAGCAATTGCCTGCCGGCACCGCCGATTGCGCCGAGCTGCCACAGCTGTCGCAACTGGTTCCGGTCGGCGATGGCGCCGCTCTGCTCAAGCGCCGCCCGGATGTGCGCCAGGCCGAGCGCCAGCTGGCGGCAGCCACTGCCACCATCGGTGTGGCCACCGGCGCGCTGTACCCGGATATCAGCATCGGCGCCCAGGTAGGCACCATCGGTATCCTCGACAACCTCGGTGAGCCGGCCACCAACCGCTGGGGCTTCGGCCCGCAGGTCAGTTGGAACATCCCCACCAACGGCACCCGTGCGCGCATCCGCATGGCCGAGGCCTCGACCCAGGCGGCGCTGGCGCATTTCGATGGGGTAGTACTGAATGCCATTCGCGAAACCCAGACCCGCCTGGCGCAATACAGCGCGCTGCTGGATCGGCGCGACGCGCTGGCCGAGGCGGAGCGCTCCGCCAAGGAGTCGGCGGACCAGACGCATCTGCGTTATCAGGTGGGGCGTGAGTCGTTCCTGGCGGACCTGCAGGCGACGCGGACCTACACTGATGTACGGGCACAGTTGGCAGCAGCCAACAGTCAGGTGGCGATGGGGCAGATTGGCGTGTTCCTGGCCTTGGGTGGCGGCTGGAAAAGCAGTGCCAGACCCTGAGGAAGAGCGAGGGAGCGGCGATGCGTCGACCCGACTTGCCCCGCGATACCGGCGAAGCCGGTGCCATCCATCGCGGGGCAAGTCGGGTCGCCGCATCGCCGCTCCCACGAACCCCTATGAAGCCCCAATTTTCCTTGGGGGAGAGGCTTAGTTCAGCACCCGCGCCGGCTCATCCGGCGGCAGGTTGTCCCGCCCACGCGGCTGCTTCGCCTGCCCGGGCACCGAGCCGCCCAACTGCTCGGCCAACTGCTGCGCCACATCCTCGCCCAGTGCCTTCGATACATCCCGCACCACCCGCGGACGGTTCAACGTCACGCGGCGGTCCTGGCTTTTCACCAGCTTGGTGTCCTGCCCTTCACCCATGGCGGTGAACGCCGAGGTGATCTCGTAGGTGCGGGTGTTGATCAGGCTGAAGTCGGCGACCACGGTCAGGCCCAGCACCGCCGAGTAGCTGTCGGTGTGGTCCAGCGAGTTGATGTCCTGCTGGAAGTCGATGTCCGACAGGGTGCCGAACAGCACGTAGTCGGCGCCCTTGAACGCGCCGTTCTTGATGCGGCGGATCACGTCGTACACGTCTTCCTTCGAGTCGGCGGTGTAGGGGCGGCCCTGGACCAGCTGGAACATGCCGGTCTTGAGGATCTCACCCTTGATGTCGCCACCGAACTTGCGCAGCTCGGTCTGCTCGATGTAGCTGTTGAGGCTCTCGTACTCGCTGTAGCTCGACTGGCCGCTGGCGTGGTACATGCCGGCCTGGCCGCTGCTCTGGGCGTTGATGGTGTGGATGTATTCCTCCACCTGCGCCTGGTAGGCCAGGTCGGTCACCGCCACCTTGGGGGCCGCCTGCGCGCCGAAGGCGCAGGCCAGGCCGATTATTGCCATCCATGCACGCATCGATCAGCGCTCCGTGGTCTTGCGGATTTCTTTTTCGTCCATCCACTCGGCCAGGCCGCTTTCCACGTCGATCAGCTGCAGGCTGAACTTGTAGAACACGTCCTTGTAGTCGCTGCTGCGCTTGACGATCGAGCTGATCGAGCCTTCCAGGCGGTACTTGGCGGCGATCATGTTGCCGGTCTTGGCCACGGTCTTCTTCTTGTACAGGCCGCTCTGGTTCTGCAGCTTGAGCTGGTCGACCTGGCTCTGCATGTCGGTGTTGTCGCTGGCGAAGCGGGCGGCGCCGGACTTCATCAGCTGGGTCTTGATCGAGGTGGTGATCTCGCGGGTATCGATGTACTCGCTGGTCTTGTTCTTCACGTCGTACACCTGCACCACCGGGCGGCCATGCAGCACGCCGGACTGGGCCAGCGAGCGGGTCATGCTCTCGGCGATCATCTGCAGGTCGGTGGAGCCGAACTCGTTGGTCACCAGTTCGACGGCCTTGCTGTCGCCGTAGCTGATGTTCTTGCCGCCGAGAACCGGCGAAGGGGTGCTGCAGCCGCTGACCAGGGCGATGGCGAGGGCGGCGAGGGAAAGGCGTGCAAACATCGAATGTGCTCCTGAAAGGGGTTACCGGGTGTGGACTTCGAGGCGGAAGTCACGGGCTGCGGGGGTCGGTGCGATGGCGGGCAGGAACTTGGCCTGCTTGCCGTACAGCGGCAGGGCCTTCCAGCTCTCTTCATCGGCCACCGGGAAACCATCGCTGCCCAGCCAGGCGAAGCGGTAGAACAGGGTCTGGTTGCTGCGGCTGCTGTTGGTCAGCGCCACGTTGACGGTGAGATAGCCGTTTTCGCGGGCGACGCGCATCTGGCCGATCTCGATGTCATCCAGCTGGCCCATGGTCACCACCTTGCTGGCGGCGCTGCCTGGGGCAGGGGGCGGGGTGGCGCAGCCGGCCAGGAGGGCGACGGCGGCCAGGGCGAGGCATGTTTTGCGCATGTTCGATCCTTGGGTTACTTGAGGCTGGCGACAGCGGTGGCTGCGGCCTGCGGGGCGACTTCGACGGACGGGCCGCCAGCGAACACGCGGTTGCCGACCACGCGCAGGCTGACCACCTGGTAGGGGCGATCGACTTTCACCGTGACCTGGGTGCCGCCGAGGCTCGACGGCAGGCTCAGGTGGTGTTCGCCCTGCTTGAGGCGTACGCGGGCCACCTGGGTTTCGTCGGGCAGGGTGCGCCAGGTGCGGGTATCGGCACCTTCCAGCACGGTGGAGGCAATGCCCACCACCAGCCCGGCCATCGGGTTGGTCTGGTTCAGGTTCTTCTGCGCCACGCCGCGGCTGATGGCGCGCACGCTGGTGCGCAGGATGATGCCCGGCATGTCGTCGCGCAGGGCGCGGCGTGACATGGCGGTGGTGCTGTTGAGCGCGGTCAGGGCCAGGGCCTTGTCGTTGAGCTGGATCTCGCTCAGGTGCGCGGTCGAAGTGTCTTCCCTGATGATCGGGAACGACAGCGGAGTGATCACCAGGTTGTCCTGGATCGGCAGTGGCAGCGGGATGCGGATCGAATCACGCGCCGGGGCCAGGCCGGTCTGTACCACGATCAACACGTCGCTTTCACCCGCCTTGGCGCTGTTCTTGTCCAGCTCCAGCAGCGCCTGGTCCAGCAGCGGGGTATTCGGGCGCAGCTCGGCGGCCTTGCGGTAGCCCGGCGCGGCCAGGCCCTTCTCGCCGAGGGCCTCGTAGACATAGCCGGACAGGTAATGGCTGAAGGCACTCTGGTAGCTGTTCTTCAGGCCGACCACCTCAGGGGCGTCGAGGCTGGCGACCGGGTAACCCTGCAGGTCCTTGTATTCGGTCTTGATGCCTTCCTTCTCGGCCTCTTCCTCGCGCTTGAGGTATTCCTTGTCGCGCAGCTCGGCGATGATTGCCTCGCGCTCGTGGGTCTTCTTGATCTCGGTGCGGGCGCCGTCGAAGTCGTTCTGCGCCAGCAGGTTCAAGGCCATCTGCGTGGTCAGCATGACTTTTTCGTAGTCGTAGCCTTCGTAGCGGCGCACCTTGTCGTTGACCAGGTAGCTGCCGAACTGGCTCAGGTACTTGTCGGTGTCGAGTTTGACCGACTCTTCCCACTGGAACACCACGCTGTCGGCCGAGCGCCAGGCGTCCTGGCTGCCCTTGAGGTCGCCCTTGGAGCGCAGCAGCTCGCCTTTTTCGAAGTAGTAGAGCAGGTCTTTCTTGTCGCCCTTATTGTTGCTTTCCAGCAGGGCGAGGGCGGCGTCGACATTGCCGGCGGCCAACTGCTTGTTGGTCTCCTGCAGTTCGCTGTCGTAGCTGCGGAACACCGAGCAGCCGGTAAGCTGCACGGCGGCGACCAGGGTCGCCAGGGTGAGGGCGCGGGATACCATCGGACTTCTTCTTTCCCTGAAACGGTTGGCCGCGTGGGCGGGGGCGGCAGATCCCTCTGTTTTATCGCCAGAACCTCTCGATGGAGGCGCCTTGATTGCTAATGGCTATTACGGCGGCGCGGGATTATACCCAAAGTAGTAGCCGCGTGATGGCGAATTGCTTCGCATTTTCTGCAGGCGTGCCATCAGGCGGAAAAGCGCTTTCCAGGCTGTTGATCGGTCAATTTGTCGCAAGATTTTTCATGAAATCTGCCGGTGAGCCTTGAGCGGGGGAGAGTGGAAGTGAACAATGTTCTCTTTCGTATTTCCGTCGAGATTGGCCATGATTTCCCGTTCCCGTCTGCTTGCCTGGCTGCCTGCCCTGTTGCTTGGCCCGGTGCTGGCGCTGTGCAGCACCCCGACGCTGGCCGAAGCACCCGCCGAGGCGACCAAGGCGTTGCATCTGCTGGATTACATCGGTGCCGACTACCCACCGACCGTGCGCGACGGCAAGGTGGTGGACGACGGGGAATACCGCGAGCAACAGGAGTTCAGCGGGGTGCTGGCCGAGCTGGTCAAGGGGCTGCCCGAGCATGCCGAGCGCGGGGCGCTGGAGCAGGGTGTCCAGAGCCTGCGCCAGGCCATCGACCAGCGTCAGGATGGTGCCGGCGTTGCCCGCCAGGCCCGCCAGCTGGGTGCACGCCTGGCCGTGGCCTACGAGGTCAGCCAGGCACCGGTGATCACCCCGGACCCGGCCCGCGGCGCATCGCTGTATGCCCAGAATTGCTCGATCTGCCACGGCGATACCGGGCTGGGCGATGGCCCGGCCGGTGTCGGCCTGGAGCCTGCGCCAGCCAACCTGCGCGATGCCGCGCGCCTCGACCAGCTCAGCCTGTTCGACCTGTACAACACCCTCGGGCTGGGCATCGAGGGCACCGAGATGCCCTCGTTCGCCGACCAGCTCGACGAGCGCCAGCGCTGGGACGTGGCGGCCTACATCGCCAGCTTCACCGCCGATCCGCAGGCGGCAAAGAGTGACAAGACCTGGAACCTCGCCGACCTGGCCCGGCAAACCCCGGCCGAAGTTGCCGCCAATGAAGGCGTGAACGCCGTGGCCGCGTTCCGCGCCCAGCGGGCGCAACCGCCGCAGGTCAAGCGTGGCCCGGCGCAACTGCTCGAGTACACCTCCAGCACCCTGGACAAGAGCCTGGCGGCTTACCGCGCCGGCGACCACGACCAGGCCTACGACTTGTCGGTGGCGGCTTACCTGGAAGGCTTCGAGCTGGTGGAAAGCTCGCTCGACAACATCGACACCCAGGCCCGCAAGGACACCGAGAAGTCGCTGATGGCCTACCGTCAGTCGCTGCAGGACGGCCTGCCGGTGGCCCAGGCCGAACAGCGTCTGGCCGAAGCCAAGGTCAAGCTCGAACAGGCCTCGAAGCTGCTGGGCAGCGATGGCCTTAGCTGGTCGTTGAGCTACATCTCCGGCCTGCTGATCCTGCTGCGCGAGGGCCTGGAGGCGATCCTGGTGCTGGCGGCGATCCTCGCTTTCCTGCGCAACACCGGCCAGCAGTCGGCGGTGCGCAGCGTCAACGTCGGCTGGGCCCTGGCGCTGGTCGCCGGCTTCGCCACCTGGGCCCTGGCGGCCTACGTGATCGACGTCGGTGGCGCGCAGCGTGAGCTGCTCGAAGGCTGCACGGCCTTGTTCGCCGCGGTGATGGTGCTGTGGCTCGGCGTGTGGATGCACGACCGCCGCCACGCCGCCGCCTGGCAGGACTACATCAAGAGCAGCCTGGTCAGTGGCGGCGGGCGCTTCGGCTTTGCCGTGCTGGCGTTCTTCTCGGTGTACCGCGAGCTGTTCGAGGTGATCCTGTTCTACGAGACCCTGTGGCTGCAGGCCGGCCCGGCTGGCCATCAGGCGGTTCTGGCAGGCGGTGCCACGGCGCTGGTGCTGCTGGTGGGCCTGGCCTGGGTGATCCTGCGCGGCTCGGCCAAGCTGCCGCTGTCGCTGTTCTTCAGCATCAACGCGGCTTTGCTCTGTGCGCTGTCGGTGGTGTTCGCCGGGCACGGCGTCAAGGCGCTGCAGGAGGCCGGCGTGCTGGGTACGCGGCCGGTGGCGTTCTTCGAGTTCGACTGGCTGGGGATCCACGCCGATCTCTACTCACTGAGCGCGCAGGCGGTGGCGTTGCTGGCTATCGTGTTCCTCTATGGGCGAAGCCGCTTGGCCGAGAAGCGCCGGGCGGCGGCCAGCTGAGTCTGTGCAGGGGGAAGGGGTGGGGTGCCGCCACCCCGCCCCGCAATGAGGCTAGGGCTGGCATAATGTCCGCCCGGAGTACAGGATTAATCCCATGCGTGTATGGATCGATGCCGACGCCTGCCCCAAGGCGGCCAAGGACCTGATCGTCAAGTTCGCCCTCAAGCGCAAGCTGGAGGTGGTGATGGTGGCCGGCCAGCCGCAGATCAAGCCGGCTTTCGCCTGCGTGCGGCTTATCGTGGTGCCCAGCGGCATGGACGCGGCCGACGACTACCTGGTGGACAACGCCGAGCCCGGCGAGCTGGTGATCTGCAGCGACGTGCCGCTGGCCGACCGCCTGATCAAGAAAGGCGTGGCCGCGCTGGACCCGCGTGGCCGCGAGTTCGACGAGCGCAACATGGGCGAGCGCCTGGCGGTGCGCAACCTGTTCACCGAACTGCGCGAGCAGGGGCAGGTGGGCGGCGGGCAGGCACCTTATGGCGAACGCGAGAAGCAGTCGTTCGCCAATGCCCTGGACCGGATTCTTGGACGGCTTTCCAAACGCTAGGGGCCGTAGGAATCAGTCGTTTTCGTGGGTCAGCTCCAGCACCCGGTCCACCAGCTTGTAGATGCCACCCGCCGCCTCGCTGATCGACTTGGCCAGCATGTACGCCGGGGTAGTCACCAGCTTGCGCTGGGTATCTTCGACGATATCGTGCACATCGCACTCTTCATGGGTGCCGCCCATCTTCACCACCGCCGCGCTGGTGCCGGCGTCAGTGCCGATGGTGCAGACCACGCCCGGCCCATAGATCTTCGCCGCCAGGGCCGGCGAGATGCAGATCAGCCCGACCGGCTTGCAGGCATCGGCAAAGGCCTCGGCCAGCGCCAGCACGTCTGGTTGCACGGTGCAGTTGGCGCCTTCGACGGCAAAGTTCGACAGGTTCTTCGCCGCGCCGAAGCCTCCCGGCACGATCAGGGCGTCGAAGTCCTCGACCTTGGCTTCGCGAATGTCCTTCACCTCGCCACGGGCGATGCGCGCCGACTCCACCAGCACATTGCGCGATTCGGGCATCTCTTCCCCGGTCAGGTGGTCGATCACATGCATCTGCGCGATGTTCGGCGCGAAGCACTGCACCTGGGCGCCGCGCTGGTCCAGGCGCAGCAGGGTGATCACGCTCTCATGGATTTCGGCACCGTCGTACACGCCGCAACCGGACAGAATCACCGCAACTTTTTTTGTCATGCTCAATACTCCAGTGTCGAGGCGCTAAATGTCCTCTAGTTTGGCAGATGTAGCCATGGGATTTGCCCCAGTGCAGGCCTAATCTTCGTGGACAACCTTGGAGGTGGCCGTTCATGGACCTGATTCTGCTGGCCGTGCCGTTCTTCTTCGTGCTGATCGCGGTGGAGCTGATCGCCGACCGCGTGCGCGGGCGCCGCAACTACCAGCTTGCCGACTCGATCAACAGCCTGAGCACCGGTGCGCTGTCCACCAGCACCGGGCTGCTGACCAAAGGGGGGGGGCTGATCACCTATGCCGTGGCCTGGGAGCACCTGGCCTGGCTGCGGCTGCCGGCGGATGCCTGGTGGGTGTGGGTGGTCGCCTTCGTGCTCTACGACCTCTGCTATTACTGGCTGCACCGCCTGGGTCACGAGCGCAACGTGTTGTGGGCCGCGCACTCGGTGCATCACCAGAGCGAGGAGTACAACCTCACCACCGCCTTGCGCCAGACCAGCAGCGGTTTTCTGTTTTCCTGGATCTTCTACCTGCCGCTGGCGTTGCTGGGCGTGCCGCCCCTGGTGTTCATCACCGTGGCCTCGCTGAACCTGCTCTACCAGTTCTGGGTACACACTCGCCATGTGCCCAAGCTGGGCTGGCTCGAGTGGATTTTCATCACGCCGTCCAACCATCGCGTCCACCATGCGCAGAATCCTCTGTACTTGGATCGCAACTACGGCGGCGTGTTCATAATCTGGGACCGGTTGTTCGGCACCTTCCAGGAAGAGGACGAGCGCGAGCCGGTGATTTTCGGCGTGACCACGCCCTTGGCGAGCTGGAACCCGCTGTGGGCCAACGTGCAGTTCTACGCCCAGCTGTGGGACGACGCCCGGCGAACGGCCCGTTGGTGGGACAAGCTGCGTATCTGGTTCATGCCCACAGGCTGGCGACCGGCGGACGTGGCCACCGCTTATCCACAGGCCAAGCAGGACCTCGCCGCGTTTCGCAAGTTCGCGATCCCGCTGGGCGCTGCTCAGCAGTTGTACGTCACGGCGCAGTTCGCGGTATACGTGGCGTTGGGCAGTTATCTGATGGACGTGGCGGAACAGGTGACGCCCGCGGCCCTGGCATTGGGCTGGACGGTAATGGCGTTCGGGCTGTTCGTGCTGGGCGTGGTGCTCGAGGATCGACCCTGGGCAGCGCGCCTGGAGCTGGCGCGTCTGCTGTCGAATGCGCCAGCGCTGTACCTGGCCGGCGCGCTGGGCTTAGTGCCGGTCACGCCCCTGTTCTGGCTGCTGCTCCTGGGGTACAGCCTGCTCAGCCTCGGCGGCCTGGCCCTCTGCCGCCGCGCGACGCTCGGCGCGGCTGTTGCGAAAGCGCCGGCGCAGCCAGAGCGCGAGGCCCAGCACCAGCAGGCCACCGAGCACCCATAGCTCGTATTTCTTGATGCTGCCCAGCATGCCTTCGAGAATGGCGCCGAAGTGATAGGCGGCCAGGCCCAGGGCCAGGGCCCAGACTGCGGCGCCGATGCCGTTGAGCAGCAGGTAGCGGCGTGGCGGGTAGCCGGACAGGCCGATGGCCACCGGCATCACCGTGCGCAGGCCGTAGACGAAGCGGAAGCTCAGCACCCAGATGTCCGGATGGCGGCGGATATGCTCCAGCGCGCGGTCGCCCATGGCTTGCCAGCGAGGCTTGCGGGCGAGGATCTTGCGCCCGTGGCGGCGACCCATGAAATACCACAACTGGTCACCGGCATAACTGCCACAGAAGGCCACCAGGACCACCAGCTTGATATCCATGTATTCGCGAAACGCAAGAAACCCTGCGAGCACGAGGATGGTCTCGCCTTCGAAGAACGTGCCGAGAAAAAGGGCAAAGTAGCCGAAATCGTTCAGGAATTGTTGAAGCATTTTCTGGCGTGCTGGCGAAATGAACGCGCAGCCTACCCCTTCGGGCGCGATCGGGAAAGTGTCCAAATGTGTCTCGACGTGAACAATTCCTACAAGGACAATGACTGCGGCCACAAGTCGCAGGGTTGCCCTCGGGTGTCACACAGGCGTCATAATGGCCGCTTATAACTGTCGCGCTCGCCCGCCTGCGCGGGCTCAGGAGTCTGCCGTGAGCTTTACCCCCGCCAATCGTCTGTTTCCTGCCACCCGTCTGCGTCGCAACCGTCGGGACGAATTCTCCCGTCGCCTGGTTCGCGAAAACACCCTGACCGTCGATGACCTGATTCTTCCGGTATTCGTACTGGACGGCGAAGGCCGCCGCGAAGAAGTGCCGTCCATGCCGGGCGTCGAGCGCCTGTCGATCGACCTGCTGCTGGAAGCCGCGCAGGGCTGGGTAGAGCTGGGCATTCCGGCGCTGGCGCTGTTCCCGGTGACCCCGACCGAAAAGAAATCCCTCGACGGCGCCGAAGCCTGGAACCCGGATGGCATCGCCCAGCGCGCCACCCGCGCCCTGCGTGCCCGCTTCCCGGAGCTGGGGGTGATCACCGACGTGGCCCTTGACCCGTTCACCACCCACGGGCAAGACGGCATCCTCGACGAGGAAGGCTACGTGCAGAACGACATCACCGTCGACGCCCTGGTGCGCCAGGCGCTGTCCCATGCCGAGGCCGGCGCCCAGGTGGTCGCCCCGTCGGACATGATGGACGGCCGTCTCGGCGCGATCCGCGAAGCCCTCGAAGTGGCCGGCCACGTCAACGTGCGCATCATGGCCTACTCGGCCAAGTACGCCAGTGCCTACTACGGCCCGTTCCGTGATGCGGTCGGCTCGGCGCTGAACCTGGGCAAGGCCAACAAGGCCTCCTACCAGATGGACCCGGCCAACAGCGACGAGGCCCTGCACGAAGTGGCCACCGACCTTGCCGAAGGCGCCGACATGGTCATGGTCAAGCCGGGCATGCCGTACCTGGACATCGTTCACCGGGTGAAAACCGAGTTCAAGGTGCCGACCTTCGTCTATCAGGTCAGTGGCGAGTACGCCATGCACATGGCCGCGATCCAGAACGGCTGGCTCAGCGAAGCCGTGATCCTAGAATCCCTCACCGCATTCAAACGGGCAGGCGCCGATGGCATCCTGACCTATTTCGCCGTGCGTGCCGCTCAAATGATGAGAGGGCAGTAACGCTCTCCAGGAACGTCAGATGAATAACGAAGTGCTCAACCCTGTCGCGATCAAGGATGCCCAGGCCGTGCCCGAAGAAATGGTGCAGACCCCGCCCGACCTGCCGGCGGTAGCGCAGCCGGAACCTGTCGCTGAAGCCGCCCCGGCCCCTGCGCCTGCGCCGGCCCCGGCGATCGCCGTGCCGAGCCTGGACGACAGCAGCCTGTACATTCATCGCGAGCTTTCGCAGCTGCAGTTCAATATCCGCGTGCTGGAGCAGGCGCTGGACGAGTCGTACCCGCTGCTCGAGCGCCTGAAGTTCCTGTTGATCTTCTCCAGCAACCTGGATGAGTTCTTCGAAATCCGTGTGGCGGGCCTGAAGAAGCAGATCAACTTCGCCCGCGAACAGGCCGGCGCCGACGGCCTGCAGCCGCACCAGGCGCTGGCTCGGATCAGCGAGCTGGTGCACCTCGAAGTGGATCGCCAGTACGCGATCCTCAACGACGTGCTGCTGCCGGAGCTGGAAAAGCACGCCATTCGCTTCATCCGTCGCCGTTACTGGACACCCAAGCTCAAGACCTGGGTACGGCGCTTCTTCCGCGACGAGATCGCGCCGATTATCACCCCGATCGGCCTCGACCCGACCCACCCGTTCCCGCTGCTGGTGAACAAGAGCCTGAACTTCATCGTCGAGCTCGAGGGTGTCGACGCCTTCGGCCGCGATTCGGGCCTGGCGATCATCCCGGCGCCGCGCCTGCTGCCGCGGGTAATCCGGGTGCCGGAAGACGTCGGCGGGCCTGGCGACAACTATGTGTTCCTGTCGTCGATGATCCATGCCCATGCCGATGACCTGTTCCAGGGCATGAAGGTCAAGGGCTGCTACCAGTTCCGCCTGACCCGTAACGCCGACCTGGCGCTGGACTCGGAAGAGGTCGACGACCTGGCCCGTGCACTGCGCGGCGAGTTGTTCTCGCGCCGCTACGGCGATGCCGTGCGCCTCGAGGTAGCCGATACCTGCCCGAAACACCTCTCCGACTATCTGCTCAAGCAGTTCAGCCTGAGCGAGAGCGAGCTGTACCAGGTCAACGGTCCGGTCAACCTGACTCGCCTGTTCAGCATCACCGGGCTCGACAGCCACCCGGAGCTGCAGTACACGCCGTTCACCCCGGCGATCCCCAAGCTGTTGGTGAACGCCGACAACATCTTCAGTGTGATCGGCAAGCAGGACATCCTGCTGATGCACCCATTCGAATCGTTCACTCCGGTGATCGACCTGCTGCGTCAGGCCGCCAAGGACCCGCACGTGCTTGCCGTGCGCCAGACGCTCTATCGCTCGGGTGCCAACTCGGAGATCGTCGACGCCCTGGTGGACGCGGCGCGTAACGGCAAGGAGGTCACGGCAGTGATCGAATTGCGCGCACGCTTCGACGAAGAGTCCAACCTGCAGATGGCCAGCCGCCTGCAGGCCGCCGGCGCGGTGGTGATCTACGGGGTGGTCGGTTTCAAGACCCACGCCAAGATGATGCTGATCCTGCGCCGCGAGCAGGGCGAGATCGTCCGTTACGCGCACCTGGGCACCGGCAACTACCACGCCGGCAACGCCCGCCTGTACACCGACTACAGCCTGCTGACCTCCGACGACGCCCTCACCGAGGACGTCGGCAAACTGTTCAGCCAGCTGATCGGCATGGGCAAGACCCTGCGCATGAAGAAGCTGCTGCACGCGCCCTTCACCCTGAAAAAGGGCATGCTCGACATGATCGCCCGGGAGACCCAGTTCGCCCTGGAGGGCAAGCCTGCGCACATCATCGCCAAGTTCAACTCGCTGACCGACGCCAAGATCATCAAGGCGCTGTACAAGGCCAGCCAGTCGGGCGTGCGCATCGACCTGGTGGTGCGTGGAATGTGCTGCCTGCGGCCGGGCATCCCGGGCGTTTCGCACAACATCCATGTGCGCTCGATCATCGGCCGCTTCCTCGAGCACACCCGGGTGTTCTACTTCCTCAATGGCGGCGAGGAGCAGATCTACCTGTCCAGTGCCGACTGGATGGAGCGTAACCTCGACAAGCGTGTCGAGACCTGCTTCCCGGTGGAAGGCAAGAAGCTGTTGCTGCGGGTCAAGAAGGAGTTGGAGGGATACCTGACCGACAACACCCAGGCCTGGACCCTGCAACCGGACGGGCGCTACGTGCGCAGCACCCCGACCGGCAACCAGAACCCGCGCAGTGCCCAGGCGACCCTGCTGGAGCGCCTGAGCAACCCGGTCCTCAACGTACGCTGAGGACGAAGCCGACCCGGGCCAGCCACTCCGCCTCGTTGGCGAAGTCGGCCTGGGTCAGCTGGTTTTCTTCCAGCCAGGTTCCAGGGAAGACCACTTCGAGGCTGTCGTCGCCAGCCTGCAGTACCACTTTCGGCATCTGCTGGTTGCCACGGATATGGTGGAAGAGAATGGCGAAGCGCAACAGCACGCACAGTCGGATCAGCTTGATGCCCTCGTCGCCGAACTCGGCGAACTTGTCCTTGGGAATGTTGCGGCGATGGCCGCGCACCAGAAGGGCCATCATCTGCTGGTCCTCGCGGGAGAAGCCGGACAGGTCGGAGTGCTCGATCAGGTAAGCGCCGTGCTTGTGGTAGTGGTAATGGGCGATGTCCAGGCCCACTTCGTGCACTTTCGCCGCCCAGCCAAGAAGATCGCGCCAGTTTCCGTCCTCGAGGTCCCATGCCTTGGCCACCTGGTCGAAGGCGTGCAGTGCCTTGCGCTCCACGCGTGCGGCCTGGCCTTGATCGACGTGGTAGCGCTCCATCAGCGAGTTCAGGGTGCGCTCGCGCACGTCTTCGTGATGATGGCGGCCCAGCAGGTCGAACAGCACCCCTTCGCGTAGCGCGCCATCGCAATGCTCCATGCGCTGCAGCTCCAGCGCATCGAAGATCGCCTCGAGGATGGCCAGGCCAGCGGGGAAAATGGTCCGGCGATCGGGCTTGACCCCTTCGAAGTCGATCTTGTCGGTCTCGCCCAGCTTGAACAGCTTGCGCTTGACCCAGGCCAAGCCCTCGGCGTTGACCTCGCCATTGCCCAGGCCGCCGGACTTGATGGCGGCGCCGATGGCGCGGATGGTCCCGGAGGAGCCGATGGCCTCGTCCCAGGTCAGGCGGTGCAGGGCGTTCTCGATGCTCATCAGCTCCAGGCGCGCGGCGGTGTAGGCCTGTGCGTAGCGCGCCGGGGTGATCTTGCCGTCGCGGAAATAACGCTGGGTGAAGCTGACGCAGCCCATTTGCAGGCTTTCGCGCAGCAGCGGCTCGAAACGCTGGCCGATGATGAACTCGGTGCTGCCGCCGCCGATGTCGGCGACCAGGCGCTTGCCCGGGGTGTCGGCCAGGGTGTGGGACACGCCCAGGTAGATCAGGCGCGCCTCTTCACGGCCGGAAATGACCTCGACCGGGTGGCCGAGGATGGCTTCGGCGCGCAGGATGAATTCGTTGCGGTTGCGTGCTTCGCGCAAGGCGTTGGTGCCGACGATGCGCACCGCGCCCTGGGGCATGCCGTTGATCAGCTGGGCGAAGCGCTTGAGGCATTCCAGGCCGCGCTGCATGGCTTCTTCGCTGAGCCTGCGCTCATCGTCGATGCCGGCGGCGAGCTGAACCTTTTCTCCAAGCCTTTCGAGGATGCGGATTTCCGTGTGATGGGCCTTGGCCACGACCATGTGGAAGCTGTTGGAGCCCAGGTCGATGGCGGCGATCAGAGACAGGTTCTTCGCGGTGGTATGCGGCATGGTCTGGAGGTTCTCGGTCGTTAACCCGGCAATCGTGCCACGATCGTGGTCCTACGCCAACGAGCGGCACTGCAAGGCTTGATGCATGGCAATGTCATAGCAATGTTATGACCGTGATATGACAGTTTCGATTCGTGGCGTCTTGCACAACTATAGTTACACTCAATCGTCTGTGGCTTCCTGTCGCGCCTGGGTGCGGCTATGATGGGCAACGTTTTTTTGTGCTTACGACCTGGAGATATCCATGAGCAGCGATCTTATCAAACATGTCACCGACGCCAGCTTCGAAGCCGACGTACTCAAGGCTGAAGGCGCGGTGCTGGTCGACTACTGGGCTGAATGGTGCGGCCCATGCAAGATGATCGCGCCGGTACTGGACGACATCGCTTCGGAATATCAAGGCAAGGTGACCATCGCCAAGCTGAACATCGACGAAAACCAGGAAACCCCTGCCAAGCACGGCGTGCGTGGCATCCCGACGCTGATGCTGTTCAAGAACGGCAACGTCGAGGCCACCAAGGTCGGCGCGTTGTCCAAGTCGCAGCTCAAAGCGTTCCTCGACGCCAGCCTGTGATGTGAAGAAGCCCCGCAAATGCGGGGCTTTTCTTTATCTGTTGTAGGTGGTTTTCCTGAGGGCTGGCGAGCCCCGGCCTTGCGACCATCCAGTCGGATAGCCCCGTAAAACACTGGCCAAAACCACTAGACGTCGAAAAAAGCAAGTGTTACATTCGGCCTCGCACTGCTTCTCCAGTGCCCTCTGCACGCCGTCGCCGAAGCATCCCTAATTCGAATCAGTACGCGATCCTGTCGCCATCTAGCGGCGCGGCCTCATTAAGCCAACTGCTTAATTTTTCCCTTCCTTACATGATTACGTCACTCCCCTTATGAACCTGACAGAACTCAAGCAAAAGCCGATTACCGATCTTTTGGAAATGGCCGAACAGATGGGCATCGAAAACATGGCCCGTTCGCGCAAACAGGACGTGATTTTCGCCCTGCTGAAAAAGCATGCGAAAAGCGGCGAAGAGATCTCGGGTGACGGCGTGCTGGAGATTCTCCAGGATGGTTTCGGTTTCCTGCGTTCGGCGGATGCCTCTTACCTGGCCGGCCCTGACGACATCTACGTTTCGCCCAGCCAGATCCGTCGCTTCAACCTGCGCACCGGCGACACCATCGTCGGCAAGATCCGCCCACCGAAGGAAGGCGAGCGTTACTTCGCGCTGCTGAAGGTCGATACCATCAACTTCGACCGTCCGGAAAACGCGAAGAACAAGATCCTGTTCGAAAACCTGACGCCGCTGTTCCCGAACAAGCGCCTGAAGATGGAAGCCGGTAACGGCTCCACCGAAGACCTCACCGGTCGCGTCATCGACCTGTGCGCCCCGATCGGCAAAGGCCAGCGTGGCCTGATCGTCGCACCGCCGAAAGCCGGTAAGACCATCATGCTGCAGAACATCGCGGCCAACATTACCCGCAACAACCCCGAGTGCCACCTGATCGTCCTGCTGATCGACGAGCGCCCGGAAGAAGTGACCGAGATGCAGCGCACCGTGCGCGGCGAAGTGGTCGCCTCGACCTTCGACGAGCCGCCGACCCGCCACGTGCAGGTTGCCGAAATGGTCATCGAGAAGGCCAAGCGTCTGGTCGAGCACAAGAAAGACGTGGTCATCCTGCTCGACTCCATCACCCGTCTGGCGCGTGCCTACAACACCGTGATCCCGAGCTCCGGCAAGGTACTGACCGGTGGTGTCGATGCCCACGCCCTGGAGAAGCCGAAGCGCTTCTTCGGTGCCGCCCGTAACATCGAGGAAGGCGGTTCGCTGACCATCATCGCCACCGCGCTGGTCGAGACTGGCTCGAAGATGGACGAAGTGATCTACGAAGAGTTCAAGGGTACCGGCAACATGGAGCTGCCCCTGGACCGCCGCATCGCCGAGAAGCGTGTGTTCCCGGCCATCAACATCAACAAGTCCGGTACCCGTCGCGAAGAGCTGCTGACCGCCGACGACGAACTGCAGCGCATGTGGATCCTGCGCAAGCTGCTGCACCCGATGGACGAGATCGCCGCCATCGAGTTCCTGGTCGACAAGCTCAAGCAGACCAAGACCAACGATGAGTTCTTCCTGTCGATGAAGCGCAAGTAAGCTTCCCGGCCAGGTACTGAAAGGGGCTGCTTTGCAGCCCATCGCCGGCAAAGCGGCGATGGGATCGCGAAGCGGCCCCTTTTCATTTTTTGCCCCCAAACAAGGCGTGAACGGCGCTACACTCTGCACCCCGACCGATACGCCCAACACGAGGCCCTTGCATGCAGTATCGCGATCTGCGCGACTTCATTCGTGGCCTGGAACAGCGCGGTGAACTCAAGCGCATCCAGGTTCCCATCTCCCCAGTTCTGGAAATGACCGAAGTCTGCGACCGCACGCTGCGCGCCAAGGGCCCGGCCTTGCTCTTCGAAAAGCCCACTGGCTTCGACATCCCGGTGCTGGGCAACCTGTTCGGCACCCCCGAGCGCGTGGCCATGGGCATGGGCGCCGAGTCGACCGAAGAACTGCGCGAAATCGGCAAGCTGCTGGCGTTTCTCAAGGAGCCGGAGCCGCCGAAGGGCCTGAAGGACGCCTGGTCGAAGCTGCCGATCTTCAAGAAGGTCGTGTCCATGGCGCCGAAGGTGGTCAAGGACGCGGTATGCCAGGAAATCGTGGTCGAAGGCGATGACGTTGACCTCGGCCAGCTGCCGATCCAGCACTGCTGGCCTGGCGATGTTGCGCCGCTGATCACCTGGGGCCTGACCGTGACCCGCGGGCCGAACAAGGACCGCCAGAACCTGGGCATCTATCGCCAGCAGGTGATCGGCCGCAACAAGGTGATCATGCGCTGGCTGAGCCACCGCGGCGGGGCGCTGGACTACCGCGAATGGTGCGAGAAGCATCCTGGCCAGCCGTTCCCGGTAGCTGTGGCGTTGGGCGCGGACCCGGCGACCATCCTCGGTGCCGTGACCCCGGTCCCGGATACGCTTTCCGAATACGCCTTCGCTGGCCTGTTGCGTGGCAACCGCACCGAACTGGTCAAGTGCCGTGGCAACGACCTGCAGGTACCGGCCACCGCCGAGATCATCCTCGAAGGCGTGATCCACCCCGGCGAGATGGCCCCGGAAGGCCCGTACGGCGACCACACCGGCTACTACAACGAAGTGGACAGCTTCCCGGTGTTCACCGTCGAGCGCATCACCCACCGGCAAAAGCCGATCTACCACAGCACCTACACCGGCAGGCCGCCGGATGAGCCGGCGATTCTCGGCGTGGCGCTGAACGAAGTGTTCGTGCCGATCCTGCAGAAGCAGTTCCCCGAGATCACCGACTTCTACCTGCCGCCGGAAGGCTGCTCGTACCGCATGGCGGTGGTGACCATGAAGAAGCAGTACCCGGGCCATGCCAAGCGTGTGATGCTGGGTGTGTGGTCGTTCCTGCGACAGTTCATGTACACCAAGTTCGTTATCGTCACCGACGACGATATCAACGCCCGTGACTGGAACGATGTGATCTGGGCCATCACCACGCGCATGGACCCCAAGCGTGATACGGTGATGATCGACAACACCCCCATCGACTACCTCGACTTCGCGTCGCCGGTGTCGGGGCTGGGGTCAAAGATGGGCCTGGACGCCACGCATAAATGGCCGGGCGAGACTACACGCGAATGGGGCCGGGTCATCGTCAAGGACGAGGCCGTCACCCGCCGTATCGATGAGTTGTGGGACCAGTTGGGAATAGATTGATGCAGGTAACCTTGCAGCCTTCCGGGGCGGTACTGGCGGTCGAACCGGGTGAAAGGATTCTGGATGCGGCACGGCGACTGGGCTATGACTGCCCGAACAGCTGCCGCAACGGCAACTGCCATGTGTGTGCCGCGCTGCTGGTGGAAGGCAGTGTTCGCCAGGAAGGCCAGGTGCGCGATCACGGTGAGCTGTTCACCTGCATCGCCGAGCCGCTGGAGGACTGTGTGTTGCTGTGGGATGGTGTGCTGGCCCTGGGCGAGCTGCCGCTGCGCAAGCTGGCCTGTACCGTGAGCGAGTGCGTCGAGATCGGTGGCGATGTCTGGCGCGTGCGCCTGCGCGCGCCGGCCGGTAAGCCGCCCCGCTACCACGCCGGGCAATACCTGATGATCGAGCGCGAGGGCATGGACAAGGCGGCTTTTTCGCTCGCTTCGGCGCCCCACGGTGGGCGTGAGCTGGAACTGCATGTGCTGGCCCGCGAAAGCAGTGCCGTGCAGTTGATCCAACAGTTGCAGCGCAATGGCCTGGCCCGCATCGAACTGCCATTTGGGGATGCTCACCTGGCGGAATTGCCCGATGGTCCGCTGGTACTGATCGCCGCCGGTACCGGCATGGGGCAGATGCACAGCCTGATCGAGCACTGCCGGGCGCAGGGTTTCAAGCACCCGGTGCACTTGTACTGGGGTGTACGCCGGCCTGAAGACTTCTACCAGATCGAGCACTGGGCCGAGTGGGAACGTCTGCCGAACCTGTTCCTGCACAAGGTGGTCAGCGATCTGTGCGGTTGGGAGGGGCGGTGTGGCCTGCTCCACGAAGCGGTATGCGAGGACATCGGCGACCTCAACCAGGTGCATGTCTATGCCAGTGGCTCGCCGAACATGGTCTACGCCACCCTCGACGCATTGGTCGAGGCCGGCATGGATGCCCACCGTATGCGGGCTGATGTGTTTGCCTACGCGCCACGCGGGTGAAGTAACACGGCACGCTGCAAGGGCGTGCCGGGTTTAATAACCAAGTGTTTTCCTGTTGATTATATGGCGAAGATTGTTACCGGTACGGGTAATAAGTTTCGCTATACTCGGACTATTAGTTTCCGTTCAGCGGATGCTTTAATGAAATCCTGTTTTCGGGGTTGAGTGCAAAGAGCGATTTGCCTTACGTTAGGCACAAGGCAAGGCGCGGGGCAAGTCGGGCCGCCGCATCGCCGCTCCCACGCGACCCTGATGTGCCTTGGTGGCAGCGGGCTTGCCCCGCGACAACGACCGAAAAGGCACTGTAATACTCGCACTTTGGTAGTTCACAGGAAATAATGGCGGCAGCTCATGTCGACACTTGAAAGTTCATCCTGGCAAATCTCCTATCCGCCGTCGCTCGACTTCGGCCAACAACTCACCGCCGAACAATTGCATCGCTCGATGCAGGACACGATGTCGCAACATGAGGGCGGCCCGGTCTGGCTGTTTGCCTATGGTTCGCTAATCTGGCGCCCCGAATGCAACTCGGTCGAGCGCCAGCGGGCGCGGGTGCATGGTTATCACCGCGGCCTCTACCTGTGGTCCCACGAACACCGTGGCACCCCGGAGTGCCCGGGCCTGGTGTTCGGCCTGGACCGTGGCGGCTCCTGCAGCGGCTTCGCCTTCCGTCTGGACGAAACCAACCTGTACGACTCGCTGATGGCGCTGTGGCAGCGAGAGATGCCGTTCCCGGCCTATCGTCCGCATTGGTTGAGCTGCCGCCTGGACGATGGCAGCAAGGTGCAGGCCCTGGGCTTCGTGCTCGAGCGGCACCTGCCGTGCTACGCGGGCAACCTGCCGGACACCCTGCTCAGCCAGATCCTCGCCAGCGCCAAGGGGCGCTACGGCACCACGCGCGATTATGTGGAGCAGACCCTCAACGCCCTGCGCAGCCACCAGATGCCCGATCGCAACCTGGAAGCGCGCTTCAGGCGTTGCCACAACCTGCGCGAGGTGTGAGCCCCGCGCATCGGCTTCACTCCTGGCCGGCGGCGGTGCCGAGGAACTTGCGCAGGAACTGACGTGTGCGTTCTTCCTTCGGGTTGGCGAACAGCGCCTTGGCCTCGCCCTGCTCGACGATCACGCCCTTGTCGAAGAAGATCACCCGGTTGGCGACATCGCGGGCGAAGCTCATCTCGTGGGTGACGATGATCATGGTGCGCTTCTCCTCGGCCAGGCCGCGAATGGTTTCCAGCACTTCGCCGACCAGTTCGGGGTCGAGCGCCGAGGTGGGCTCGTCGAACAGGATCACTTCCGGCTCCATGGCCAGGGCGCGGGCGATGGCCACCCGTTGTTGCTGGCCGCCGGACAGGCGCCGGGGGTAGGCGTCCTCCTTGCCTGCCAGGCCGACCTTGGCCAACAGGCGCTTGGCCAGCTCGATGGCCTTGTCGCGGGGCGTCTTCTTGACGATCACCGGCCCTTCGATGACGTTCTCCAGGGCGGTGCGATGAGGGAACAGGTTGAAGTTCTGGAACACGAACCCGGCCTGTTGGCGCAGGCGGCGGATCGCACCCTGTTGGCCGCCAAGCGGGCGGTTGGCATCGATGCTGATATCGCCGATCTGGATGCGCCCGGCATCGGGGGTTTCCAGCAGGTTCAGGCAGCGCAGGAAGGTGGTCTTGCCCGAGCCGCTGGGGCCGATGATCGCCACCACTTCGCCGGGTTGCACGCTCAGGTCGATGCCGTTGAGCACGGTCTGGCCCTTGAACTGCTTGGTCAGGCCTTCTACTACGATCATCTCAATGCTCCTGGTCGTGCTGGTTGACCCGCGCTTCCATGCGGTTCTGGAAGTGCGCCAGGATGCTGCAGAGGATCCAGTAGACCACCGCGACAGCCAGGTACATGGTGAAGACCTCGAAGGTCCGTGCGGTGATCAGCTGCGCCTGGCGGAACAGCTCGGGCACCTGGATGGTCGCCGCCAGGGCGGTGTCCTTGACCAGCGAGATGAAGCTGTTGCCCAGCGGAGGCAGCGCAGTGCGCAGGGCTTGCGGCAGGATCGCCCGGCGCATGGCCTGGGTGCGGGTCATGCCGATGCTGGCGGCGGCTTCCCACTGGCCACGGTCGATCGAGGAGATTGCCGCGCGGAGGATTTCGCAGATGTACGCCGCCATGTTCAGCGACAGGCCGATCAACGAGGCCGGGATCGGATCGAGCTCGATGCCGATCTGCGGCAGACCGAAGTAGATCACGAACAGCTGCACCAGCAGCGGCGTGCCGCGAAAGAACGACACATAGATGCGCGCCAGCCAGTCCAGCGGCAGGATCTTCGACAGCCGCATCAGCGCTAGGGCAAAGCCCAGCACCAGGCCAAAGAACATGCCGCCGACGCTGAGCAGCACGGTATAACCCGCGCCCTTCAACAGGAAGGGCGCGGAATCGACAACGAGTTGCAGGCTTTCAGCGATCATTTGGTGACATCGGCACCGAAGTATTTCTCGGACAGCTTGGCCAGCGAGCCGTCGGCCTTGAGCTTGTCGATGGCCTTGTTCAGCGCGTCGAGCAGTTCAGGTTCGCCTTTGCGCAAGGCCACGCCCGATTCCAGCTTGGAGAATTTCTCGCCAGCGAGTGCGGTCGGTTTCTTGTCCTTGGCGGTTTTCTGGACGTACTCGAGTGCAGCCAGGCGGTCGATCAGGATGGCGTCGATACGACCGTTGCGCAGGTCGGCGAACTTGGTCGGGTCATCTTCGTAGGTGCGCACATCGGCTGTCGGCACATCCTGTTTGACCCATTGCTCATAGTTGGTGCCCAGGCCGACACCGACCTTCTTGCCACCGAGATCGGCGGCAGTCTTGATGTTTTTCTCGTTGTCACTGCCCTTGAGTACCAGGGCCTGAATGCCGGAAACGGTGTAGGGCTCGGAGAAATCGTACTTCTTCTTGCGTTCCTCGGAGATGGTCACCTGGTTGATCACCACGTCGAGGCGCTTGGATTCCAGTGCGGCGAGGATGCCGTCCCACTTGGTCGGCTGGACCTTGGCCTTGACCCCCAGCTCCTTGGCCAGCAATTCGGACAGCTCGACCTCGAAGCCGGTCAGCTTGCCGTTTTCGTCCTGGAAGCTGAACGGTGGGTAGGTGCCTTCCAGGCCGACGTTGATCACGCCTTTTTCCTGGATGGTCTTCAACTGCTCACCGGCAAAGGCCTGGCCGAGCAGGCCGGCACCGAGCAGGAGCGCCAGGCTGGCGTTGAGAAGGGGTTTGGCGAATTTGGTCATGGCATGCCCCGCGCTTGTTGTGGAAGTAGTGAGGTGGCGACTATAGAGGTGGGCTTCATAGGCCGGGAAATAATAAAAAATCAGGTTGTTATTCCCAAACTGCAAATTGCAGCGGCTTATACCCGACTTAGCTCAGGATGGAATAAAGCGTTGTTTTTTCCAAGAGGCAGATTTGACGTATCGTGTTTTGCACCTCCTTGTAGGAGCGTATGCATACCGAGAAAGCCGCCTGGCAGGAGAAACACCGTGAGCGAACAACCATCAACCGGGCACTGGCAGTTGCAGGGTATCGTCAGTGGCCTGCGCAACGCCCGCGAGCAGTGGCGCAGCAGCAATGGCCGCAGCAGCGGCGAGCAGGGCGGGCGCGAACTGCCGTCGCGCGAGGCGCTGCGGCAAATCCTCGAGCAGCTGTGCGGCGCGCTGTTCCCCATGCGCCTGGGGCCGGTGGACCTGCGCGAGGAAAGCGAGGACTTTTATGTGGGCCACACCCTCGACGCCGCCCTCACCGCGCTGCTGGCCCAGGCCCGTCTGGAGCTGCGCTACGCGGCGCGCCATGGCAAGACCGATGTGGTCGATGTCGATACCCACGCCCTGCGCCTGATCCAGGATTTCGCCGCGGCCCTGCCGGCGCTGCGCGTGCTGCTGGACACCGACGTACTTGCCGCCTTCCACGGCGACCCGGCGGCGCGCAGCGTCGACGAGGTGCTGCTGTGCTACCCGGGCATCCTGGCGATCATCCACCACCGGCTGGCCCACCACCTCTATCGAGCCGGCTTGCCGCTGCTGGCGCGGATCAGTTCGGAGCTGGCGCACTCGGCCACCGGCATCGACATCCACCCCGGTGCGCAGATCGGCCCGAGCTTCTTCATCGACCATGGCACCGGCGTGGTGATCGGCGAGACCGCGATCATCGGCGAGCGAGTGCGCATCTACCAGGCGGTGACCCTGGGCGCCAAGCGCTTCCCCAGCGACGAGTCCGGCACCTTGCACAAGGGCCTGGCGCGGCACCCGATCGTCGAGGACGACGTAGTGATCTACGCCGGCGCGACCATCCTCGGGCGGATCACCATCGGCAAGGGTTCGACCATTGGCGGCAATGTCTGGCTGACCCGCAGCGTGCCGGCTGACAGCAACATTACCCAGGCGAACCTGCAGCTGGATTGCGAGGGTAAGAAAGCCCTCTAGCTCAAGGCTTATGAGGCGTGGCGGCGGGACTTCCCGCCCCCACCTCGATCACGCCCTGGAGCGGCATCGGGTCGCATTGAAATCCAATCCATGTTTAACTTGAACGCTTGTTCAACGAAAAACGCTGGTCCATTGCCGGTGTTCAAAAGGAGGAATCGCCTTTGCTGAACCCGTTCAATCCGAACCTCACGTCCCGTGACGAGGTGCCCGTTCAATGAGTGCACCGACCCCCGACCTTGCCAACGGCAAGATCCGCATGAACCCCCCCGTGTTCTATTTCGCGGCAAGCTTCATCCTCATTTTCGGCCTGATCGTCATCGCCCAGCCCCAGGCTGCCGGCGAGTGGTTGCTGGCCGCGCAGAACTGGGCGGCCAACACGGTCGGCTGGTACTACATGCTGGCCATGACCCTGTACCTGGTCTTCGTGGTGGTCACCGCCTTGTCGGGCTACGGCAAGATCAAGCTCGGCGCCGACCATGACGAACCCGAGTTCAGCTACCTGTCCTGGGCCGGCATGCTGTTCGCCGCCGGCATCAGCATCACGCTGTTCTTCTTCTGCGTCTCCGAACCGCTGACCCACATGCTCCAGCCGCCGCAGGGCGAGGCGGGCACGGCCGAGGCCGGGCGGCAGGCGATGCAGATCCTGTTCCTGCACTGGGGCCTGCACGGCTGGGGTGTGTTCGCCTTCGTCGGCATGGCGCTCGCCTACTTCGCCTACCGTCACAACCTGCCACTGGCCCTGCGCTCGGCGCTGTACCCGCTGATCGGCAAGCGCATCAACGGGCCGATCGGCTACGCGGTGGATGGCTTCGGCATCATCGCCACGGTATTTGGCCTTGGCGCCGACATGGGCTTTGGCGTGCTGCACCTGAACGCAGGCCTGGACTACCTGTTCGGCATCAGCCACAGCCAATGGGTACAGGTGATCCTCATCACCCTGATGATGGGCGCGGCCGTGGCCGTGGCGGTCGCCGGGGTGGAGAAGGGCGTGCGGGTGATGAGCGACATCAACCTGTTCCTGGCCTGCGCGCTGCTGCTGTTCGTGCTGTTCGCCGGGCCCACCCAGCACCTGTTCAACACCCTGATCCAGAACCTCGGTGACTACCTTGGCGCCCTGCCGCGCAAGAGCTTCGATGTGTACGCCTACGGCGAGCAGCGCGACTGGCTGGGCGGTTGGACGGTGTTCTACTGGGCCTGGTGGATTGCCTGGGCGCCGTTCGTGGGGTTGTTCATCGCCCGTATCTCGCGAGGCCGGACCATTCGCGAGTTCGTCTTCGGCGTGCTGCTGATCCCGCTGGGCTTCACCCTGGCGTGGATGTCGATCTTCGGCAACAGCGCCCTCGACCAGGTGATCAACCACGGCATGACCGCGCTCGGCCAGTCAGCCCTCGAAAACCCGTCGATGAGCCTGTACCTGCTGCTGGAAACCTACCCGTGGAGCAAGACGGTGATCGCCGTGACGGTGTTCATCAGCTTCGTGTTCTTCGTCACTTCTGCCGACTCTGGCACCGTGGTGCTTTCGACGCTGTCGGCCAAGGGCGGTGGCGCCGACGAGGACGGCCCGAACTGGCTGCGGATCTTCTGGGGCGCGATGACCGCGCTGATTACCAGCAGCCTGCTGTTCGCCGGCAGCATCGATTCGCTGAAGTCGGCGGTGGTGCTGACCTCGCTGCCGTTCTCGCTGATCCTGTTGTGCATGATGTGGGGGCTGCACAAGGCCTTCTACCTGGAAAGCCAGCGGCAGATCGCGCAGATGCATTCGCTGGCGCCGTTCGCCCAATCCCGGCGCGGGCGCGGCGGCTGGCGCCAGCGTCTGAGCCAGGCGGTGCACTTCCCGTCTCGGGACGAGGTGTATCGCTTCATGGACGACGTGGTGCGCCCGGCCATTGCCGAAGTGCGCGAGGTGTTCGAGCAGAAGGGCCTGGTGCTGATCACCCAGGACGACCCGAGCCACGACAACGTCAGCCTGAAGATCGGTCATGGCGAGGAACAGCCGTTCATCTACCAGGTGCAGATGCGCGGTTACTTCACGCCATCGTTCGCCCTGGGCGGGCTGGGCACCCAGGACTTGAAGAACCGCCGCTACTACCGTGCGGAGGTGCACCTGTCCGAGGGCAGCCAGAACTACGACCTGGTGGGCTACAGCAAGGAACAGATCATCAACGACATCCTCGACCAGTACGAGCGGCACATGCAGTACCTGCATCTGGTCAGGTAGATCGCTGGGGACGCCTTGCGGCCCTTTCGCTGGCTCCCACAGGGTTGTCGCAATACCTGTGGGAGCTGGTTTGCCAGCGAAAGGAGGCCAAAGGCCTCCCCTCGATCTTTCAGAACGGCGCATCCCCCAGGATGGTCGCCCGATGCATCACCCGCCGGCTGGGCCGGTAGTCATCCACTGCAAAGTGCTGCGTCACGCGGTTGTCCCAGAACGCCACGTCATTTTCCTGCCAACGCCAGCGAATGCTGAACTCCGGCCGCGTCGCATGGGCGAACAGCAGCTTGAGCAGCGCCTCGCTCTCCTGCTCATTCAATTCGTTGATCCGCGTGGTGAAACCTTCATTGACGAACAACGCCTTGCGTCCGCTGACCGGGTGCGTGCGCACCACCGGATGCGACAGTGGGGGGTTGTTGCGTCGGGTCGCCTCCCAGCGGGCCAGGTCCTCGGGCGTGGTGCCGAAACGCTCCAGCGGGAACGACTTGGTGAAATCATGGGTGGCGGTCAGGCCGTCGAGCATCGTGCGCAGCGGCGCCGACAGCGCCTCGAACGCAGCGATACCGCTGGCCCACAGAGTGTCACCACCGTAGGCCGGCAACTGCTTGGCGCTGAGCACCGCGCCTAGCGCCGGGGTCGGCAGGAAGGTCACGTCGGTGTGCCACACGGCGTTGTCGCGCACGTCGGTGACTGCGGTGTCGAGGATCAACACCTGTGGTGTCTCCGGCACATTGGGGTAGATCGGGTGGATATGCAGGTCGCCGAAGCGGGCGGCGAAGCGCGCCTGTTGCTCGGGGGTGATCGGTTGGTCGCGGAAGAACAGCACCTGGTGCTCGAGCAGCGCCTGCTCGATGGCGTCACGCTGTTCGGCAGTGATGTCGCGGCTGATGTCCACGCCGCTGATCTGCGCGCCCAGTGCCGGGCTCAAGGGGGTAACGGTCAGGCTCATGTGGTTTCTCGTTGCAGGTGCCGGGTTGCCGGCGTGGTCATTCGGTGATCAATGGCTCTGGCCGTGCCAGGGCACCAGCTTGCGCTGCAGGGCGCGCAGGCCCATCTCCAGGGCGAAGGCGATCAGGGCGATCAGCAGAATCCCCAGGACCACCACATCGGTGACCAGGAACTGCGCCGCTGACTGCACCATGAAGCCCAGGCCGCTGGTGGCGGCGATCAGCTCGGCGGCGACCAGTGTCGACCAGCCCACACCGAGGCCGATGCGGATGCCGGTGAGGATGTCGGGCAGTGCGCTAGGCAGGATCACATGGCGGATCAGCTGGATTTTGCTGGCGCCCAGCGACTGCGCCGCGCGCAGCTTGGCGGGGTCGACGGTGCGCACGCCGGTAGCGGTAGCGATGGCAATCGGGGCGAAGATCGCCAGGTAGATCAAAAGCACTTTCGACAGCTCGCCTATGCCGCACCAGATGACGATCAGCGGCAGGTAGGCCAGCGGCGGGATCGGTCGATAGAACTCGATCAGCGGATCGAGGATGCCGCGGGCCACGCGGTTGTAGCCGATGGCGATGCCCACCGGGATGGCGGTCAGGGTGGCGGCCAGCAGCGCCAGGCCGATGCGCCCCAGGCTCGCGCCGAGGTGCTGCCACAGGCTGGCGTCCATGTAGCCCTGGGTGAGCAGCGTCAAGCCCTTGGCCAGGATATCGGCGGGCGAGGGCAGGAACAGCGGCTCGATCCAGCCGGCGGCGGTAACCAGCCACCACACCAACAGCAGCGAGGCCAGGGTGAGTGCGCTGATCCAGCGGGTCGGCAAGGGCTTGCGGGTTTTCACGACAGGTGGCGTCCGGGCTGCCTGCTTGGCGGCGGCTGGCAATTCGATACTGCTCATGCGGACTCCTGACGTTGCGAGAACACCCGCGCCAGCACGTGCTCGCGGGTTTCGATGAAGCGTGGATCGGACTTGATCGCCCGGGCCGACTCGCCAGCGGCGTAGCGCTGACCGAAGTCCAGTTGCAGGCGCTCGACCACACGCCCCGGATTGGGCGCCAGGAGCACCAGCTCGGTGGCGAGGAACACCGCCTCCTCAATGTCGTGGGTGATCAGGAACACTGGCTTGGCGGTGCGCTGCCAGACCTGCAGCAGCAGCTCCTGCATCTGTTCGCGAGTAAAGGCATCGAGGGCGCCGAACGGTTCGTCCATCAACAGCACTCGCGGGTCGGCGGCCAGCGCCCGGGCAAGGCCCACGCGCTGCTTCTGCCCGCCGGACAATTGCCACACACGCCGCTCACCGAAGCCGGCCAGGTCGACCAGCGCCAGCATTTCACGCGCCTTGGCTTCACGCTGCGCACGCGGCACGCCGGCCAACTCCAGGCCGAAGGCGACGTTGCCGAGCACGTCCTGCCAGGGCAGCAGGGCATCGTCCTGGAACACCACGCCGCGCTCGGCGCCCGGGCCTTGCACCGGTGCGCCATCGAGGGTGATGCGCCCGCCGCTGGGGGCGACGAAGCCGGCGATCAGGTTGAGCAGCGAGGTCTTGCCGCTGCCGGAAGGCCCGAGGGCCACCAGCAGCTGGCGCGGACCCAGGCTCAGGTTGATGTCTGCCAGCACCGGGGTGGTGGCGCCGGGGTACTGTGCGCTGATGCGCTCCAGCTCGAGCAAGGCCATGACGGGCTCCGGATCAGTTGGGCAGGTACTGGGCGCTGACGTAGGGCGCGTAGTCCGGCAGCACGGCATCGACCTTGCCCTGCTGCTTGAGGAAGGTCGCGGTATCGGTCAGCGCCTGGGTGGTCGGTGCGCCGAGTGCGCTGGCCTGGTCGGCGGCCAGTGGGTAGACGTTGCCCTGCAGCAGCACCGGAATATCGGCGGGTTTGGCACCAGACAGCTTGACCAGCTTGGCGATGTTGTCCTTGTTGGCCAGCCAGGCTTGCGGGTCCTTGCGGTAGTCGGCATAGGCGTCGAGGGTGACCTTGGCGAACGACTTGACGATCTCCGGGTGCTTGGCGGCGAAGTCCTTGCGCACGATCCAGGCGTCGAAGGTCGGCGCGCCTTTCTCGGCCAGCTCGCCGGAGGTGATCAGCACCTTGCCGTTCTCCTTGGCCACGCCCAGGGCCGGGTCCCAGACGTAGGTGGCGTCGATGTCGCCGCGTTTCCAGGCAGCGATGATCGCCGGTGGCGCGAGGTTGAGGATCTGCACTTTCGACGGGTCGATGTTCCAGCTCTTCAGCGCGGCCAACAGGCTGTAGTGGCCGGTGGAAACGAACGGCACGGCGACTTTCTTGCCCACCAGGTCCTGCGGGGTCTTGATGCTGTCGCGGGCGACCAGGGCTTCACCGGCGCCGATCTGGGTGGCGATCAGGAAGGTTTCCACAGGCAATTTGCGGGTGGCGGCGGCGGCCAGCGGGCTGGAGCCGAGGTAGCCAATCTGCACGTCGCCCGAGGCAACGGCGGTGATCACATCGGCGCCGTTGTCGAACTTGCGCCAGTCGATGCTGGCCTTGCTGTCCTTTTCATAGGTGCCGTCGACCTGGGCCACCTTGGCCGGGTCGACGGTGGTCTGGTAGGCAACGGTCAGGTCGGCGGCCTGGGCCAGCCAGCTGGCACTGGCGAGGGTCAGGGCGGCGAACAGGCGCAGCGGAGCATGCGGGATCATGGTTGAACCTCTCGTCAGGCATTCGGGGATAGATGGCGAGAAGACTAGATGATCTAAGAAATATGAAATAAATAACTTTTTAGAATTAGCTTAAAAGCCAATCGCTCTGACCCCTGCCCGTGTGGGGCGGCAGTGCTGGTGGCGGAATCTGCCAAGCCAGCTAGGCTTGATCGGTTCCGACGGGAGGCCGTCGGTCGCCACCCCTGCAAACGTTTGCACATAACCTAAAGGTATGATTGACGGCGTCGATACAACGATTTGTAGGAATGGTTCCGATGTTATTCCGTAAAAATCTTACAGATTCATAAAACGGTCATTTTGGATTTATAGGATTGTCATTATCCTGTAGCGCAGATCGACGGGTTAGACCAAAGTCGCGAATCGATCGTTAGCGATTGACTTGGCGGTCACGCTTTAGTGCTAAATCGCCAATCCGGGTGAGTGGGGCAGCAGACTCCGCCGCTTGAGACGCACAAAAATTAGAACGTAGAGGAGCAAAACATGTACAAGTCCAGCCTGGCTCTGGCCGTGGCACTGGGGGTTCTCGCCCAACAAGCAGGCGCTGCAGGTTTCGTCGAGGACAGCAAGCTGTCCCTGAGCTCGCGCACCATGTACTTCAACAACGATAACCGTGAAGCCCACGGCAACCCTCGCCCGGATCAGCGTGAGTCTGGCCAGGGCTTCAAGCTCGACTACATCTCGGGCTTCACTGAGGGCACCGTCGGTTTCGGTGTTGACGCCCAGGCCCTGTGGGGTATCCGTCTGGACGGCGGCAAGGGTTATCACAAAGGTGGCTTCTTCCCGGATGACGGTAAAGGTGCCGCAGACCAGTGGGCCCGTTTCGGTGCCAATGCCAAGGCTCGCTTCTCCAAGACCGAAGCCCACTTCGGTAGCGCTCTCGCGCCGAACCTGCCGATTCTGGTCTCCAACGATGGCCGTCTGCTGCCACAAACCTTCGAGGGTGGCACCATCCAATCGAAGGAAATCGACAACCTGACCATCAACGCCGGTCAGCTGACTCACGCCATGGGTCGTGCCTCGAGCAACCGTACCGGTCTGTCCGTGGCAGGCGCCACGGCCGAAAGCAACAAGTTCCGCTACGGTGGCCTTGATTACAAGCTCACTCCAGACCTGACCCTGCAGTACTACTACTCGAACCTGGAAGACTTCTACAAGCAGCACTTCCTGGGCGCCACCCACGTCTTCAAGATCGCTGACGACCAGTCGTTCAAGACCGACCTGCGCTACTTCGACAGCAGCAGCGACGGCAAGAACGGCCACGACGCCACCTACAACTTCAGCAACAACGGCGGCTACGCCAAGAACACCGGCAAGGTCGACAACAAGACCTGGTCGGCCATGTTCACCTACACCCTGGGTGGCCACGCGCTGATGCTCGGTCGCCAGCAAGTTGGCGACGATGGCGGCTTCGTCTGGATGGGCCAGGGCAACCTGGTAAACGACAGCGGTACTTCGGAAGGCGCTGGCGGTTCCAGCTTCTACCTGTTCACCGACAGCATGATCAACCAGTTCGCTCGTGCTGGCGAGAACACCAACTTCGGTCAGTACTCCTATGATTTCGCTGCGCTGGGCGTACCAGGCCTGAAGGCTTCCGTCGCCTACCTGCGTGGTGACGACATTCGCTACAAGAGTGGCCACGGCACCTACAACGAGTGGGAGCGTGACGCTCGCGTCGACTACACCATCCAGCAAGGCACCTTCAAAGGCCTGGGCTTCAGCCTGCGCCAAGGCGTGTACCGTGGCAGCGGTGGCTCGACCAGCGAGTTCACCAAAGACCAGGACCAGACTCGCTTCATCGTCAACTACACTTACGCCTTCATGTAAGTCGTAGCTGCACAAAGAAAGCCTCGCCTTGTGCGAGGCTTTTTTGTGTCTGCGAATCCGTATGCAATCTGGTTATAAATAAATCGATATTTATTCTTTTTATTTTTATTCGGAAGCAGGCACATTGAACCCACAAGGCCAGACACAGCACAGGAGCCGCTTCCATGAGCCTCAAACTCGGCGATATCGCCCCCGATTTCGAACAGGATTCCAGCGCCGGAAAGATCCGTTTCCACGAATGGCTGGGCGACAGCTGGGGCGTGCTGTTCTCCCACCCGGCCGACTTCACCCCGGTGTGCACCACCGAACTGGGCCTGACCGCCAAGCTCAAGGATGATTTCGCCAAGCGCGGGGTCAAGGCCATCGCCCTGTCGGTGGACCCGGTGGACTCGCACCACAAGTGGATCGACGACATCAACGAGACGCAGAACACCGTGGTCAACTTCCCGATCATCGCCGATGCCGACCGCAAGGTGTCCGACCTGTACGACCTGATCCACCCCAATGCCAGCGACACCCTGACCGTGCGCTCGCTGTTCGTCATCGACCCGAACAAGAAGGTGCGCCTGACCATTACCTATCCGGCCAGTACCGGGCGCAACTTCAACGAGATCCTGCGGGTGATCGATTCGCTGCAGCTGACCGACAACTACAAGGTCGCCACGCCGGGCAACTGGCAGGACGGCGATGAGGTAGTGATCGTCCCTTCGCTCAAGGACGAAGATGAAATCAAACGTCGTTTCCCGAAAGGATATCGAGCGGTGAAACCCTATCTGCGGCTGACCCCGCAACCCAATCGTTGAAGCATTCCTCGTTGCATTGCTCTTAGCCAAGCAGGGATCTTCGGGCCGTTTCGACGGCCCTTTTTTATTGCGTGGCTACAACAAGTCAAAAATTCATAAATGGAATAAACAAATGAAAAAATATGATTTATAGGTATATGTGACGAGCTGTTAATGTCGTTACATCCAGCGGGGACAACCCCTCGCGGCCCTGCAATCGAATCGAAGGAAGCGCTTTCAATGCTGGTTGTCTCTGTCGGTGGTAGCCCCAGTCTTCGTTCACGCTCCGGCGTGCTGCTAGAACGCTCGCGCGACTGGCTGCAAGAGCGGGGCGTCGAAGTGGTGACCTTCCAGGTGCGTGAGTTTCCCGCCGAGGATCTGCTGCATGCCCGTTTCGACAGCCCGCAGGTGCGCCACTTCAACGAACTTGTAGCCCAGGCCGACGGCCTGGTGGTGGCCACCCCGGTGTACAAGGCGTCCTTCGCCGGGGCCTTGAAGACTTTGCTCGACCTGCTGCCCGAGCGGGCCCTGGAACACAAGGTGGTATTGCCGATCGCAACCGGTGGCAGCATCGCCCACATGTTGGCCGTGGACTACGCGCTCAAACCCGTGCTGTCGGCCCTCAAGGCGCAGGAGACCCTGCAAGGGATCTTCGCCGACGACAGCCAGATTGCCTACGGTGAGGGCACCCGACCCGCGCAACTGGCCGCTGCCCTGGAGCAGCGCCTGCAGGATTCGCTGGAAACATTCCACAGCGCCATGGCGCGCCGGCCCCAACCTGTCGCCCCCGGCGTGCTCAACGAACGCCTGATCAGTGCCCGCTGGAGTATCTGAACCAGGCTTGACCGCTCCATCGCTGTCCCCACCTTACTCGCCCGCCAACGAGGCAAGCAGGTGCTACCCGAACCCAACTCGCACAGGAGAGCGCCATGCGCACAGTCTTCTTGCGTCGTGGTCTGGTCGCCCTGTTCGCGGCGGCTGTGTCCTTCGGCGCCATCAGCCAAGCCCAGGCCGAGAGCCTGCGTATCGGTTACCAGAAATACGGCACCCTGGTGCTGCTCAAGGCCAAGGGCTCGCTGGAAAAGCGCCTGAAGGAACAGGGCATCGACGTGCAATGGACCGAGTTCCCCGGCGGTCCACAGCTGCTCGAAGGGCTCAACGTCGGCTCCATCGACTTCGGCGTGACCGGCGAAACGCCGCCGGTATTTGCCCAGGCCGCGGGCGCCGATCTGCTCTACGTCGCCTATGAGCCGCCAGCTCCACACAGTGAGGCGATCCTGGTGCCGAAGGGGTCGACGATCCAGTCGGTGAAGGAACTCAAGGGCAAGAAAGTCGCCCTCAACAAGGGTTCCAACGTGCATTACCTGCTGGTGCGTGCCCTGGAAGACGCCGGTCTCAAGTACACCGATATCCAGCCCGTCTACCTGCCCCCGGCCGATGCCCGCGCCGCCTTCGAGCGCGGCAGTGTCGATGCCTGGGTGATCTGGGACCCGTACCAGGCCGCCGCCGAGCAACAGTTGCAGGCACGCACCCTGCGTGACGGCAAGGATCTGGTCGACAATCACCAGTTCTACCTCGCCACCCGCAGCTATGCGACCCAGCACCCGGCGGTGATCAACACGCTGGTTGAAGAGGTGCGCGCCGTGGGCGAATGGTCCCAGGCCAATCCGCAGCAGGTCACCGACCAGGTTGCGCCGCTGCTCGGCCTGCCTGCCGACATCACCCTGACTTCGGTCAAGCGCCAAGGCTACGGAGCCGCGCCGCTGACCCCGGCAGTGATCGCCGCACAGCAGAAGATTGCCGACACCTTCCAGGCCCTGAAGCTGATTCCCAAGCCCTTGAGCATCAAGGACGTGATCTGGACACCCCCGGCCAAGGTCGCCAGTGCGCCTTGAACGTTTCGCCTGCGCCGGGGCGTCGCCCCGGCATGAGCCACCCTTGAGGAGACAACTCCAATGAGCCTTAACATTTTCTGGTTCCTCCCTACCCATGGTGACGGCAAGTACCTGGGCACCAGCGAAGGCGCCCGCGCCGTCGACCACGGTTACCTGAGCCAGATCGCCCAGGCCGCCGACCGCCTGGGTTTCGGCGGCGTGCTGATCCCCACCGGACGCTCCTGCGAGGACTCCTGGCTGGTGGCGGCGTCGCTGATCCCGGTGACCGAGCGCCTGAAGTTCCTGGTGGCCCTGCGCCCGGGGATCATCTCGCCGACCGTCGCCGCCCGTCAGGCCGCGACCCTGGATCGTCTGTCCAACGGCCGTGCATTGTTCAACCTGGTGACCGGTGGTGATCCGGACGAACTGGCCGGTGATGGCTTGCACCTGAACCACCAGGAACGCTACGAGGCGTCGGTGGAATTCACCCGTATCTGGCGCAAGGTGCTCGAAGGCGAAACGGTCGACTACGACGGCAAGCACATCCAGGTCAAAGGCGCCAAGCTGCTCTACCCGCCGATCCAGCAGCCGCGCCCGCCGCTGTACTTCGGTGGCTCGTCTGACGCTGCCCAGGACTTGGCCGCCGAACAGGTCGAGCTGTACCTGACCTGGGGCGAGCCGCCGGCCGCGGTGGCCGAGAAGATTGCTGCGGTACGTGAGAAAGCGGCCGCCCAGGGCCGTGAGGTGCGCTTCGGCATTCGCTTGCACGTGATTGTGCGGGAAACCAACGAGGAGGCCTGGGCTGCCGCCGACAGGCTGATCTCGCACCTGGACGACGACACCATCGCCCGCGCCCAGGCGTCGCTGGCGCGCTTCGACTCGGTGGGTCAGCAGCGCATGGCCGCGCTGCACGGTGGCAAGCGCGACAAGCTCGAAGTGGCACCGAACCTGTGGGCCGGCGTCGGCCTGGTGCGTGGTGGCGCCGGCACCGCGCTGGTGGGCGATGGCCCGACCGTCGCGGCGCGGGTCAAGGAATACGCCGATCTTGGCATCGATACCTTCATCTTCTCGGGCTATCCACACCTCGAAGAGTCGTACCGCGTCGCCGAGCTGCTGTTCCCGCATCTGGACGTGCAGCGCCCGGAGCAGCCGAAAACCGGCGGCTACGTGAGCCCGTTCGGTGAAATGGTCGCCAACGACATCCTGCCCAAATCCGTGTCGCAGAGCTGAGGGCCGGGGCCATGAGTCGTGCATCCACCACCACCTGGTCCAAGCGCCTGGCGCCCTGGGCCCTGCCGATCCTGCTGCTGGCGGTATGGCAGTTGGCGGTCAGCGCAGGCTGGCTGTCGACCCGCATCCTGCCGGCGCCGAGCGCGGTGGTCAGTGCCGGCGTCGAGCTGGTGCGCAGTGGCCAGATCTGGACCCACCTGGCCATCAGCGGCTGGCGTGCCGGCCTGGGCTTCGTGATCGGCGGCAGTCTCGGCCTGTTGCTCGGCTTCATCACCGGCCTGTCGAACTGGGGCGAGCGCCTGCTCGACAGTTCGGTGCAGATGATCCGCAACGTGCCGCACCTGGCGCTGATCCCGCTGGTGATCCTGTGGTTCGGCATCGACGAGTCGGCAAAGATTTTCCTGGTGGCCCTGGGGACGCTGTTCCCCATCTACCTGAACACCTATCACGGGATCCGCAACGTCGATCCGGCGTTGGTGGAGATGGCACGCAGCTACGGGCTGTCGGGTTTCGCGCTGTTCCGCCAGGTGATCCTGCCGGGGGCGCTGCCCTCGATCCTGGTTGGCGTGCGCTTCGCCCTGGGCTTCATGTGGCTGACGCTGATCGTCGCCGAGACCATCTCGGCCAATGCCGGCATTGGCTACCTGGCGATGAACGCCCGCGAGTTCCTGCAGACCGATGTGGTGGTGCTGGCCATCGTCCTGTACGCGGTGCTCGGCAAGCTGGCCGACCTGGCCGCCCGGGGCCTGGAGCGGGTGTGGCTGCGCTGGCACCCGGCGTACCAGGTGGCGAAGAAGGAGGGCGCATGATGACCGTGCTCAAGGCACAGCCGCCACGCCTGCTGCGTGGCATCCCCCTGGCGGCCCGGGACCTGCGTCGTACGTTCGGCCAGCGCGAAGTGCTGCGCGGGATCGATCTGCACATTCCGGCTGGCCAGTTCGTCGCCATCGTTGGTCGCAGTGGTTGCGGTAAAAGCACCTTGTTGCGCCTGCTGGCCGGGCTCGACCAGCCCAGCGGCGGCCAATTGCTGGCGGGCGCCGCGGCGCTTGCCGAGGCCCGCGAGGATACCCGCCTGATGTTCCAGGACGCGCGCCTGCTGCCCTGGAAGAAGGTGATCGACAACGTCGGCCTGGGGTTGTCCGGCAACTGGCGGCCACGCGCCCTGGAAGCCCTGGAGGCGGTCGGCCTGGTCGATCGCGCCAATGAGTGGCCGGCGGCCTTGTCCGGTGGCCAGAAACAGCGGGTGGCCCTGGCCCGGGCGCTCATTCATCAGCCGCGCCTGCTGCTGCTGGATGAGCCCTTGGGCGCGCTGGACGCCTTGACCCGTATCGAGATGCAGCAACTGATCGAGCGCCTGTGGCGCCAGCACGGTTTCACCGTGCTGCTGGTCACCCACGACGTCAGCGAAGCCGTCGCCGTGGCCGACCGGGTGATCCTGATCGAAGACGGCGCCGTCGGCCTGGACCTGGTCATCGACCTGCCGCGACCCCGGGTGAGGGGTTCGCACCGTCTGGCGGCGCTGGAAAGCGAAGTGCTCAACCGTGTTCTCTCCGTCCCGGGCACGCCGCCCGATCCGGAACCTGTCGCCCCGTTGCCCACGCAGTTGCGCTGGGCTCATTGAATCCCCGAAACCGCAAAAAGGAATGACGCCATGACCATCAAAGCCATCAACGTTCGCAACCAGTTCAAAGGTACCGTGAAGGAAATCCTCGAAGGCCCGGTACTGTCGGAAATCGACGTGCAGACCGCCTCTGGCATCGTCACCTCGGTGATTACCACCCGTTCCGTGAAGGAGCTCGAGTTGCAGGTAGGCAGCGAGGTGATCGCCTTCGTGAAATCGACCGAGGTGTCTATCGCCAAGCTCTGAAGTCTTGCACGGTACCTTTAGGGGCGACTTTAGCCGCGATCACCTGCGGAGCGGGTGCCAGACATCGCGTTGGCTGCATCGCGGCTAAAGCCGCTCCTACAGGATATTTGCAGGGCTCAGGGTCAGCGCTTGGCCAGGTAAGGCGGCAGATACAGCCCCAGATACGCCTCGAACACGCGCATCCCTTCCTCCGCCATGCGTGGCGTGATCGCCTCATGCAGCTGCATCGAGCGGGCATACACCCGGTCGCTCAGTTCCATCGCCAGGGCGAACACGTGCACATCCCTCGGCATCGCTGGCAACTGAAAATGCCGGTCGAACAGTTGGTGCATCAACTCGCCCAATTCCAGATCATGCTGGCGATCAGCCTGGACCACTTCGCTCAAACCATGCTGGGCGAGGATCAGCTGCCGCGCCGCGGCGTCTTCGTTGTAGATGTCGAGCATGCGCTGCTCGATCAGCCGCGACAGGCCATGCCAGGTGCTGAACGCCGCGCTGTCGATCGGTGCGCTCAAGGCTTCGCGAAATGCCCGGTGCACGTCGGCGGTCAGCGCCTCCAGCAAGGCCGGCACGCTGGCGAAGAAGTGATACACCGACGATGGCGGAATCTGCGCCCGTTCCGCCACGCTGTAGATCGACAACCCCGCCACCCCTTGCCCTGCCAGCAGCTCGCGCGCCGCGGCCAGGATCGCTTCGATCCTGGCCTGGCTGCTGGCGCGTGGCTTGCGCGGGGTGGCGGTGCGGTTCATCAGTTGCTGATTGCCAGGATACTGGCCTGGTAGGCGCCGACGAACAGGTCGAAGTCACCGACCTCTTCCTGTTCCAGCTCGGACTGCTTGGCGATCGACTCGCGAGCCAGGGTTTCGAAGGCCTGTTGCTGCGCGCTGCTCAGTGGCTGCTCGCGGAAGCTCTCGGCGTGCAGGCGGCTCTGGCGCAGGGAGAACTGGACGAAGGTCTCGTCATGTTCGGTCATGCGCGCCAGCACCTGGGCCGATGGCGTCAGCTCGGGGTCTTCGACCTTGGCCTGCTGTGCTTCCAGGGCCTTGGCGTGGTCATTGCCACCCTGGGCACGGTCGAGCAGCCCGGCCAGCTGGCCGATCCGCTCGATCAGTTCGCTTGCCCACTTCTTCAATGCGACCGGTTGGCCGTCACGGCGCAGCTCCAGGCCCGGGCGCCGACCTTCCTTGACCACGGTGAGGAAGTTGTCGGTGCACTGGCCGCACTCGCCGTTGTCCAGTTGCGGGCTCTCTTCGAGGGCGCAGAACAGCAGGAAGGCGTCGAGGAAACGGGCTTCGGTCAGGTCGATGCCCACTGGCAGGAACGGGTTGATGTCCAGGCAGCGCACTTCCACGTACTGCACGCCGCGCGAGGTCAGGGCCTGGATCGGCCGCTCGCCGGTGTAGGTGACGCGCTTGGGGCGGATGTTCGAGTAGTACTCGTTCTCGATCTGCAGGATGTTGGTGTTCAACTGCACCCACTCGCCATCGACGTGCGTGCCGACCTCGACATAGGGTGGGTAGGGCGTGCCGACGGCCTTGCGCAGGCTATCGGTGTAGCTGGCCAGGTTGTTGTAGCAGGGCGTGAGGCCCGCCTGGGCGTTGCTCTGGTAGCCCAGGTCGCTCATGCGCAGGCTGGTGGCGTAGGGCAGGTACAGTGTTTCGGCATCGAGCTCTTCGAGCTGGTGCGGGCGGCCGCGCAGGAAGCCTTTGTCCAGGGCCGGGGACGCGCCGAACAGGTACATCAGCAGCCAGCTGTAGCGGCGGAAGTTGCGGATCAGCGCGATATAGGCCGAGGACTGGTAGTCGCGGTCGTCCTGCTCGCCGCCTTCGGCATCGCGCAACAGCGGCCACAGCGCCTCGGGCAGCGAGAAGTTGTAATGGATGCCGGCGATGCACTGCATGGTGCGGCCGTAACGCAGGGCCAGGCCCTTGCGGTACACATGCTTGAGCTTGCCGATGTTCGAGCTGCCGTACTCGGCGATCGGGATGTCTTCTTCGGCCGGCAACGCGCAGGGCATCGACGGGCTCCACAGCAGTTCCTCGCCCAGTTTGCTGTAGACGAAGCGGTGGGTCTGTTCGAGGCTTTCGAGCACCTTGGCAGGGTCCGCCAGGGCTGGGGTGATGAACTCCAGCAGCGACTCGGAATAGTCGGTGGTGATCTGCTCGTTGGTCAGCGCCGAACCCAGTGCTTCGGGGTGCGGGGTCTGGGCCAGGCGACCTTCTTTGGTCACGCGCAGGCATTCGCGCTCAATGCCGTGCAGGCACTGCTTGAGCAGGTCGATATTGTCGCCGAGCAGGCTCAGGCGGCGGTTGAGGAGGTCGCTCAAGATGGATTCCTTCACGCGTCAGTCGCCCCAATATGGGGGTAGAGATGACGGTCTACAAGGGTAGTTGGGAAAGGAACTGGCGTTGTCGCCTGGTTTATGCGGTTCCGGCTAGGCTTAGCGTCGATTTCAGGGCCGCTTCGCGCCCCATCGCCGGCAAGCCGGCTCCCACAGAGCATGCATACCCCTGTGGGAGCCGGCTTGCCGGCGATGGGGCGCGAAGCGGCCCCGAGTAGCTCGAAAATACCGCAGATTTAGCTACATCAGCTAGAGAACCGCGAAGGTTCCCTGCGCCTTGGCCACCAGCTTGTCGTCCTGGAGCACGTCGGCGTCGACCACGAGGGTGCGCCGTCCCGCATGCAGCACCCGGGCGGTACACACGACCTCGCCCTCGCTGACGGCGCGCATGTAGTTGATCTTGCATTCAATGGTCACGCTCTGCTGGTCGAAGCCATGGCTGGCCGAGCAGGCCAGGCCCATGCTGATATCGACCAGGCTGAAGATCGCCCCGCCGTGCAGCTTCTGGCCACGGTTGCGCAGGTGCGGTTCGAGCGCCAGGGCCACTTCTGCAACACCCGTTTCCAGGCGTTGCAGGCGGCAGCCGAGGAGCTGGCTGAAGGCGCTTTCGACGTACTCCTTCGGTACTTCCATCACTTCTTCTTCAGTTGCTTGGCGTTGGCGAACAGCGCTGCCATGGCGTTGTTGGCCGGCGCGGCGGCGGTGGCCTCGCGCTGGCGCGGCGCCTGCTGCTGGCGGTTGCCGCCATTGCCACGGTTGCCGCCACGGTTGCCCTCGACCTTCTCGCCCGGGGTGTCGCTCATGCGCATGGACAGGCCGACGCGCTTGCGCGGGATGTCCACTTCCATGACCTTGACCTTGACCACGTCGCCGGCCTTGACCGCTTCACGCGGGTCCTTGACGAACTTCTCCGACAGCGCCGAGATATGCACCAAGCCATCCTGATGCACGCCGATGTCGACGAAAGCACCGAAGTTGGTGACGTTGGTCACCACACCTTCGAGGATCATGCCGGGTTCCAGGTCCTTGAGGTCCTCGACGCCGTCCTGGAAGGTGGCGGTCTTGAACTCCGGGCGCGGGTCGCGACCTGGCTTGTCGAGTTCCTGGAGGATGTCGGTGACAGTCGGCAGGCCGAAGGACTCGTCGGTGAATTTCTTCGGGTCCAGGCGCTTGAGGAAGCCGCTGTCGCCGATCAGCGAGCGGATGTCACGGTCGGTGTCGGCGGCGATGCGCTGCACAAGTGGGTAGGCTTCCGGGTGCACCGCCGAGGCGTCCAGCGGGTTGTCGCCGTTCATCACGCGCAGGAAGCCGGCGGCCTGCTCGAAGGTTTTCTCGCCCAGGCGGCTGACCTTTTTCAGCGCGGCGCGGGTGGCGAACGGGCCGTTAGCGTCGCGGTGGGCGACGATGTTCTGCGCCAGGGTGGCATTGAGGCCGGAAATGCGGGTCAGCAGCGCCACCGAGGCGGTATTGACGTCCACGCCCACGGCGTTCACGCAGTCCTCGACCACGGCGTCCAGGCCACGGGCCAGTTTCACCTGCGACACGTCGTGCTGGTACTGGCCGACGCCGATGGATTTCGGGTCGATCTTCACCAGTTCGGCCAGCGGGTCCTGCAGGCGGCGGGCGATGGACACAGCGCCGCGGATCGACACGTCCAGGTCGGGGAACTCGCGGGCGGCCAGTTCAGAGGCCGAGTACACCGAAGCGCCAGCCTCGGAAACCATGATCTTGGTGATTTTCAGTGCCGGGTACTTCTTGACCAGCTCCGCCACCAGCTTGTCGCTCTCGCGGCTGGCAGTGCCGTTGCCGATGGCGATCAGCTCCACCGAGTGTTTGGCGCACAGCGCGGCCATCACGGAAATGGTGCGGTCCCAGTCGTTCTTCGGCGCGTGCGGGTAGACCGTGGTGTAGTCCAGCAGCTTGCCGGTGGCATCGACCACGGCGATCTTGCAGCCGGTACGCAGGCCCGGGTCGAAGCCCAGGGTGGCGCGCGGGCCGGCCGGGGCGGCCAGCAGCAGGTCGTGCAGGTTGTGGGCGAAGACGTTGATCGCCTCGCCTTCGGCGTTGTCGCGCAGCTCGCCGAACAGGTCGGTTTCCAGGTGGGTGTAGAGCTTGACCTTCCAGGTCCAGCGCACCACCTCGCCCAGCCACTTGTCGGCGGGGCGGTTGCGGTTCTCGATGCCGACATGGTTGCCGATCATCACCTCGCACGGGTGCAGGGTGCCCGGCAGTTCTTCGCCGACCTTCAGCGAGGCGCTCAGCACGCCTTCGTTGCGCCCGCGGAAGATCGCCAGGGCACGGTGCGACGGCGCGCTGCGCAGCAGTTCGTCGTGGGCGAAGTAATCGCGGAACTTGGCGCCTTCGTCTTCCTTGCCGGCGACTACGCGGGCGGTGAGTACCGCTTCCTGCTTGAGGAAGTTGCGCAGCTTGTCCAGCAGGCCGGCGTCTTCGGCGAAGCGCTCCATGAGGATGTACTTGGCGCCTTCCAGGGCAGCCTTGACGTCGGCCACGCCCTTGTCCGCGTCGACGAAGCGCGCGGCTTCGGCTTCCGGGTTCAGTTGCGGGTCGTCGAACAGGCCGTCGGCCAGTTCGCCCAGGCCGGCTTCCAGGGCGATCTGGCCCTTGGTGCGGCGCTTCTGCTTGTACGGCAGGTAGAGGTCTTCGAGGCGGGTCTTGGTGTCGGCCAGCTTGATCTCGCGGGCCAGCTCCGGGGTCAGCTTGCCCTGCTCCTCGATGCTGGCCAGGATGCTGGCGCGGCGCTCGTCGAGCTCGCGCAGGTAGCGCAGGCGCTCTTCCAGGTGGCGCAGTTGGGTGTCATCCAGGCTGCCGGTCACTTCCTTGCGGTAACGGGCGATGAAGGGCACGGTCGATCCTTCGTCCAACAGGCCCACGGCCGCTTCGACCTGCTGTGGGCGCACGCCCAGTTCCTCGGCGATACGGCTGTTGATGCTGTCCATGAAAACCACCTGACAAATAGTGAATGCAAGGCCGCGGGTGGGCGTTCAGCCCCGGCGACACTGGGTGAAAGCCGCGCATTATACCCATCGGGCCGGGCTTGCGGTGATGGCGCGGCGCCAGTCGTCGATGGGGCGGCAGTGGCACGGCGGGAAAAATCTGCTAACAATGCACACGGCACGCGCGGCAATGGCTACGCCATAATGCGCGGCGATATCAGAGGAGTAATTCATGACCAGCACCGCAAACGCCGTAGAAGGCGACAAGATTCTCATCGTCGACGACGACCCGGGCCTGAGCAGCCTGCTGGACCGTTTCTTCACCAGCAAGGGCTTCCGTGTCCGCACCGTGCCCAACGTCGAACAGATGGATCGCCTGCTGGCCCGTGAAGTGTTCAACCTGGTGGTGCTCGACCTGATGCTGCCGGGCGAGGACGGCCTGTCCGCGTGCAAGCGCCTGCGCGCCTCGAACAACCAGATCCCGATCATCATGCTCACCGCCAAGGGCGACGAACTCAGCCGTATCAAGGGCCTGGAGCTTGGCGCCGACGACTACCTGGCCAAGCCGTTCAACCCAGATGAGCTGGTGGCCCGGGTCAAGGCCGTGCTGCGCCGCCAGGCCCCGGCCGTGCCAGGCGCGCCGGGCAGCGAGGAAGAGACCGTCACCTTTGGCGACTATGAACTGTCGCTGGCCACCCGCGAGCTCAAGCGCGGTGAAGAAACGCACATGCTCACCACCGGCGAGTTCGCCGTGCTCAAGGCCCTGGTGATGCATGCTCGCGAGCCGCTGACCCGCGACAAGCTGATGAACCTGGCGCGTGGCCGTGAGTGGGATGCCCTTGAGCGTTCCATCGACGTGCAGATCTCGCGCCTGCGCCGGATGATCGAGCCCGATCCTTCCAAGCCGCGTTACATCCAGACCGTATGGGGTGTGGGCTACGTCTTCGTGCCGGACGGAAACGCCGGCAAATGAGCCTGCCGGCTTGTCAGGGTGCAGCAGGGCGACCCATGCGGGTCGCCCTGTTTTCGTCTAAGGCGACCGGCCTTTTCAGCAAAGTAGTAGATCGATGAAAACGCCTCTCTGGTTCCCGCAAAGCTTCTTCGCCCGCACCCTCTGGCTGGTGCTGATCGTCGTGCTGTTCTCCAAGGCACTGACGCTCGTGTACCTGCTGATGAACGAGGACGTGCTGGTCGACCGCCAGTACAGCCACGGCGTGGCCCTGACGCTGCGTGCCTATTGGGCAGCGGATGAAGAGAACCGCGACCAGATTGCCGAGGCCGCCGGCTTGATCCGTGTGACCGGCGCCGGTGTGCCGGAGGGCGAGCAGCACTGGCCCTACAGCGAGATCTACCAGCGCCAGATGCAGGCCGAGCTGGGCGAGGACACCGAAGTGCGGTTGCGGATCCATGCGCCGCCCGCGCTCTGGGTGAACGCCCCGAGCCTGGGCCCGGGCTGGCTCAAGGTGCCGCTGTATCCGCATCCGCTGCGCGGGCAGAAGATATGGAACGTGCTTGGCTGGTTCCTGGCCATCGGCTTGCTGTCCACGGCTTCGGCCTGGATCTTCGTGCGCCAGCTCAACCAGCCGCTCAAGCGCCTGGTGTTCGCCGCCCGCCAGTTGGGTCAGGGGCGCAGTGTGCGCTTGCCGATCAGCGACACCCCCAGCGAAATGACCGAAGTGTACCGGGCGTTCAACCAGATGGCCGAAGATGTCGAGCAGGCCGGGCGCGAACGCGAGCTGATGCTGGCGGGCGTTTCCCACGACTTGCGCACGCCGCTGACCCGGCTGCGCCTGTCGTTGTCGCTGATGGGCAACGAAAGCGACCTCAGTGAGGACATGGTCCGCGATATCGAGGACATGGACGCGATCCTCGACCAGTTCCTGGCGTTCATTCGTGACGGGCGTGACGAGCCGGTGGAAGAGGTCGACCTGAACGATCTGATCTACGAAGTGGTGGCCCCTTACAACCAGCATGAGGAGCAGGTGCGCCTGTGCCTCGAGCCGATTCCGCCGTTCCCGCTGCGCCGTGTCTCGCTCAAGCGCATGCTCGGCAACCTGATCGGCAACGCCCTGCATCACGCTGGCAAGGGCGTTGAGGTGGCGGCCTATGTATCGGGTGACCAGAGCGCGCCCTATGTGGTACTCAGCGTGCTGGATCGCGGGGCGGGGATCGACGAGTCGGAGCTGGAGACCATCTTCAACCCGTTCATCCGTGGCGACCGGGCGCGGGGCGGCAAGGGCACCGGGCTGGGGTTGGCGATCGTCAAACGGATCGCCGCGCAGCATGGCGGCAATGTCGAATTGCGCAACCGCTCCGGTGGCGGGATCGAGGCGCGGGTGCGGTTGCCGTTGGGGTTGTTGCTGCCGCGTAACGCTGTGTGAAATCAATCGCGGGGCAAGTCGCACCGGCGCACCGCCGCTGCGAGGTGCCCCGCGATTTGTTTAACCCTTGCCCTTGGTCCGCGTCTGATTCGGCCCGCTGTTCTTTTCCAGGTGCTCGATGATCATCCCGGCCACGTCCTTGCCGGTAGTCACCTCGATCCCCTCCAGGCCCGGCGATGAGTTCACCTCCATTACCAGTGGCCCATGGTTCGAGCGCAGGATATCCACACCCGCCACGCTCAGCCCCATCACCTTGGCCGCGCGAATCGCGGTCATGCGTTCTTCAGGGGTGATCTTGATCAGGCTGGCCACGCCCCCGCGGTGCAGGTTGGAGCGGAACTCGCCCGGCTTGGCCTGGCGCTTCATCGAGGCGATCACCTTGTCGCCGACCACGAAGCAGCGGATATCGGCGCCACCGGCCTCCTTGATGTACTCCTGGACCATGATGTTCTGCTTCAGGCCCATGAACGCCTCGATCACCGACTCGGCGGCCTTGGTGGTCTCGCACAGCACCACGCCGATGCCCTGGGTACCTTCCAGTACCTTGATCACCAGCGGCGCGCCATTGACCATCTGGATCAGGTCGGGGATGTCGTCCGGCGAGTGGGCGAAGCCGGTGACCGGCAGGCCAATACCGCGCCGCGACAGCAGTTGCAGCGAGCGCAGCTTGTCCCGCGAGCGGGCGATGGCCACCGATTCGTTGAGCGGGTAGACGCCCATCATCTCGAACTGGCGCAGCACCGCGCAGCCATAAAAGGTGACCGAGGCGCCGATGCGCGGTATGACCGCGTCGAAGCCTTCCAGGGGTTTGCCGCGGTAGTGGATCTGCGGCTTGTGGCTGGCAATGTTCATGTAGGCCCGAAGCGTGTCGATCACCACCACTTCGTGGCCGCGCTGGGTACCGGCCTCGACCAGGCGGCGGGTGGAATACAGACGCGGATTGCGCGACAGCACAGCGATCTTCATGCAGCACCTGTGACAGGGGAAAGGGTGGCCGCGAAGGCCGGTTTGTCCTGAACGTACTTGAGGCCGGGGTTGACCACCAGTTGGCCATGGATGAGCGCCTTCGAACCAAGCAGCAGGCGATAGCGCATGCTCTTGCGGCAGGCCAGGGTGAATTCGACCTCCCAGACCCGGTCACCGAGCGCCAGGGGCGTGCGGATCACATAGCGGGTCTGGGTATGGCCGTTGGAGCTCTTGATCGTCTTCATGGTGACCATGGGCGCTTCGCAGCGCCGGTGGCGCAGTTGCACCACCGAGCCCAGGTGGGCGGTGAAGCGTACCCATTGCTGGCCATCGCGCTCGAACGGCTCGACCTCCGTGGCGTGCAGGCTGGAGGTACTGGCGCCGGTGTCGATCTTGGCGCGCAGGCCGGCGACGCCGAGGCCGGGCAGGGCGACCCACTCGCGCAGGCCGATCACAGTCAGGTGGTCAAATGTCTTCACTAAGCGTGCCCTGCGGATAAGGAGGTGAACTGTAATGACGGCACGGACTTTTTGCATCTGTCAGTCACGGTAGTACAGTTCCGTGAAAGACAGAATTCGAGGAAAAACCATGGCACAAAAGCCTGAAGACGACGACAAGGTACGCCTGGACAAGTGGCTGTGGGCAGCGCGCTTCTACAAGACCCGCGCATTGGCCAAGGCGGCCATTGAAAGTGGCAAGGTGCACTGCCGGGGCGAGCGCTGCAAGCCGGGCAAGGAGCCACGGGTGGGCGATGAGTTCGTGTTGCGCACCGGTTTCGACGAGCGCACCGTGGTGGTCAGGGCGTTGTCGGTGGTGCGCCGTGGCGCGCCCGAAGCACAGACGTTGTACGAGGAAACCGCCGAGAGTGTGAAGCGCCGCGAGCAGGCCGCTGAAATGCGCAAGGCGGGGGCGATGGGCGTGACCACCGACGGGCGGCCGACCAAGAAGCAGCGCCGGCAGATTCACCAGCTGCACGGCAGTTTCGAGTGACGAGGGCCGCGTAGCGGCCCCGTGAACGATCAGGCGGCGCGAATCACGCTCATCCGCCCGATCAACGGCAACCTGCCCAGCAGGTCGAACAGCGGTGCCGTCCAGCGCAGCAACGCTGCGCTGCCTTTGGCCGCCAGCGGCGTGTAGCAGCTCCAGCCCAACGCCAGCACCGCCATCAGCAAACCGCCGATGTAGTCATCCTGCCCCCAGTGGGCACCGGCAACCAGGCGCGGCAGCATGAACAGCAGGGCCAGCCCCCACACCAGCAGGTACTGCAGCGGGCGGCGACTGAACAGGCTCATGAACAGTGCCCAGACCAGCAATACCGAGGCGTGATCCCCGGGGAAACTCTTGCTCGAGCGGTCCTTGAGTTCCCAGGCCGCCTCCAGGTTCGGGTAGTAGTCACTGAGGTGCACCACGTCGTCGAACATCATCGACGGGCTCTTGTGTTGCCACCCGGCTGCATCCACCCACTTGGAAAACAGCGCGCGAATCACCACTAAGAGGAGTAGCGTGACCAGAAAGCCGAAAAAGGCCTGGCGGACCTGGGCTGCCTTGAACACCCAGTCACCACGGATAAGCACTGCCAGAAGGATCAGGCCGACGACGATGTCGAACGGGCGCAGGCTGCCGACGGTCCAGATGTAGCGCCAGGTGGTGTTGTCTGCCAGCGGCGCATTCAGGCTGTGGAACAGCCACTCGTCGAATGTCAGGCAAAGGATCTGGCCAACGGGCCACAACCAGAAACACAGTAGTGCGATGGGCAGCAGGGTGCAGGCTGCCAAAGGTCCCCAGGACCACCTTGCTTGGAACAGTGGTCGATTGTCCATAAAATACCTCGATATCCAGCAGGAAGTGAGCGCCTTGTGAGCGCTCTGCGACAGACCTTTCAGTCTCCTGTAATTATTTTGTAACCATTTTCAGAAAGCCAGACAACCATGAGCGACTTGCCAGATACCGATTTCACCCAACGCTTCCTGTTCGACGACCGCGATGTGCGCGGCGAGATGGTCGTGCTCGAAAGCAGCTACGCCGAGGTGCTGGCCAAGCACGACTACCCGCAGCCGGTAAAGCATCTGCTCGGTGAGCTGATGGCCGCCGCCGCGCTGCTGGTCGGCACCCTGAAGTTCGACGGGTTGCTGGTGCTCCAGGCGCAGTCCCAGGGCCCGGTTCCGCTGCTGGCCATCGAGTACACCAGCGAGCACGACATCCGTGGCCTGGCGCGCTACGAGGCCGAGCAGATCAAGGCGGATGCCAGCCTTGCCGATCTGATGCCGGGTGGTCACCTGGTGCTGACCATCATTCCGGTCAACGGCCAGCGTTACCAGGGCACCGTCGAACTGGACGGCAAGGACCTGTCGGAGTGCTTCACCAACTACTTCGTCATGTCGCAGCAGGTGAACACCTGCATCTCCCTGGCCGCCGATGGCGCCCGCGCCCGTGGCCTGCTGGTGCAGCAGCTGCCGGCCGAGATCCACAAGGACAGCGAGGAGCGCGAGGAAAGCTGGGCCCACGTCAAGGCCCTGGCCAACACCGTGAAGATCGAGGAACTGCTCGGCCTGGACAACGAAACCGTGCTGCACCGCCTGTACCACGAAGACGCGGTTCGCCTGTTCGATATCCAGCCGCTACGCTTCCGCTGCAGCTGCTCGCGCGAGCGCTCCGGCAACGCCCTGGTCAGCCTCGGCGAGCAGGATGCCAATGCGTTGGTGGCCGAATGTGGCGGCCAGGTCGAGATCGATTGCCAGTTCTGCAACGAGCGTTATGTGTTCGACGCGAGCGATGTTGCGCAATTGTTTGCTGGCGGTGGCACCGAGGCGCCATCAGAAACTCAGCACTGAAACGGTTCACTACAGGAAATACTCCTGTCGAATTGCGCAAAAGCGCAGTTCTGACAGGAGGGGCCTACTTTTTTTGGGCTTTTCTGGCATAATCCGGCCACTTTTTTCGCTGTAGTAGTTTTTTCGAGACAACTACAAAACGTTTGGAGCACTCGGCCTCGGGCCGGATGGGGTATCTCATGACGCAAGCCAACAACACCGTGTACACCGACCTGAGCGTCGATGAGCTGGTAAAAGAAGCGCTGTCCCGCGGTGAAGGCGTGCTGGCCGATACCGGCGCGCTGGTGGTGGAAACCGGTCACCGCACCGGCCGTTCGCCGGCTGACCGTTTCATCGTCGAAGAACCTTCCACCCAGGACCAGATTGGCTGGGGCCCGATCAACCGCAAGTTCCCGGCCGACAAGTTCGATGCCCTGTGGGACCGCGTCGAGGCGTTCAACAACGCCCAGGATCACTTCGTTTCCTACGTTCACGTAGGCGCTGCCGCCGAGCACTACCTGCCGGTCAAGATGACCACCCAGACTGCCTGGCAGAACCTGTTCGGCCGTTGCCTGTTCATCAACCCGGCCCAGTACAACCCGGCTGGCCGCGATGAGTGGCAGGTCCTCAACGTCGCCAACTTCGAGTGCGTGCCAGAGCGTGACGGCACCAACTCCGACGGCTGCGTGATCATCAACTTCGCCCAGAAGAAAGTGCTGATCGCCGGCATGCGTTACGCCGGTGAAATGAAGAAAGCCATGTTCTCGGTGCAGAACTTCCTGCTGCCGGCCGCCGACGTGCTGCCGATGCACTGCGCCGCCAACATCGGCGAAGCGGGTGACGTCACCCTGTTCTTCGGCCTGTCCGGCACCGGCAAGACCACCCTGTCGGCCGACGAGAGCCGTTACCTGATCGGTGACGACGAGCACGGCTGGGGTGAGGGCGTGGTCTTCAACATCGAAGGCGGTTGCTATGCCAAGTGCATCGACCTGTCCGAGAAGAACGAGCCGGTCATCTGGAAAGCCATCAAGCACGGCGCGGTGCTGGAAAACGTCGTCATCGACGATGCCAAGCACGCCGACTACGCCGACGTGAGCCTGACCCAGAACAGCCGCGCTGCCTACCCGCTGACCCACGTGGCCAAGGTCTCCGAGAAGAACCTGGGCGGCGAGCCGAACGCAGTCATCTTCCTGACCTGCGATCTGACCGGCGTGCTGCCGCCAGTGTCGATCCTGAACAACGAGCAGGCGGCCTACCACTTCCTGTCCGGCTACACCGCGCTGGTCGGTTCCACCGAAATGGGTTCGGGCAGCGGCATCAAGTCGACCTTCTCCACCTGCTTCGGCGCACCGTTCTTCCCGCGCCCAGCCGGCGTCTACGCCGAGCTGCTGATCAAGCGCATCAAGGCGTTCGGCTCCAAGGTATACCTGGTCAACACTGGCTGGACCGGCGGTGGCTACGGCGTTGGCAAGCGCTTCAGCATCCCCACCACCCGTGGCGTGATCGCTGCCATCCAGAGCGGCGCGCTGGTCGGTGCAGAAACCGAGCACCTGGACATCATCAACCTGGACGTGCCGAAGGTCGTTCCGGGCGTCGAGACCGAGCTGCTCAACCCGCGCAACACCTGGGCTGACAAGGCTGCCTACGACGAAGCTGCCAAGGGCCTGGCCACTCTGTTCACCGAGAACTTCAAGAAGTTCGACGTTTCCGACGCCATCAAGGCCGCTGGTCCGCAGCTGTAAGCTGCTGCCGGTTCGGATAAGAAAGCCGTCCCTCGGGGCGGCTTTTTCGTGGTTGAAATCATGGTCACTGTTGCCGTGCATGCAGGATTCGGAGGATGTCGACTTCGTCATCCTGTACCTGATAGATCATCACGTAATTGGGCGTTACCACAATTTCGTGTGTATCAACGCATCTGCCGGGCTTGTACAGACGCGGATTGCGAGCGGCGCGTCTGGCCTTTTCCCTGAAGGCTTCATCCAGTGCCTCGGCCGCTGCCGGATTGTCTTGTGCAACGAGAGTCATGATGCGCAGACGGTCATTGCGAGCCATTGTCGACCAGACAAGGCGCATCAGCGGTTTTTGGCTCTCAGCTCGGCTCGGCGGGCGGCAAAGAACTTCTCGACCTCTTCGTCATCCAGCGCGGGTGAAGAATCGCGACGGCTTGCTTCGACCTGTTCGCTGAACCAGGCGTCGTAGGCCGCCGCCTCATGTGCCCTTTTGAGTGCCTGGGCGCGATCCGGCCGCTGATAGGTGGCGGTCTGTCGCGCATCCCATATCGAGCTATCGACTTCGAAATGGTCGATACCCAGGTCATGCAGGTAGCTGACCAGCGTCTCTAGCTTCTTGAACAGCCGCACGTTGCCGCTACGCTGTGCGGTGAGTACGTGCTCCTGATCGTCGACATCCACCTGAACAGCCCAGCCTCCGGGTTGCCCAACGATGTGGGTGGCGTTGATTCGACGGCTTTCAGCCAGGCGGCTGAGGTTGGCATGATCCAGTTGCAGAATCGGCACGGGGGTATGTCTCGGTTTCATGGGACGCGTACTATCTTATGCAATCTATTGTTGATTGCGACTATAGGCGTTCCCAAGCCTATGTGGGAAGCTTCGCTGACATGCAAAGGAAATAAGGTTGTTCTCATGACAGAATCCCCCCAACGCTCCGCCTTCTCCCATTTCCACCCCATCCTCACCCGTCCCCAGGACAACGACCACAACGGCCACCTCGCCGGCTCAACCGTGCATGCCTGCTTCGAAACCGCGATCCAGGCCTTCCTGGTCGAACAGGCCGAGCTGGACCTGCGCGACGGTGAGCTGGCCGGTTTCGTCGTGAGTTCGGCGGCAGACTTCTTCGCCTTGCCTGGCTTTCCCGACGTGCTTGAGGTGGGCCTGGGGGTGACTCGTCTGGCGGGCAGCACCGTTGAGTTCCGCCTGGCGCTGTTCCGCCCGGGCGAGGCCGAAGCCTGTGCGGCGGGCAGCGTGGTGCAGGTGTTCATCGAGCGTGCGTCGGGCCGCCCGGCGGCACTGCCGGAAACGCTGCAACTGATCCTCGCCGGGCTGTCGCTCAATCGTTGAGGCGAATGATCCCTTCGCGCACGGCGAACAGCACCAGGCCGGGCACGTCGTGGATCTGCAGACGGTGCATGATCTGCGAGCGGTGCGCCTCGACGGTCTTGATGCTCAACCCCAGGCCGTCGGCGATGGAGCGGGTGGTCTCGCCCCGGGCGATCAGGCGCAGGATTTCCAGCTGGCGGGTGGTCAGGGGCGGCGGCTGGACCTGGTTGGCAACGCGCTTGCGGCTGTGCTTGAGGGCCTGGCCGATGACCATCGGCAGCACCGCCGAAGACAGGTACTGGCCACCGCCGCGCAGGGTCTGCAGGGCTTGCTCCAGCTCGGTTACCGTGGCGTTCTTGAGCAGGAAACCATGGGCGCCGAGCTGCAGGCAGCTCATCACATGCTCGAGCTCCGAGCGCGGCGAGAACATCAGCACCCGGCTGGCGGGGGCGCGGATGAACAGTTCCTGCAGGGCCTGCTGGCTGTCCAGCTCGCCGCTCATGTCGAGCACCACGATGTCCGGCTTGAGCTTTTCGGCCAGGCTCACGGCACTCATGGCATCACCGGTATCGCCCACCACGACGAAATCTTTCTTCTGCTCCAGCAAGGCACGCAAGCCGGCGCGGAAGAGGGGCGAATGATCGGCAAGCAGGATTCGGCAAGGCATGGATTAGGGCCTGTTTCGCAAGGGAAGGGGGGCGGCAGGCCTGCTCGATCCGAAAGCGCACTGCCGCGCAACTGCGCGATCAGTCCTTGTCTGCCGATTGGCGCGGCAGTGCCTCTTATCATAGGCGTTCGAACACCGACGGCAGTAGCGGGCGCAGGGGCAGACCCAGCGCGTGGACGCTTTCGCTATGGCCGATGATCAGCAGGCCACCGGGGCGCAGGTGCGCCAGCAACTGCTGGAGCACCTCGCTCTTGTAGCGTGGCGCCAGGCTCGACAGCAGGTTGCGCAGCAAGATGACGTCGAAGCTGCCGAGGTGGGCAGGCAGGGGCCGGATCAGGTTGATGGCCTCGAAGCGTACCTGTTCGCGCAGGGCGGGCGCGATGCGTAGCCGCTCTGCCATCTCGCCGACGCCGCACAGGCAGTGGCGGGCCAGCCAGCCCTCGGGGAAGTAGCGGGCCTGGGCGATGTCGTAGATGCCGGCGCCTGCGGTTTCCAGCAGTTGCGGGTCGAAGTCGCTGGCCAGTACCTGCCAGCCTGGGTGACGGGCTTTTTCGGCGGCGACCATGGCCAGGCTCCAGGCTTCTTCGCCGGTGGCACAGGCTGCGCTCCACAGGCGTGCGGGGTGGTCGAGGTCGGCCAGCCAGCCGGCCAGGCATTCGAAATGGCGATGTTCACGAAAGAAGTAACTGTCGCGGGCGACCAGCAGGCGCAGCAGATGCTCGTGCTCGTCGGTGCCCTCCGGGCTTTCGAGCAAGCCGAGGTAATGCTCGTAGTTAGCCAGGCCCAGGGCCTTCAGGCGCTTGTGCAGACGTGCCGCGACCACGGCCCGGCGATCATCGGCCAGTTGCACGCCGGTAGCCTGCATCACGCGCTGGCGTATCGACGCAAAGCCGGCTTCGCTGAGCAGTGGCGGGCGGCGGCTGGGCATCCTTCAGCCTCTCCTGGCCCGGGGCAGACAGATGAGATTGGTGAAGGTCGCGCGCATTCCCTGCGTCCTGTACGTGGTCGAAACAGCGATGATAACTAGTGGCTAGTGGCCTCCATATCGGGGTGGCCCTTAATCCCTTGGCGTGCCTGCAAAAGAAAAGGCCCTGCCGGTGAGGGCAGGGCCTTAGGCGTCAGGCGTAAGCCTGGCGATCAGTCATGGCGCCAGTGGCGCTTGTGCTTGCGGTGGCCGTAGTGATGGCCGCGGTCGTAATGACGGCGGTCATCGTAGTCACGACGGTAGCGGCGCGACTCATGACGCTCGTCTTCGTCGGCCTTGTTGCCCATATAGTTACCCAGTGCGCCACCAGCGCCACCGCCGGCCGCCGCACCGATGTAGCTACCGGTGGTACCACCCACCGAGCGACCCACCACGTTGCCGCCGGCCGCGCCCAGTGCGCCACCGATGGCCGCTTCGCCGCGCTGGCGCTTGTCGGCACCCAGGGCACCGCCGGCCGCGCCGCCCAGACCGGCACCGATGGCGCCGCCGGTGCTACCACCGATGGAGTTGCCCACCACGGAGCCCAGTACCCCACCCAATGCGCCGCCAATGCCGGCCTCGGTGGTGCCGCCTGCCATGGCAACGCCGCTGAGCAGACCGAAAGACAACAACAGAATCGAGGAGTACTTCTTCATCAAGAGAGCCTCAGAGGGATGACGAAGCGGAATTTGAGGCTCGGCGAAGCGGCTGGCAATCGGAATCCGACGAGTAGCACGAGTTGTACACAATTCTCTAAGTTATTGAATTATGTATGAAACTTTCTCGATTTTCGCTTGTCTGAGGTACTTATGACAAAGCCCTGAACCGTTGCGGAACAGGGCTTTTTTGTGGGCAGCGTTCAGCTTTGCCGGGCGCGAATCAGATGATGCGACCGTCGTCCCGCGCGCGCTCCAGCTTGATGGCGATGAACTTCGACGTCGGCGTGTGGCTGCCGTCACCGATGCTCTCCAGCGGCACCAGCGGATTCACCTCCGGGTAGTAGGCCGCCGCCTGGCCGGCGGGGATGTCGAACGCCAGCAGGGTGAATCCCTGCACCCGGCGTACATGCTCATCGCCCCACAGCGATACGATGTCGACCTTCTGCCCCGGCTGGAAGCCCAGGCGGACGATGTCGGCCTCGTTGGCGAACAGCACGTCGCGCTGGCCGCGCACGCCACGATAACGGTCGTCCATGCCGTAGATGGTGGTGTTGTACTGATCGTGCGAGCGCATCGACTGCATGATCAGGTCCGGGAGCTGGCCGCTGGCGCGCACGCGCTCGTCGAGCAGGCTGTCCGGCAGGAGATTGGCCTTGAAGTTGGCGCGGCCGCTGGCGGTCTTCCACTGGCGGCTGCCGGCGCTGTTGCCCAGGTAGAAGCCGCCGGGCAGGCGCAGACGCTCGTTGAAGTCGGCGAAGCCCGGGATGGTGTCGGCGATCAGGTCGCGGATGCGGTCGTAGTCGGCCACCAGCCAGTGCCAGTCCACTGGCTGCTTGCCCAGGGTGGCGGCGGCGATGCCGGCAACCACGGCTGGCTCCGAGCGCATCTGCCTGGACAGTGGCTTGAGCTGGCCGTTGGACGCGTGGACCATGCTGAAGGAGTCCTCCACCGTCACAGCCTGCGGGCCTTCGCCCTGCAGGTCGATGTCGGTGCGGCCCAGGCACGGCAGGATCAACGCCTGTTTGCCGTGAATCAGGTGGCTGCGGTTGAGCTTGGTGCTGATGTGCACGGTCAACTCGCAGTTGCGCAGCGCCTGGGCGGTGCGCTCGGTGTCCGGCGTTGCCTGGGCGAAGTTGCCGCCCAAGCCGATGAATACCTTGGCCCGGCCTTCCAGCATGGCGTGAATGGCCTCGACGGTGTTGTGACCGTTGTGGCGTGGCACCGGGAAGCCGAAGCGTTTTTCGATGGCATCGAGCAGGAACACCGGTGGGCGTTCGTTGATGCCCATGGTGCGGTCGCCCTGCACGTTGCTGTGGCCGCGCACCGGGCACAGGCCGGCGCCCGGTACCCCGAGGTTGCCGCGCAGCAGCATCAGGTTGACGATTTCCTGGATGGTCGGCACCGAGTGGCGGTGCTGGGTGATGCCCATGGCCCAGCACATGATCACGCGTTTGCCTTTGCAGTACATGCGTGCCGACAGCTCGATATCGGCCAGGGTCAGCCCGGACTGGGCCTGGATCTGCTCCCATGGAGTAGCGTCGACCACCGCCAGGTAGTCGTCCACGCCATGGCCGTGTTCGGCGATGAAGGCATGATCGAAGATCGCCGGCGCGCCGCTGGCCTGGGCCTCACGCTCCCATTGCAGCAGGAACTTGGCCATGCCGCGCAGCAGCGCCATGTCGCCGCCCAGCGCCGGGCGGAAGAATGCGGTGTTGGTCGGGCGGTCGCTGTTGGTCAGCATCTCCAACGGGTTCTGCGGGTGCTGGAAGCGTTCCAGGCCACGCTCCTTGAGCGGGTTGACGCACACCACCTGGGCGCCGCGTTTCACCGCGTCACGCAGCGGGTCGAGCATGCGGGGGTGGTTGGTGCCGGGGTTCTGGCCCCAGACGAAGATCGTGTCGGCGTGCTCGAAATCGTCGTAGGTGACCGTGCCCTTGCCCACGCCGACGCTCTGGCCCAAGGCCACGCCGCTGGCCTCGTGGCACATGTTCGAGCAGTCGGGGAAATTGTTGGTGCCGTAGGCGCGCACGAACAGCTGGTAGAGATAGGCCGCCTCGTTGCTGGCCCGGCCGGAGGTATAGAACTCGGCCTGGTCGGGGCTTGCCAGGTTGTTCAGGTGCCGGGCGATCAGGGCGAAGGCGGCGTCCCAGTCGATCGGCCGGTAACGGTCGGTGATCGGGTCATAGACCATTGGCTCGGTCAGTCGGCCCTGATACTCGAGCCAGTAGTCGCTCTGCCCCAGCAGCGCGCTCACGCTGTAGCGGGCGAAGAACGCGGCGTCCACCCGGCGCTTGGTGGCTTCCCAGTTGACCGCCTTGGCGCCGTTCTCGCAGAACTTGACCATGCCGCTTTCGGGCGAGTCGCCCCAGGCGCAGCCGGGGCAGTCGAAGCCGCCGTTCTGGTTGGTCTTGAGCAGGGCGCGGATGTTCTTCAGGGCGTTGTCGCTACCCACCCAGGCCTTGGCCACGCTGCGCAGCGCACCCCAGCCTCCGGCGGGGCCGGGATAAGGTTTGTAGCGAGGGGTGGAGGCGGGGGCGTTGTCTGGCAGTTTTTCGTAGGAGGTCACGGCTGTTGCTACTCCGCCGCTGGGCTGAACACCCGCGGTGCGCTGTGTTTGGGCAGATGAATGAGGTTGAGGTTGTGCTTGCGGGCCCATTGCAGGGCCAGGCCGGTGGGCGCGGAAAGGCTCACCAGGGTCTGGATGCCGGCGCGCAGGACCTTCTGGATCAGTTCCAGGCTGCAGCGGCTGGTGACGATGGCCAGCCCCCCTTGGGTCTCGATGCGCTGGCGCATCAGGGCGCCGATCAGCTTGTCCAGGGCGTTGTGCCGGCCAATGTCCTCGCGGCCCAGCAGCAGCTGGCCGTCGCGGTCCATGAACAGTGCCGCGTGCACCGCGCCGCAGTGCTGGCCCAATGGCTGGAAGGCATCGATGCGCAGGCGCAGGTCCTTGAGCCAGTGGGCAGGCGGCAGCGGCGCGCCGGGCAGCACATTCAGCTCGGGCAGCGCCTGCTCCAATGCCTCGACACCGCACAGGCCGCAACCGCTGGTGCCGGCCAGTTGGCGGCGCTGGTTCTTCAGGTTCCAGAAGGCGCGGCTGGAGATCTCCAGGTCGGCGTAGAGCGCCGAACCGCTGCCGGAGAGCTTCACGTCGTAGATTTCCTCGGTACCGGCAACGATGCCGCTGCCGACGCTGAAACCGACGGCGAAGTCTTCCAGGTCGGTCGGGCTGACCAGCATCACCGCCTGGTTCAGGCCGTTGTAGACGATCGCCAACGCCACTTCCTCGGCCAGCGGGGTATTGTCGCGGGCGGCATCGGAAAGCTGGACATAGTCGTAGGTGTTGCTGGCGGCGGGCAGGGCGAGAGGCGTTGACGCCGCACAGACCGGTGGCTTGCTGTTCATCGGCTCGAATACCGGCTGGCAGTTTGACCCCACAAGCCTAGGCCCCTGTGCAGATGGCGTCTAATCGCTAGCGTCTATCCCGTGATAGAGCGCGTCGATTGGTCGCACCGGGGCGGGTTGGCCGATCCTGGCCTAGACTCCTGCTTCCATGGATTCACCATCAAAGGAGCGCCACATGAGCCTGTTCAGTTTCGTGAAGGAAGCCGGCGAGAAGTTGATCGACCTGCTGACGCCGGGCAATGCCAACGCCGAGGAACAGTTGAAGAAACACGTCCAGGACGTTGGCCTGGGCAACCCGAACATCTCGGCCACTGTAGAGGGTGACAAGGTTATCCTCAAGGGTGAGGTAAGCAGCCAGGAAGAGAAAGAGAAGATCATCCTGGCGGCCGGCAACATCGCCGGCGTGGCCTCGGTGGATGACCAGATCACCGTTACCGGGCCAATTGCTCAAGCTGCCCGGTTCGTCGAGGTCGAGAAGGGTGACACCCTGAGTGCCATCTCCAAGCGAGTCTATGGGGATGCCAACAAGTACAACAAGATCTTCGAGGCGAACAAGCCGATGCTCAAACATCCGGACAAGATCTATCCGGGGCAAGTGCTGCGTATTCCCGACTGACGTCAATCGCGGGGCTAGCCCGCTCCCACACCAGCCGTGGGAGCGGGCCTTACAGCCCAGCAAGCAATTCCCGGTAATCCTCTACTGCCGCGAACTCCTGGGTATCGCGTGGCTCGGCCCGACTATCCGGCTGGCGCACAGCCAGCAGGTGCCCCACGCCAAATAGCCGGGCACTGCGCAGAATCGCCAGGGTGTCATCGATGAACAGGCTGCGCGCCGGCTCGAAGCCGATGTCTGCCTGCAGCGCATCCCAGAACTGCGGACTCTCCTTCGGATAGCCATAGTCGTGCGAGCTGATCAGCCGTTCGAAGTACGGTGCCAGTTCCACCCGCTCCAGCTTCAACGACAGCGAATCGCGGTGGGCGTTGGTGATCATCACCACCCGCTTGCCGGCTTTGCGAATGGCGGCGAGGAAGGTATCGGCATCCGGCTTCAAGGCGATCAGGTCGGCGATCTCCAGCTTGAGCTCGCGGATCGGCAGGCGCAGTTCACGGCTCCAGAAGTCCAGGCAGTACCAGTTGAGCGTGCCGGCATGCTGTTCGAACAGCGGGCGCAGCTCGAGCTCGGCCATGGCCCGGCTCACGCCATGCAGCTCGGCGTAGCGCTGGGGCAGGTGCTCCAGCCAGAAGCGGTTGTCGTAATGCAGGTCGAGCAGGGTACCGTCCATGTCCAGCAGGACGGTATCGATGGCGGACCAGGGAAGAACGGGCATGGGAAATTCTCGATCAGTCGGCAAGCCACGGTATAGTAACCCGTTCACGCCAAGGAGCCGCCCCATGCGCCAGAAACCCACCGTCCTCAGCCGCGAGATCGTCGCCAGCAGCCGCCTGTTCCGCGTTGAAGCCGTGCAGTTGCGCTTCTCCAACGGCACCGAGCGCACCTATGAGCGGCTGGTCGGCCGTGGCAATGGCTATGGCGCAGTGATGATCGTGGCCATGCTCGATGCCGAGCATGCGGTGCTGGTTGAGGAATACTGTGGCGGTACCGACGAATACGAGCTGTCGTTGCCCAAGGGCCTGATCGAGCCGGGCGAGGACGTGCTCGCCGCCGCCGACCGGGAGCTCAAGGAAGAAGCCGGTTTTGGCGCGCGTCAGCTGGAACACCTGACCGAGCTGTCGCTGTCGCCCGGCTACATGAGCCAGAAGATCCAGGTGGTCCTGGCCACCGACCTGTATGAAGAGCGCCTGGAAGGCGACGAGCCCGAGCCGATGCGGGTCGACAAGGTCAACCTGCGCGAGCTCTCGGCCCTGGCCATGCACCCGCAGTTCAGCGAAGGCCGGGCACTGGCGGCGCTGTACCTGGCCCGTGACCTGCTGATCCAGCGTGGGGTGCTCAGCGTATGAATGATCGGCAACTGATGCAGGACGTGGTCAAGCTCGCCCTGTTGGCTGGCGAGGCGATCCTGCCGTTTTGGCGCGCTGACGTGGCGGTAAGCAACAAGGCCGACGATTCACCGGTGACCGCTGCCGACCTGGCGGCCCATCGGGTTATCGCCGATGGCTTGCAGGCGTTGGCGCCACAAATTCCGGTGCTTTCCGAGGAGGACTGCGATATCCCGCTGGCAACCCGCGCAGGCTGGCAGCGTTGGTGGCTGGTCGATCCTTTGGATGGCACCAAGGAGTTCATCGCCGGTAGCGAGGAGTTCACCGTCAACGTCGCGCTGATTGAAAACGGCGAGGTGGTGTTCGGTGTGGTGGCGATGCCGACCAATGGCCGCTGTTACTTCGGTGGGCGCGAGTTCGGTACCTGGAAGACCGAGCGTGACGAAGAGGCTCAACCGATCCAGGTGCGTAATGCCCCACCGGCACAGGAGCGGTTTACCGTCGTCGCCAGCCGTCGGCATTCGAGCCCGGAGCAGGAAGCGCTGCTGGCGGGGCTTGGGAGTGCGGTGGGAGAGCTGGAACTGGCCAACATCGGCAGCTCCTTGAAGTTCTGCCTGCTCGCCGAAGGCAGTGCCGACTGTTATCCACGGCTGGCACCGACCTCGCAGTGGGATACCGCGGCTGCACAGGGCGTGCTGGAAGGTGCCGGGGGCGAGGTGATCGGGCTGGACGGGTTGCCGTTCCGCTACCCACCGCGTGAGTCGCTGCTCAATCCGTTCTTCCTGGCGTTGCCCCGCGCTGCGCAGTGGCGACAGGCGTTCGTCGAGCTGGCGCGTACGATCGAGGTTTGAATTGTCGGGGCGCGAAGCGCCCCCAGCTTTCAGCGATGCAGCACGTACTGCCCGCTGAACGTCACCGCAGGCTCGTCACTACCCTCGTTGCTCACCACCGTCTCCAGCGTCAGCCGTGCCCGCCCACGACGCTGGTACATCGTCAGGAATCGCTCCCAGGTCTTCTCGTCCGGCGCCGGGCAACGTGCCACGGCAGCCCCGGTGACTGGCAGCGGGTAGCTGATCTGCCCCTCCTGGATGACGATATGCCCGTCATCGATCCCCAGCTCGCGCAGCCGCAGGTACAGCCAGCCCCAGCCCACCAGCACCGCGCCGCAGTACAGGCTGCCGCCGAACATGGTGCTCTTGTGGTTGACGTTGGGCGCCAATGGCAGCTTCAGGCGCAAGGTGTGCGCCTGCCAATCGATGACTTCCATGCCCATCTCGCGGGTCAGCGGAATATCGCTGTGCAGTACGGACTGCAGGTACTGGCTGTCGTTGCTCATTGACGGTTGTCCTCCTGGTCGTCGTGCCCGCCAAAGCTCAGGCTGTGCTTGCGCAGCTTGTCGTGCAGGGTCTTGCGTGGGATACCCAGGGCCTCGGCGAGGCTGCGCATGGAGCTGTGCGGCTGCATCAGCTCGGCGGCGATCAGCGAGCGCTCGAACTGCTCGACCTGCTCGCTGAGGTTGCCGGTCGACACCGCAACATGGATATCGTTGGCCGCCGCAGGCGCCTGGCCATCAAGGGCCAGCTCCAGGCCAAGGGCAAAGCGTTCGGCGGCATTCTGCAACTCACGAACGTTGCCCGGCCAGTCATGGCGCAGCAGCAGGGCACGCTGCGCCGGTTGCAGGTTGTGGGGCGGCAGGCCATGGCGTTCGCTGGCGGCATCGGCGAAGTGCTGGAACAACACCAGGATGTCGTCGCCGCGCTCGCGCAACGCGGGGATACGCAGCGGCGCGACGTTCAGGCGGTAGTACAGGTCGGCGCGGAAACGGCCTTGGTCGGCGGCCTGGCGCAGGTCTTCCTTGGTGGCGGCGATGATGCGGATATCCAGCGGGATCAGCTGGTTGCCGCCCAGGCGCTCGACCACCCGCTCCTGCAGCAGGCGCAGCAGCTTGACCTGTACATCCAGGCTCATGCTTTCGATTTCGTCGAGGAACAGCGTGCCGCCATTGGCGAACTCGAACTTGCCGATGCGGCGCTTCTGCGCGCCGGTAAAAGCGCCCGGCTCATGGCCGAACAACTCGCTCTCGACCACCGACTCGGCCAGGGCGCCGGCATTGATCGCCACGAACGGACCGTCGCGTCGGCTCGACAGGTCGTGCAGGGCTCGCGCCACCACCTCCTTGCCGGCGCCGGTCTCGCCAAGAATCAGCACGTCGGCGCGGGTGCCCGCCAAGGCGCCGATCTGCTCGCGCAGGCGTTGCATGCCGGGCGACTGGCCGACCAGGCGCGTGGCCAGGTGCTGGCGGTCGCTCAGGGCCAGGCGCAGGCTGCGGTTGTCCAGCACCAGGCGGCGCAGGGCCAGGGCGCGGCGCACGCTGTCGAGCAGGGAATCACTGGCGAAAGGCTTTTCGAGGAAGTCGTAGGCGCCGGCGCGCATTGCCTGCACCGCCAGCGGCACATCGCCGTGGCCGGTGATCAGCAGCACCGGCAGTTCGCTGTCGCGGGCGTGCAGTTGCTCCAGCAGTTGCAGGCCATCGATGCCGGGCATGCGGATATCGCTGACCACCACGCCCGGCCAGTCCTCCTCCAGGCGTTCGGCCAGGCCCTGGGCGTCGGCCAAGGCCACCACCTTGAGCCCGGCCAGGTCGAGGGTCTGGCTCAGGGCCTGGCGCAGGTGCGGGTCGTCATCGACCAGGATCACCTGGGCACGGCTGTCGATCGGTGTCTCGGTGCTCATGCCGAGGTGTCCTCCGAAGATTGCAGATTGGCGCCGGGCTTGGCCACGCGCAGTTTCAGGGTCAGCAGGGCGCCGCCTTCCGGGTGGTTGCCCAGCAGCAACTCGCCGCCGAGCGCGTGCATCAGGCTTTCGCAGATAGCCAGCCCCAAGCCGAGGCCCTGGGTGCGCGTCTTGGTGGTGAAGAACGGCTCCTTGGCGTGTTCCAGGGCCTGGCGGCTGAAGCCTGGGCCATTGTCGCGGATGTACAGGTAGACGCAGCCGTCCTGGCGCTCGGCACTTAGCCACAGCCTGCGGGGGTTGGCTTTTTCGGTCAGGGCATCGAGGGCGTTGGCCAGCAGGTTGCCCAGCACCTGGCGCAGGCGGGTCTCGCCGGCCTGTACCCACAGCGTGGCCTCGGGCAGGTCGCGCACCAGCTCGACGGCCATGGCCCGGCGACGCTTGGCCAGCAGCGCCAGGGCATCATCCAGGGCCGGTTGCAGGGCAACGCTCTCCGGGGCGTGCTGGTCGCGGCGGGCGAAGGCGCGCAGGTGGGCGATGATCGAGGCCATGCGCCCGGTCAGTTCGCCAATCAGCTTGAGGTTGCCGCGCACATCTTCGGTGCGCTGATGGTCGAGGAGAATCTCGGCGTTCTCGGCATAACTGCGAATCGCCGCCAGCGGTTGATTGAGCTCATGGCTGATGCTCGCCGACATGGTGCCCAATACCGAGAGTTTGCCGGCCTGGACCAGTTCGTCCTGGGCGCGCACCAGCTCCTGCTGGGCGCTTTCGCGCTCCAGCACCGCGCTCTTGAGCCGGGTATTGAGGCCTTCCAGGTCGGCGGTGCGCTCGATCACGCGCTTTTCCAGCTCTTGCCGGGCAAGGGCCTCGAAGTCGATGCGGTCGATGTAGTGGCGGCGGCGCTGCATCACCAGGCCAGCCAGGAGCATGGTCACCAGCAGCGCGCCACCGCCGATGGCCATGACCGTCTGCACCGAGCGGTCGACCAGCAGGCGCGGGGCGAGGATGTTCACCTGCCAGCCGGTTTCCTTGATGTCGCGGGTCTGGACCAGCCAGGCGTCGCGGTTGAGGCTCAACGGCTGCGGGGCCTGGGTCGGGTAGGGCTGGATGGCGACGATGGCCTGGCGCTCGGCCGCGGTCAATTCGCGGGTTGCACGGAACCGCCAGTCCGGGCGCGAGGTGAGTACCACCACGCCGTTCTGGTCGGTCAGCAGCAGTTGTTCCGGCGTGCGGCCCCACAGGGTTTCGGTGTGGTCGAGGTCGACCTTGACCACCAGCACGCCGATCACCTTGTCGCGGTCGTGCACGGCGGCGGCGAAGAAGTAGCCGCGCTTGGCCGAAGTGGTGCCCTGGCCGAAGAACCGCCCCAGCCGCCCCTCCATCGCCTCGATGAAGTACGGGCGGAATGAGAAGTTGCGGCCGACGAAGCTGTCCTGCTTGTCCCAGTTGGACGCGGCCAGGGTGTTGCCGCTGACATCCATCAGGTACATCACCTCGGCACCGGTCTGCTGGGTGATGCCCTTGAGCAACCGGTTGGCGTTGGTCACCGCTTCGAGGCGAAACGGGTCGGCCAGTACGCCGCGCAGCGCCGGCAGGTCGCCGAGGATCTGCGGCAGGGTTTCGTAGCGGTGCAGGGTGCCCAGCAGGTTGGCAACGTAGAGGTCGAGGGTCTGGCGATTCTGCGAGGCCAGCTCATCCTGGTAGTAGCGCTCGGCCAGGTGGTGCAGCGGCCACAGCAGCGGGGCCAGGCACAGCGCCAGCAGGGCCAGGCTGCGCCAGCGGGGGCGGCGGGGAGGCGTGGGTCTTGGGATCATCGCAATAAGGGCGCCAGTAGGATCTGGCGCAATTATGCGCTACTTGAGGCAGTCGATGAGTGCATCGTGCCAGTGCGGTTGGCTGACGTGCCATTCACGCGCCAGTCGGGAACAATCCAGGCGTGAGTTGAGCGGTCGTCTTGCCGGTGCCGGGTACTCGCTGGAAGGGATCGGCAGCAGCTCGGCGCAAGACCGCCCCTGGGCCTTGAGTTGGTCAGCGATGGCCTGGGCGAAGCCGTACCAGGAGGTCTCGCCCTGGGCGGTCAGGTGGTAGGTGCCCCAGGCACCGGCCTGGCCGTTGCGCCAGCGCTCGATCAGCGCGCGGGTGCTGGCGGCGAGAGTGGCTGCCCAGGTCGGGGCGCCGATCTGGTCGTTGACGACTTTCAGCTGTGGACGTTCCTGAAGCAGGCGCTGCATGGTCAGCAGGAAGTTGCGTCCATGCAGCGAATAGACCCAGCTGGTGCGCAGGATCAGATGTTCTCCGGCGACAGCGATGATGGCCTGCTCGCCCGCCAGCTTGCTTCGGCCATAGACGCCCAGTGGATTGGGGGCGTCATCCTCGTTGTAGGGAGCTGGCTTGCTGCCGTCGAAGACATAGTCGGTGGAGTAGTGGATCAGCGGTGCGCCGAGCCGTGCGGCTTCTTCGGCCAGTACCCGGGGCGCTTCGGCGTTGATGGCGTGGGCCAGCTGCGTTTCGCTTTCGGCCTGGTCGACTGCCGTGTAGGCGGCGGCGTTGATGATCAGGTCGGGCGCCATCTGGCGCAGCACGGCGCGCAGCTGCCCTGGTCGGGCCATGTCCAACCCGTCACGACCGAGCCGCTGCACATCGCCCAGGCCGCGCAATGCTTCCTGGAGTGCCAGTGCAACCTGGCCGTGGCGGCCGCAGACGAGGATCTTCATGGGAACAGCTGTGCATCGGCAAATGACGTGGCGGCCTGGTCCTTGGCCGACAGCAACGGTTGCCGGCCGTCCAGCTGCCAGTCGATGGCCAACTGCGGGTCGTCCCAGAGGATGCCGTGCTCGGCGTCGGGGTTGTAGTAGTCGGTGGTCTTGTAGAGCACTTCGGCCGACTCGCTCAACACCCGGAAACCATGGGCGAAACCCGGTGGCAGCCACAGCTGGCGATGGTTGTCGGCGGACAGCCGCACCGCCACCCACTGACCCAGGGTTGGCGAGCTGCGACGGATGTCCACCGCCACGTCAAGGATATCGCCCTGCAGCACGCGGACCAGCTTGCCCTGGGCATTCTGCAACTGGTAGTGCAGCCCGCGTAGCACGCCGTGTCGGGAGCGAGAGTGGTTGTCCTGGACGAAGGGCGTGTCGATGCCGGTGCGCAGGGCGAAGTCGCGGGCGTTGTAGCTTTCGTAGAAAAAACCGCGGCTGTCGCCGAACACCTTGGGCTCGATGATCAGGACTCCGGGGAGTGCGGTGGCGATGACATTCATGGCTGTTCTTCGGCCAGCTGGCTCAGGTATTGGCCGTAGCCGGTCTTTTGCAGTTCGCAGGCCTTGGCCAGCAGTTGCTCACGGCTGATCCAACCGTTCTGGAAGGCGATCTCTTCCAGGCAGGCCACCTTCAGCCCCTGGCGATGCTCGAGGGTCTGCACGTACTGCGAGGCTTCCAGCAGGCTGTCGTGGGTGCCGGTGTCGAGCCAGGCGAAGCCACGGCCGAAGCGTTCTACGCGCAGGTCGCCGCGTGCCAGGTAGGCATTGTTGATGTCGGTGATCTCCAGTTCGCCGCGGGCTGACGGGCGGATGCTCTTGGCGATGTTCACCACATCGTTGTCGTAGAAGTACAAGCCGGTCACGGCATAGCTGGACTTGGGTTGCCTGGGTTTTTCCTCGATCGAAAACGCCCGGCCATCGGCGTCGAACTCGATCACGCCGAAGCGCTCCGGGTCCTTGACCCAGTAGCCGAACACGGTGGCGCCCGAGGGCTGCCGCACCGCACGCTGCAGCTGTTCGCTGAAGCCCTGGCCGTGGAAGATGTTGTCGCCGAGGATCAGGCACACGGCATCGTCACCGATGAACGATTCGCCGATCAGGAACGCCTGTGCCAGCCCGTCGGGGGACGGTTGTTCGGCATAGCTTATGTGAATGCCGAACGGGCTGCCGTCACCGAACAACTGGCGGTACTGCGGCAGATCCTGTGGCGTGGAGATCAGCAGGATGTCGCGGATGCCGGCGAGCATCAGCACCGAGATCGGGTAGTAGATCATCGGTTTGTCGTAGATCGGCAGCAGCTGCTTGGAGACGCCGAGGGTGATGGGGTGCAGGCGGGTGCCCGTGCCGCCGGCCAGGACGATGCCTTTGGTCATGCGATCAGGTCCTTGAAGTCCGAATTGCCCAGGCGCTCGCCTTGATAGCTGCCGTCCTGGACCTGGCGGCACCACTCGAAATTGTCCAGGTACCATTGCACAGTCTTGCGCAGGCCCGAGGCGAAGGTTTCCTGCGGTACCCAACCGAGCTCACGCTCGATTCGGCCGGCATCGATAGCGTAGCGCAGGTCATGCCCCGGGCGGTCCTGGACGTGGGTGATCAGGTCGGCGTAGCGGGTCACCCCGGCGGGGTGCGCAGGGGCCAGCTCCTCCAGCAGCGCACACACGGCCTGCACCACGTCGATGTTCCGCTGCTCGTTGTGGCCGCCGATGGTGTAGGTCTGGCCGACCTCTCCAGTGGTTACGATCCGGAGCAGGGCTTGGACGTGATCCTCGACGTACAGCCAGTCGCGGACTTGCTGGCCATCGCCGTACACCGCAAGCGGCTTGCCGGCCAGGGCGTTGAGGATGGTCAACGGGATCAGCTTTTCGGGGAAGTGGTACGGACCGTAATTGTTGGAACAGTTGCTGATCACTGTCGGCAGCCCGTAGGTACGGTGCCAGGCGCGGACCAGGTGATCAGCTGCCGCCTTGCTGGCCGAGTAGGGGGAGCTGGGCGCGTACGGCGTGTTTTCATCGAACAGGTCGTTGGTGCCTTGCAGGTCTCCGAACACTTCGTCGGTGGAAACATGGTGGAAACGGAACGCTTCGCGGGCGCTTTCGTCCAGCGTGCTCCAGTATCCGCGAGCGGCCTCCAGCAGGCTGTAGGTGCCGACGATGTTGGTCTGGATGAAGTCCGCCGGGCCATCGATGGAGCGGTCGACGTGCGACTCCGCGGCCAGGTGCATGATGGCGTGTGGCTGGAACCTGGCAAGCATGGCGCTGACACTGACCTGTTCGGCGATATCGGCCTGGACAAACTCATAGCGGGGGTGGTCGGCAATCCGCTGCAGCGACTGCAGGTTGCCCGCGTAGGTCAACTTGTCGAGATTGAGCACTTCATGATCGGTGTGTTCGATCAGATAGCGGACCAAGGCCGAGCCGATGAAACCGGCGCCGCCGGTGACGAGAATGCGCATGTGCGGGTGCCTGTGCGGAAAGCGTATTACCAGGTGCCTAGCTTGTTGGCTGGCGCCGCTCGTGGCAAGTCGTGAATGCACGACGGCCTGTCGTCTGTGCAAGGCTGCCACTTGCTTATCACCCCCGGTGGTGGCGATATAAGCGACAAAAAAACGAGGTTCCCCGTTCATGCCCCTGAGCCCCCTGATCCAGCGTTCGAGCCAGCCCAGTCCTTCACTTGGCGAGGCCCAGGCCCATGCCCTGCTGAGGTCGCACTACGATTTGCAGGGCACGTTGCAGGTGCTGGGCAGCCAGCAGGACCTCAACTTTCGCGTGGACAGCGACCAGGGCCGCTTCGTGCTCAAGGTCTGTCATGGCAGCTATGCGGCGGTCGAACTGCAGGCCCAGCACGCGGCGCTGGCGTTCCTGCATGGGCAAGGCGTGCCAGTGCCGGTAGTGCGCACAGCTAGTACAGGCGAGCTATTGCTGGACCTCGAGGTCGATGGCCAGCCGCTGCGGGCCCGTCTGCTCGATTACATCGACGGGCAGCCACTGACCCGCCTGGGCCATCTGCCAGCGCGGGTGATGGCTGAGCTCGGTGCGCTTTGCGCCCTTGTCGATAAGGCGCTGGCCGACTTCGATCATCCAGGCCTCGAGCGCACCTTGCAGTGGGATCCGCGCCATGCCCAGGTACTGATCCAGCATTTGTCGCCCGTATTGCAGGATGCCCAGCGCCGGGCGCAGGTGGAGCAGGTCGCCCAGGCGGCATCCGCACGTCTGCAACCGTTAATTGACCTGCTACCGACCCAGGCCGTGCACCTGGACATCACCGACGACAACGTGGTCTGGGCCCGCGACGCCGAGCGGCAGTGGCAGGTGCAGGGTGTCATCGACTTTGGTGACCTGGTGCGTACCTGGCGCATTGCCGATCTGTCGGTGACCTGCGCGGCCTTGCTGCATCACGCCGAGGGTGACCCGCTGCGGATCCTGCCGGCGGTCAGCGCCTATCATGCCGTGAATCCCCTGCAGGACGCGGAGTTGCGCGCCCTCTGGCCGCTGGTGCTGAACCGCGCGGCTGTGCTGGTGCTCAGCAGCGAGCAGCAACTGGCCATCGACCCGGACAACCAGTACACCCGCGACAACATCGCCCACGAGTGGGAGATTTTCGATACGGCCTGCGCCGTGCCCGCAGCTTTGATGGAGGTGGCGATCCTCCAGGCGGTAGGGCGCAAGCCAGCCAGCATCGATCTTGGCGATTGCGCCGTGTTGCTGCCGGCGTTGAACAGCGAGACGGTGACTCGGGTCGACCTCGGCGTGCTCAGCCCCTACTGCGAGGCGGGCAACTGGGAGCAACCCGGCTTTGACCAGCGCCTGCTTGCTGCCCAGCCGGGGCCGGCGTGCAGCCTGCATGGGCAGTACCGCCTGTCGCAAACCCACATCGACCGGCCTGAAGAACCGGCTACCTGCGCCCTGGGCGTGGAGCTGAACCTGTCGCCCGGCACCGCGTTGCAGGCGCCCGATGCTGGGGTATGGCAATGCATCGGCGAGGGCCATGGCTGCCTGCGCACCGCGCACTGGAACCTGTGGCTCGAAGGCCTGGAAGAGGCGCCGACCGATGGCCAGACGCTGCTCAAGGGCCAGGTCATCGGCGCGACCTGTGGGTACCTTCGCGTGCAACTGTGCGTGGATACCGATATCCGTCCACCCTTCTTTGCCACGCCCTCCCACGCTGCCGCCTGGCTGGCCCTGTGCCCGTCGTCGCAAGCCTTGCTGGGCTTCGCCTGCGACGCCGAGCCGCTGGCCGACGCGCAAGCCCTGCTGGCCCGTCGCGATGCCAGCTTCGCGCGCTCGCAGAAGCATTACTACGCCGAGCCTCCGCACATCGAGCGCGGTTGGCGCAATTACCTGATCGACATGCAGGGCCGCTCGTATCTGGACATGCTCAACAACGTCGCGGTGCTCGGCCATGGCCATCCGCGCATGGCCGCCGAGTCGGCGCGCCAGTGGTCGCTAGTCAACACCAACTCGCGCTTTCACTACGCAGCCATCGCCGAATTCTCCGAACGCCTGCTGGAAGTGGCCCCGGAAGGCTTCGACCGGGTGTTCCTGGTCAACAGCGGCACCGAGGCCAATGACCTGGCGATCCGTCTGGCCTGGGCCTACAGCGGCGGGCGCGACCTGCTCAGCGTGCTGGAGGCCTACCACGGCTGGTCGGTGGCCACTGACGCGATCTCCACCTCCATCGCCGACAACCCCCAGGCCCTGGAGACCCGGCCGGACTGGGTGCATCCGGTGGAGGCGCCAAATACCTTCCGCGGGCGCTACCGGGGCGCCGACAGCGCCGCCGACTACCTCCGCGATGTCGATGCCAAGCTGGCCGACCTCGACGCCCGTGGTCGCCAGCTGGCTGGGATGATCTGCGAACCGGTGTACGGAAACGCTGGGGGCATCTCGTTGCCGCCGGGCTACCTGCGCGAGGCTTATGCCAAGGTGCGCCAGCGTGGTGGGGTGTGCATCGCCGACGAGGTGCAGGTCGGTTACGGGCGCCTGGGCGAGTACTTCTGGGGCTTCGAGGAGCAGGGCGTGGTGCCGGATATCATCACCATGGCCAAGGGCATGGGCAACGGCCAGCCGCTGGGCGCGGTGATCACCCGGCGCGAGATCGCCGAGGCGCTGGAGGCCGAGGGCTACTTCTTCTCGTCGGCCGGGGGCAGCCCGGTCAGTTGTCGCATCGGCATGGCGGTGCTGGACGTAATGCGTGATGAAGGGTTGTGGGACAACGCCCGAGACGTGGGCCGTTACTTCAAGGCTCGGCTACAGGCATTGGTCGATAAATATCCGCTTGCTGGCGCCGCCCATGGTTCCGGGTTCTACCTGGGGCTGGAGCTGGTACGCGATCGCCAGACGCTGGAACCGGCGACCGAGGAGACCATGATCCTGTGCGATCGCCTGCGCGACCTGGGGATCTTCATGCAGCCGACTGGCGACTACCTGAACATCCTCAAGATCAAGCCACCGATGTGCACCACGCGGTCCAGCGTGGATTACTTCGTCGACAGCGTGGAGCGGGTCCTCGGCGAGGGGCTCTGATTCAAGGCATGCAGGCCTGGCAAGTCGATTGTTATCGGTTCGCCAGGCTTTTTTATGCCTAAATATTTTGTGATTATCTATTTAAAGTCGATATTTATCGGTTGTAATATCGTCTGATCATTACGCTGCCTATACTGGCGGGCCTGCATCTTTTCCGATCACCGACCTGGCGCCCCTGGCCCCGGGCCTTCGCAGAGGTTACCCATGAAGACCCTCAACTCGACCCCCCGCGCCGACGGTTTCCACATGCCCGCCGAGTGGGCCCCGCAGACCCAGGTTTGGATGGTCTGGCCGGAGCGCCCGGACAACTGGCGCTTGGGCGGCAAGCCGGCGCAGGCCGCGCACGTGACCCTGGCCAAGGCCATCGCCCGCTTCGAGCCGGTCACCGTGGCGGTGTCCGCCGGCCAGTACGAGAACGCCCGTCGCCAACTCGACCTGCCCAACATCCGCGTGGTCGAAATCAGCAATGACGACGCCTGGGTACGTGACACCGGCCCGACCTTCGTCATCAACGACCACGGCGAGGTACGCGGCGTGGACTGGGGCTTCAACGCCTGGGGCGGTTTCGACGGCGGCCTGTACGCGCCCTGGAACCGTGACGAGGAGTTGGCCGCCAAGGTCATGGAGATGGAGCGCGTGCAGCGTTACCACACCGAAGGCTTCGTGCTCGAAGGCGGTTCGATCCACGTCGATGGCGAAGGCACTCTGATCACCACCGAAGAATGCCTGCTCAACCGCAACCGCAACCCGCACCTGGACCGCGAACAGATCGAGGAGATCCTGCGCGAGCACCTGGCAGTCGAGACCATCGTCTGGCTGCCGGACGGCCTGTACAACGACGAGACCGACGGCCACGTCGACAACTTCTGCTGTTACGTCAGCCCAGGCGAAGTGTTACTGGCCTGGACCGATGATTCCAATGACCCCAACTATGCGCGCTGCCACGCCGCCTATGAGGTGCTGAAAAACACCCGCGACGCCAAAGGGCGCGAGTTCGTGGTGCACAAGATGCCGATCCCGGGGCCGCTGTACGCCACCCAGGCAGAATGTGACGGCGTCGATCACGTGGTGGGCAGCCAGGAGCGCGACCCTTCGGTACGCCTGGCCGGTTCCTACGTGAACTTCCTGATCGTCAACGGCGGCATCATCGCCCCGAGCTTCGACGACCCGGCTGATGCGCAAGCCAGAGCGATCCTGGCCAAGGTCTTCCCGGACCACGAAGTGGTGATGATCCCGGGGCGTGAACTGCTGCTTGGCGGTGGCAACATTCACTGCCTGACCCAACAGCAGCCGGCACCGGTCAAACGCTGATCGGCCACTGAGAGAAAAGCCCGTCGCAAGACGGGCTTTTTTTTGCTGGCGATAGTCGGACACTTGGAATGGCACAGCAATTGTATTGATTTTTCTTCGTACTTCAGGGGAATCGGCCTACGCCGTTCTGTAATGTGCCTGAAGTAACTTAGCCGCTCACTCGGCCCAGGGAGTACGTGAGGAAATGAACGCAGCAAGTGAGTCGGCTTTGCCCTCAACGGCGGCCAGTCACCAATCGCTCAGAATCCTGGCTCAGTGGTTGAAACGTCATGGAGACGATCGGGTCAGGACGACCGACCCACGACGCCTGCTGGATGGGCGATACCCCCAAGGCCTGATCAGCGAGGAAGAGCTCGAAGCTCTGCTGGCTGTCTGGCATTGACCGGGAAGGAACCCGTCGCAGAAAAAAACGCCACCGCAATTGCGGTGGCGTTTTCGTTTGGGTGCCCTGTCCTTGACGTCCGCTCCTGATTGCAACTCAGAAGCTGTAGGTCCCGGTCACCACCAGGCTGCGCGGATCGCCCACCTGGATCTGCGCCGCGCTGGTGGCTGAGCTGTAGTAGGTCTTGTCGGTGATGTTGCTCAACGCCGCGCGTACATCCCAGTCGTGGGTGCGATAACCGGCCAGCGCGTCCCAGCGGCCGTAGCCCGGCAGGATCACGGTGTTCTGGTTGTCGGCGTAGCGGTCGCCGACCAGGGTCAAACCGGTTTCGGCGTACCAGCCCAGCTCCGGCTTCCAGGTCACGAACAGGCTGGCGTTACGCTTGGCCACGTCGTTGATGCGGTTGCCCTGCTGGCCGTTGTTGTCCTTGACGATAGTCGCGTCCTGCAGGCCGATGCCGCCGCGCACGTACCAGTTGCCCACCACGTTGCCGGTGGCGGTCAGCTCGATGCCGCGTGAACGCTGCAGGCCGCTGAGCTGGATCAGGTCCGGAATGATCGGGTCGCGGGTACGGCGGTTGTACAGTTCCAGCTCGTAGATCGCCAGGGTGGTGCTCAGGCGCTCGTCGAACCATTCGCTCTTGACCCCGATCTCCTTCTGCCGGGTCTGTTCCGGGTCGGTCTGGTTGGCATTGCCGGCCGCGCCAGGGGTGATGCCGATCAGGCCGCCACCGACCGGAGAGTAGGTCTTGCTCCAGGAGGCATAGAAGGAGTGGTCCTGCCAGGGGGTGTACACCACGCCGATACGCGGACTGAAACTGTTGTCCTTCTGCTTTTCCGAGATGTTGCGCAGTTTGTTGGTGGTGTCCACCTCGAACTGGTCGAAGCGCACACCGGCCAGCAGCTGCCACTGGTCGTTGAGGCGGATCTGGTCCTGCAGGTAGATCCCTCGGCTCTCGACGTCGGTGTGGTTGTTGCTGGACACCCGCATGGTGCCGTTGTGCTGTTGGCTGGCCGTGGCCCCCTGCAGCGGTACCGAGGGCACGCCTACGCCTTGGCTCAGCAGCGAGTTGCGACGTTGTTCGCCCATTTCCAGGCCCACCAGCAGCGTGTGCTCCAGACCGAAGGTTTCTACATGACCTTCGAGTTCGACGGTGTTGTAGAGATTGCGGGTGCTCAGGTCCTGCTGCCAGCGCTGGCGGTCCACCAGACCGGCAGCGGGGCGGTAGGCGGTCAGGTAGGTATTGTCGAAGTCGCTCTCCAGGGTGAACAGGCTGAAGGTGTGGCGCAGTTGCCACTGATCGTTCAGCTCGTAGTTCAGGCGCGAGCGCAGCGACTCGGCGCGGTCGTTGATGTAGTCGCGCTGGGTGTCGCCGTAGGTGGTCTTGCGGCTGACATCGGCGGGGCGCCCGGTGAGCGGGTTGCCGGGGATGCCACGGTCGGGCGTGCGGTCGTAGCGGCTGTACTCGTACTGCACCAGCCAGTTCAGCTCGGGGGTGATCTGCCAGCTCATGGACGGGGCGAACAGTTGGCGGTGGTTGCCGTCGATGCCGTCGCGGAAGCTGTTCTTGTCCTCGTTGCCCAGGTTCAGGCGCAGGCTGAGGGTGTCGCTGGGGTCGGCGCTGAGGTCGGCGTACAGGCTACGCAGGTCCTGGCTGCCACCTTGAGCCTCGATGGTCGAGCGGCGGCCGTGTTCCGGCGCCTTGCTCACCCGGTTGACGATGCCGCCCTGGCTGCCACGGCCATAAAGCACTGCCGCCGGCCCCTTGAGCACCTCGACCCGCTCGATGTTGTGCAGATCACGGGTGTACTGGCTGTCGTCGCGGACACCGTCCAGGTAGAAGTCGTTGCTGGCGTCAAAGCCGCGAATGCGCAGGCTGTCGAAGCGGGTGTCGGCGCCACTGCTGACGTTGGGGATGCCTTCCAGCGCCTTGCCCAGGTTGCTGCTGCCGTAGTCCAGCACGTTGCGGGTCTTCACCGAATCGATGGCCTGTGGCACGTAGCGCGCAGGGGTCGAGGTGCGGGTCGCGGTGGTCACGTCCTTGACTTGCGGGTTGTCCTCTTCGCGGGTGCTGTCGGCTGTCACCGAGGTTTCCGGCAAGGTCGTGGTGGCGGCACTGGCCAGGCCGGCGCTGAACAGCAGCGACAGGCCCAGGGTCAAGGGTGAAAGGCGGCAGGGGGCAGGCATCGAAGGCGTCCAAGGGAGGGAGTGAGAAATTAGGCGCGAATGGTAATGCTTGCTATTTACTGTTGCATCGACATTTGTAAAGGGTTGTCTTTACATATGTTTCAAGATGTTGCTATTCGTTTGGATTGATTTGAAATTGTCTTGGCATTCGCAGGGATGCGCTTCGGAATGGCTTGTGGAAGCGGCGGTGCGTGCAACGTTGCTCTCTGCGTGACCGCGCAGTGGGAAGAGCAGGGCAGTTCAAACAGGCTTTCGGAAGTCCTGCGGGAACATGGCCGTATGACGGTTTTATGGATTTCGACCGTTTTCCACAAAAGAGACAAATTTGCGCTGACCCACGGCAGATATGCATGGAAATGCACCAGCGCTGACCTTGTTTTTGGTTATATCAACCTGCATTTCACGTTTTTTTGACATGTATAAGCAGGCAGGGCTAGGATTCGGGCTCTACGCCTGCTGGCCATTCTCTGGCCATGCGGCTGCAAGGCCCGTTGCAGACCATTGGCGGGCCTTCGGCTTGGATCCGCATAGCGTCGAACCTACGAAGGGGCGTTGGTTCCTGGCGTTCTGATGCAGAGCGTTTTTGAATACGAAATAAGGAAAATAACATGTTGAAAACCAGGATCAGCCTGGTCGCCCTGGCGATGATCGCCGCGACCCAGGCACAGGCCAATGACCAGGCCGAGAGCAAGGGCTTCATCGAGGACAGCCACGCCAACGTCCTTCTGCGCAACGCCTTCATCAACCGTGACAAGAAGCATCACACCAACGACCAGTCCCAGTGGGGCCAGGGCGTCATCGCCAACTTCTCCTCCGGCTTCACTCAAGGCACCGTGGGCGTAGGTGTCGACGCGTTCGGCCTGTACGCCTTGCGCCTGGATGGTGGCAAAGGGCGCAACCAGGGTGGCGGTGTCGACTTCTTCAAGCGTTCGGACCCCACCCTTCCTGACGAAAAAACCAACGCTTCGCATAACCTGGCCCGTGGTGGCGCTGCGGTGAAGTTCCGTGTGTCCAACACTGTGCTCAAGTACGGTGACCAGATGCCGGCCTTGCCGGTTCTGCAGTACGACGACGGTCGCCTGCTGCCAGAAAGCTTCACCGGCACCATGATCACCTCCAAGGAGATCAAGGGCCTGGAAATCAACGCCGGCCGCTTCACCCAGGAAGCGCGCAAGAGCGCCGAGCGTCGTGATGGCGGCGGCCTGAAGTCGATCAACGTGCTCGGCGGCAGCTACAAGTTCACCGACAACTTCACCGCGTCGCTGTACACCGCCGACAACGAAGACGTGATGAAGAAGCACTACCTGGGCTTGAACTATGTCTTCCCGATTGCCAGCGACCAGTCCCTGACCCTGGACTTCAACGGCTACAAGTCGGACATCGACAACAAGTACGTGCGTGCCGCCAAGCTCAACGGCGACTCCAACACCATCTGGAGCCTGGCCGCCACCTACGCCTACGGCCCGCACTCGTTCACCCTGGCGCACCAGCGCAGCACCGGCAGCACCGGCTACAACTACGGCTGGTACCAGAACGATGGTGGCGTGGGTGACGGTGGCTCGACCATCTACCTCGCCAACTCCTACTGGTCCGACTTCAACGCAGAAGACGAGCGCTCCTGGCAGCTGGGCTACGGCCTGGACTTCGGTGCCTTCGGCGTACCGGGGCTGACCTACAAGTTTGCCTATGTAGTGGGTGACAACATCAACACCCGTAAGGTCGGCGCCCCACAAGGCTTCGGTGAAGGTAAAGAGCGCGAGATCTTCAACCAGATCCGTTACGTGGTTCAGGAAGGTCCGGCCAAGGACCTGTCCGTCAAACTGCGCAGCTCCTTCCTGCGGACCAACAATGCTGTCCAGCAGAACGGTTACAACGACGACGGCAACGAAGTCCGCGTATTCGTCGAGTACCCGATCAGCATCTTCTGATCCTGATCCCGCGTCACCCGCAGCCCCGGCCTATGCCGGGGCTGTTTCTTTCCGCTGCACGCTGACCGTCACCGGCGCCACCTCGATTTCCCCCGTCTCCGGCGCAAAGCTGTCACTGCGTGCCATCCGCCACATCCGTGCATAGAACTCGCTGTCGATCGCACCGCTGAGCAATTCGCCCGGCTTGAGGAAGGTGTGCAGCTGCGAGAACAGGCCGATCTCGCTGGCGCTGATACGCCGCGCCAGGTGCTTGGGCTTGAGTTCAGTAGGATGGTCCAGGCCGGCAGCGGCAAGCATCTCGGCCAGGGCATGCAGGGTATTGCGGTGGAAGCTTGCGACCCGCTCGGCCTTCTCCGGCACCACCAGCGCGCGCTGGCGCAACGCATCCTGGGTCGCCACGCCGGTCGGGCACTTGTTGGTGTGGCAGCTTTGCGACTGGATGCAGCCGATGGCGAACATGAAGCCCCGGGCCGAGTTGACCCAGTCCGCGCCGATGGCCAGCACGCAGGCTATGTCGAAAGCGCTGACCAGCTTGCCCGCCGCGCCGATGCGGATGCGCTCGCGCAGGTTCAACCCCACCAGGGTGTTGTGCACGAACATCAGGCCCTCGCGCAGCGGCACGCCCATGTTGTCGGAGAACTCCCGGGGCGCTGCGCCGGTGCCGCCTTCCTTGCCGTCGACGACGATGAAGTCCGGGGTGATGCCGGTGGCCAGCATGGCCTTGGCGATGCCCATGAACTCCCACGGGTGGCCCAGGCAGAACTTGAAGCCCACCGGCTTGCCGCCGGACAGCTCGCGCAGCCGGGCGACGAACTGCAGCAGTTCCCGCGGTGTGGCGAAAGCACTGTGGGCGGCCGGCGAGATGCAGTCCTCGCCCTCGCGCACGCCTCGGGTGGCGGCAATCTCGGCGCTGACCTTGTGCCCCGGCAGGATCCCGCCATGGCCCGGCTTGGCGCCCTGGCTGAGCTTGATCTCGATCATCTTCACCTGGGCGGCGCGGGCCTGCTCGGCGAAGCGCTCGGGGTCGAACTGGCCGTCTTCGCTGCGGCAGCCGAAATAGCCGCTGCCGATTTCCCAGATCAGGTCGCCGCCGTGTTCGCGGTGGTAGGGGCTGATGCTGCCCTCACCGGTGTCATGGGCGAAGCGGCCCAGGCGCGCGCCCTTGTTCAGCGCAGCGATGGCATTGGCGCTGAGGGCGCCGAAGCTCATGGCCGAGATGTTGAAGATCGACGCCGAGTACGGTTGGCGGCACTGTGGGCCGCCGATGCGAATGCGGAACGACGCAGGGTCGGGCATCGGCACCGGCAGCATCGAGTGGCTGATGAACTCGAAGCCCGGTTTGTAGGCATCGTTGAGCGTGCCGAAGGCTTTCTCGGCACTCTCGTTCTTGGCCCTGGCGTAGACCAGTGAACGCTGGGCGCGGGAGAACGGCAGCTTGTCGTCGTCGCCCTCGATCAGGTACTGGCGGATCTCCGGGCGGATGGTCTCGATCAGGTAGCGGATATTGCCCAGGATCGGGTAGTTGCGGCGCACGGCGTGGTGGCGTTGGCGCAGGTCGTTGAGGCCGACCAGGCTGAGCAGGGCAGTGATCACGCAAAACAACCACAGCCAGCTGTGCTGGGCGAGCAAGGGGATACTGGCAAAGGTGAAGATCAGGCACGCGGCCAGGCAGGCATAGCGGCTGGGGAGCGAATCTTTCATGGGTCCATCGCAGACAGGATGACCCGACCTAGGATAGGCAAAGCGGGCGCGCGGAAAACCAGTGGTTTCGGTAAAACACTCTTGCGCGCGCGACTTGCGTTCAATCGTCGCCCTGGGCTAACGCCGTGCTCGCTTGGCGGCCCGGGATCGCCCCGGGCCGCTCGCACAGGTTCACGCCAGCTCGAAGTACCACTCCAGGAAGGCGTTGAAATCTGGGTATTGAGGCTTGACCTTGCCGGCGAGGAAGTCCACCAGCAACGGCCCTGCCTCCAGCTCCAGCACTTCCCCAGTGCGGGTGTTATAGAAGAAACCGTGTTCAGCCTGGAAATCATCCAGCGGCAGGTACTCCTCCGGCAGGCCCATATCCCGTGCGGCTTCAATCGAATCTTCGTAGCTGGAGTTAACCAGGAACCAGCCTACCTGGAAGATCTCGGTGTGGCGGCTAAGGAAGGTAGGCGAATCCTCGACATGCAAAAAGAACTCGACAAAATCGGAGTCCATGGGGATACCCAGGTCGCTGAAGGCTTGCTGGTAGTCCTCGAAGGCATCATCGAACCACCAGCCCTTGGCTTTGCAATGGTCGATCAGTTTTTTGGAAAGCATGTCAGGCTCCACATCGGTTTGGTTTGCCACGGGCTTTCATGGCCGCGTTAGCGCGTTGTTTCCAGTATGCATCACGGTCAATGTCGAAAGCGCTACGATTGACCGGATTGTGGGGGTGGGCGTTGGGCAAGTGCGGATGCAAGGCATTGCTCTTGCGGAAGCGGTTATGGGTCTTCGCCGAAAGTTCGAACAAGGACCCCAGCCCATCCTGTTTCGAGTGATGCAGGTGCACCACTTGGTACTTGCCGTTCTTGACGATCATGGGGCTGCGATTTTCTTCCAGCACCAGTTGCATGTTGGTCTTCACGCCATTCTTGGTCTTGACCTTCAAGTCCCAGTCGATGTCCTGCTGATAGACCGTGTGCACATTGCCAGAAGGCGCCTCGAACACCGTTCGGGTGAAGATGCCGTCCAGGCCCAGCGGGTCGATCCAGGTGAACGGGTTGGGCCCATAGGCATACAGGTTCAGGCCACCGTACAGGCCAATCGGGTCCGGTTGGGTGAAGCGCCCGATATCGGGGTCGTAGTAACGGTGCAGGTTGTAGTGCAGGCCGGTTTCGCGATCAAGGTATTGGCCCTGAAAGCGTAGATTCTGCTCGTCGATGAAGCGCTCCTCGCGCTCCTCGCGCAAGGTATTGCCCCACACCTGATAGCTTGCCTGCCAGAGCAGCTTGCCCTGCTCGTCGGTCAGCTTGTTCGGCAGGCCATTGACGTCGTTGTGGAAGTGGCAGACCTGCTGCGTCTGGCCCTGGCCGTCGATGCGCGCAAGTGGCTCGAAGCCGTCGTTGGCATAGACGTAGATGCTGGTGCGGCCATTGCGTCGCTCGCTCAGCAGACGTTGGCCTTCCCAGGTGAAGCAGGTCTGGTTCAAAAGCTGACCCTGGCCGTCGTACTCGGCTTTTTCCAGCCTGCGCCCCAGCGGGTCATAGCGCATGCGCAGCACGCGTTCGCGCCCTGCCTGATGGCTGTCGACCCGTACCAGGCGGTGCTCGGCGTCGTAGTGAAAGTGCTGCGTGCCCCAGCGACGGCTGCGTTTTTCCCGCAACCGGCCGAAGGCGTCATAGCGATAGCCTTTGTCCTGATAGTGGCTCAGGCGATCATGGCGAACCGGCTTGGCCAGCGTCTGCGCGGGGTCTATCAGGTTGGCGGCAGCATCGTAGGCGAAGGCTTCATGGGTGCCATCGTGAGTATCTTGGCGCGCGATTATCCGGCCGGCCGCATCGTGGCGTAGCCACTGCTGATGCTGTTGGCCGGGCTGCTGGCTGAAATGCCCCGCCAGATCATCGGCCAAGCTCCACTGGTAGCTCTCCTGGAACGGCGCCAGCAGCTGGGAGGCTTGGTCGAGCTGGCGAGATTGGCGTCTGTGCACCCGCCCACTGCGGTCGTACTCGCTCTGTGTCGCCAGGCGACCTTGCACGCGCAAGGTCTCCCGATGCAGGCGGTCGCGTTCGAAGTCGCAGAGCAACAGGCCGTCGAGGTTGATGTGGTGCAGATGGCCATTGCCGTAGAAATGCCGATTGAGCCAGCGGCCATCAGGCAACTGGGTTTGGAGGGGATTGCCCAGTTCATCGTAGACCCGCCGCAGTACCCCGCCTGCAGTGTGCTCCTCGGTGTTTTGCCCCAAGGCGTCATAGGCGAACGCGACCCGTTGCTTGCTGCCGTCGCGGTCAATGCCGAGCACTTCCAGCAGTTGGTCCAACGCGTCGTAGCGATACTCGGTAACACCATCGTCGGTGGTCTTGGCGACCATTCGCCCACCGGCATCGCGGGTGTATTGATGGACGATTGCCGCTGGGTTCGCCTCGGCGAACTCGGGCGAGGGGTAAAACTCCAGCGCGATCAGGTTGTCCGTGGCGTCATAGCGGTAGCGGCGTCCGCCGCCGTCCAGCGCTTGCTGGTCGATCAAGCGATCGAGCGGGTCCCAGCTGAACCGATAGTGCTCGCCGTTGCCATTGCGCAGGGTACTCAAGCGACCGTAGGGGTCGTAGCGATACTCCACCTGGTGACCGAGTGGGTCGATGCTTTTCCAGGCTTTGCCTTGCCGATTGAAACTGTAGAGGCTGGTTTGCCCGCCCGTATCGCTGTAGCGCACCAGCCGGCCCAGGGCGTCGTGCTCGAAGTGCTCGCGCCGACCGTCAGGCTGCACGATGGCGGTCAGGTAGCCCCGGATATCCCGCTCATAGGTGGTGCATTCACCCAAGGCATTGGTCACTGCCTGCAAGTGGCCGCGGTGATCGTAGTCGAAGCCGGTGGTTGCAGCAGAACAGTCGGTATAGCGCGTGAGTTGGCCCAGTGGGTTCCAGCGCAGCTGCTTGTGCTTGCCTGCCGCATCGATGATTTCCACAACCTGGCCGTGCACGTCGTAGCGGTAGCGAGTGACCTGGCCCAGCGGGTCGGTCTCGCTGGTGCGATTGCCACGCGGGTCATAGCGATACAGCCAACGATTACCCCCCCTGTCGGTGCGTACGCGTGGCAAGGCCCAATGCTCCAGCCACTGAAACGACTCACTGCGGCCAAGCGGGTCGATGCTCTCGGCCAGGTTGCCCGACTCGTCATAAAAGTACTGCCATTGACCGCCATCGGGCGCCTGGGCGCCGAGCAATTGGCGCTCATCGTTCCACTCGAAATGCCAGGTGTCGCCCAGCGCATTGGTGAACGAGGTGACCTGGTACTGCGGGTTCCAACGACGGGTCGAGACCCGTTGCAGGCCATCGGTGATACGCGTAATGCCCGCGCCAACGTCATACTCGAAGCGATACTCGTCGCCTTCGTTGGTCCAATGTCGGACCACCCGCCAGCCATCGTCGAAGCTCGCCCACTCATAGCAGCACTGCAGGCCGTCGTAGGTCTGGTGCAGGGTCAGGCGCGCGCCGGCATCGTAGGCGAACTGTCGGGTGGGGCAGGCCAGGGCATCTTCAACCTGGGCCAGGTTGCCATTGGCGTCATAGCGGTAGCTGACCAGCGTTTCTCGACTGGGGTGGGGCTGATGGGCATGGGGATAGTGACGATCAACCGCGAGCAGCCGCTGCGGCCACTGGCTGCAATAGCGCAGGTGAATCTCGATCTGCCCGCTGCTGTCGCGCAAGTATGCCAGACGGCCGAGGTCGTCGTAGTCCAGGTAGAGACGGTTGTCGTTGCGGTCGCCCAGCTGGCTCAGGCGCAGGCGGTCAGGGTTGCCCGGCGTAGGCTCGAACAGCCGGTAAACCCCTTGCAGGCTTTCGATCAGCAGCTCGCCATTGAGGGCGTGACGCACGCTCAAGCCTTCACTGGCACTGAATACCGCATCGCCCTTGGGGATCTGCCCCATGTCGATGACCCGGGCTTGCTCATCGGTGAACAGCAAGCGTTCTGTGCCCGCGTCACGCTTCAACTCGACGAAGACTTCGTAAGCCACGCTCCAGCCGGGGCCAAAGAGCCCGTCGCGGCGTTCATCGCGGCTGTTGTAGTAGCGCTGCCAGGGCAACGGGATCGGGCCTGGCAGGTTGAAGTCCAGATCCTCCTCGCCGTTGAGCAACTTGGCGCCGGTGGGCGCGTGGACCGGATTCGGCGAGCCGACGATGGCAGAGGTGAGGGCGCTGGTGACCTGGCCGGTGACATAACTGCTCACGCCACCGATCAGCATGCAGCCAAATCGGCTGTAGAACTTGCCACCACGCCCGCGCAGGAGCATCAAGGCGGTGATCGCCAGGCCGATCCCAGGCGTCTTGCCGCTGCGTATCTCGCGCACCACGATGGGCTCGCCGCCGATGCGCACATTGTTCGACACCAGCCCGCCGTCGACGATCACCGCTTCACAGGTACTGCGGTCGCCACTGCGCGCAGCCGGATGGCCGTTGATCAAGACCTTGCTCGAACCTTCGGCAAGGTACTGCGGTGGCATCGGCGGGTGCTTGGTGCACAGCACCTTGTCGTCGGGGGCTTCCTGGGTGTTGGGCGCGGGGCTGGCGACGGTCGGCCGCCACATCTGTGAGAAGAAGCCCTTGGCCATGTCGAGGAAGGTCTCTTCCTGTTCCTCGGTCTGCGCGCTACCGCCCTCACCACTGGCCGGTGCCGAGGGCGCTGTGACCACGCCGGCCGCGCGCGCGGCGCGCTTGCCGTTGGTCTTGGTGTTGGGCGAGCCACTGACGATGGTGGCCTGCACGGTCGGCGGGAACAGGGCGTTGCCGATGCCCTCGCATAATCGACTGAGCCCGGTGTCCGCGCCGGTCTTGGCCATGACCACACCGACCACCAGGCCCACCACCGCGCCCAGCACGAAGCAGCCCAGGCCGCCGGTGACCACGGTAATGCCCAATGCCGCGGCCACCGCAGCGGTGGCCAGGGCGCCGATGGCGACGTTGGCGGCCACTTCCAGCACGCCGCCGATGATGTCGGCCATCACCGAGGTGTGCAGCAGCGCATCGCCTTCGCGGGCGGCCCAGAGTGCGTCAGGCATGGTGATGGCAGCTGCTCGCGATTGTCGAGTTCAGTTCGGTGGTGTCCAAAAAGTCGTCACCTGCTGCCCGCTTGGCTCAACCCTGTCCGGAGTTCGCTGATCAGGGTAAGTAACTGCGCATACTCGAACGTGGCGAAATGATCGGCGCGAGAGGCCTGCTTGAGGTCATTGAATGGCAGGTCGTCGATGTCTCCCTCAAGACGCCACATGATGCTTCCACGCATGTCGTCCAGGCGGTAGGAGAACACCAGGTAACAATCGAACAGCGTACCGCACGTAACGAAATAAGGACGGGCTTGTTCGCTGAAGTCCTTGCTGTCCTCCTCATCGTAGGAACTGAGGTCTCCATCCAGTTGCAGGAACAGTCCTCGCTCGTCCATGTGCTGGTAGCGCTGCGTCAGTAGAGGCTTCTTTACCAGATCCTCCAGGCACCCCAAAAGGTAGCCATCGAGGTAGATCAAGTCCTCCAGGCTGCCAAGTGGCTGCCCTTCGAACCAGAGCCTGCCATGCCCCATCAGAGGGGCCTGGGATGTCACCTCGTACTCGATGGCAATTGTGAGTTTGTTTCCGATCAGTTGAGTCACAGTGCACACCCTTTCATTTTCTGCGCATACCTTGGGACGTTCTTTTTATCGATCGCGCGTGGGCGACCGTTGATATCTTTGCCATCCGTCGACCCATTCCAGTGGAAAGGCTTCGAACCGTCGCCCGCACTGCTCTGGAACCTGTGCCACACCGCTTTCTTGCCTTCCCCCACTTTAGCCCAGCGAGTCTTTGGATCATCTGGGTCGGCAACGCTCTGTCTGAACAATTCCTCATGCTCCGCTGGCAGCACGCTTTTGGAGGAGTTGAACGGTACTTGGCGATTTGGCAGGTAGCCGGGCTCATGGTGCCCGGGGTTCTCATAGATGGCCTCGAGACCCCAGGGGTCGATCCATGTGAGAGGGCTGGGACAATACTGGTAAAGATTGATACCGCCAGCCAGCCCTATAGGGTCAGGCTGAGTGAAACGACCTACCTCCGGATCGTAGAAGCGGAAGGTGTTGTAGTGAAGTCCGGTTTCCCGGTCGAAATATTGGCCCTGGAAGCGCAGGTTCTGTGCGTAGGGTGTTGTTCGCTCTTCGTGCCAGAGTTGCCCCCAAGCACTATGCCGGCCCTGCCAGACGATGACTCCTTGAGCATCGGAAAGCTTCTCGGGAAGCCCGTTCAGATGATTGTGGTAGTAGCTGACCTGATGGTTCGCACTGTTACCGTCGACTCGTGCCAGTGGCTCATAGCCGCTATCCGCATAGAGGTAGAGGCTGCTGTGTGAATGGCTGTACTCCATGAGAAGGCGAAGGCCATCCCAGCTGAACGTGGTTTCGCTCAGCGTGAGCCCGCTGGCAGCATCATGACTGCGTTTGGCAATCCGACGTCCCAGGGGGTCGTAGTGCATTGTGACCACCGTCTCCCTGCCTTGGCGCAGATTGCGGACCTCGATCAGACGGTGCTGCGCGTCATAGCGGAAGAATTGGGTGCCCCATGTGCGGCTGCGTTTTTCGACCAAGCGCCCGAAGCCGTCATAGCGATAACGTTTGTCTTTGTAATCCAGCAGTTGGTTGTGGCGAATGGGTAAAGATTTCGAGGGCTGCTCTACCAAGTTGGCAGCTGGGTCGTAGCTGAAGGTTTCGTGCTGAGCGCCCAGAGGCCCATGTGAATTCGTGAGGCGACCGGCAGCGTCATGACTGAACCATTGCTGGTGCATAAGCTGCGATTGCTGGCTGATCAGGGCCTGAAGATTGCTGGCGTCGTCGTACTCGAAACGTTGTTGAAGCGGTGATCGTAGCTGGGCGGGCATGTCCGAACGTTGGCACAGCCGTGAGCGGAGGCGGCCACAGCGATCATACTCGCTTCGAGTCGTCAGGCTCCCCTGGGTGCGCTTTACTTCTCTGTGCAGGCGATCTCGTTCGAAATCGCTGATAAGCAGGCTATCAAGATTCAGCTGGTGCAGATGTCCGCTGCCGTAATGCAGACGTTTGATCTGACGCCCATCGGGGAGTGTGGTCTGAACGATGTTACCGAGCTCGTCGTGATGATGGGTAAGGTTGCCGACTTCATTGGTTTCGCTGATGAGCTGGCCGACGGCGTCATAGCCGAACGTCAGAGTCTGCGCTTTGCCGTGATTGTCAGTGGCACTCACGTGCACCAGCCGATCACCGTCGTCATAGCGATAGCACGTGATACCGTCTGCGGTGTGCTTGCTCAGCAGGCGGCCGAATGCATCCGAGCACAGGCGATGAATGACAGGATCCTCGCGGTCGATGCCTGGGGCCGGGTTGAACCTGACCTCATGGATTTCGTCCAGGCGTCCGTAGGCATAGCAAAGGCTGCTGCCATCGAGATTACGTTGCGTCGTCAAACGGTCCCGCGCGTCCCACTCAAACGCGTATCGTTCGCCATTTTCGTTACTCAGCCACTGTAGTCGACCATAGCTGTCATGGTGCAGGTGCACCGAGTTGCCATTGCCATCCGTGCGGCTGGTGATGCGGCCATGCTCATCGTAGGTGAAGCGGGTGACATGACCTGCTGGACTGACATGGCGTATCAGCTGACCGTGATCATTGCGTTCGTAGCGCTCCACGCGGCCATCGGGGTACGTCTTGGCCAGAAGGCGGCCGTGGAGGTCGTGTACATAATGTAGAGGTTCACCCAGTGCATTGATGATGGTTTGAACATGGCCATGTTGATCGTAAGTGAAGCGTGTGGTGTATCCCGAGCAGTCGGCATATTCGCGCAGCAACCCGTGGTCATTCCATTTTTGATGGCGGCTTTTCCCCGTCGCATCGACGATCTGCAGCGTCTGGCCGTGGTCATCGTAGTGAAAGCGCGTGATGTGGCCTAGTGGATCGGTCTTGCGGATGCAGTTGCCCCTAGCGTCATAGTCGAATTTCCAACGGCTGCCGTCACGTTCGATTCTGAGTTTGGGCAGCGACCAGTGTTCAAGCCACTGGGTCGATTCGCTACGACCTAGCGGATCGACTGTTTCCGCGAGATTCCCCGAATCGTCGTGGAAGAACAGCCACTTGCCTCCCTTGGGGTTTGTTGCCGAGAGCAACTGGCGATCGTCATTCCACTCAAAATGCCAAGTCAGTGACAGTGCATCGGTGAACTCGACGACCTGATACTGGCTGTTCCAGCGTCGAATGCTGGTGCGCTGCAGGCCGTCTGTGATGCGAGTAAGGCCCGCCTCCACGTCGTACTCGAAAAAATACTCGTCGCCTAGGCTGGTCCAGTGATGGGCAACTCGCCAGCCATCGGCGCTCAGTATCCAGCTGTAGAAGCAACGCAGCCCGGAGATGGTTTGATGCTCAACCATGAGGCGCTGCTGGTCATAGTTGAAATACCGCTGTGAGTGACCCTCGGCGTCCATAACTTCAGCGAGGTCGCCGTGTTCGTCGAAGCTATACCGGGCGAGAACTTGCGCGCTGCCATCGGCGAACAGCCGTTCGATATGGCTGACGCGCCTGGACCAGTGACTGTCGTAGTGCAGTCTGACCATCGGCGTGTTGTAGGTGTCACACAACTGCGCCAAGCGACCGAGTTCGTCATAGTCGAGGTGAATTCGGTTGTCGTTGCGGTCCCCGAGCGATGCCAGTCTCAGGTGCTGGGGGTTGCCGGGCGAGGGCTGGAACAGGCGATATAGCCCGTTCTCTATGTCTTCGATCAATAGTTCGCCGTCCCAGGCGCGGCGTACACTCAGGCCTTCCCCTGTACTGAATACTGCATCGCCGAGGGCGATCATGCCCATGTCGATCAGACGCCCTTGTTCATCGGTGTATACCAACCGGTCGGCTTGCACGGCGACGAACGCTTCGTAGGGCACGCTCCACCCAGCGCCAAACAGGCCTTCGCGACGCTCGTCGCGGCTGTTGTAGAAACGTTGCCAGGTAATTGGAAGAAGCGCCGTCAAGGTGAAATCAAGGTCTTCCTCACCCGACAGTATCTTGGCCCCCGTAGGGGCATGTACTGGGTTTGGGCTCCCGACGATTGCTCGAGTCAATGCTCCCGTCACCTGACTCGTGACGAAGCTGGTGGCCCCCCCAATCAACATGCACCCAAACTTGCTATAAAACTTCCCCCCCCGCCCCCGCAACATCATCAACGCCGTGATCGCCAGGCCGATCCCCGGTGTCTTGCCGCTGCGTATCTCGCGCACCACGATCGGCCCGCCGCCGATGCGCACGTTGTTCGACACCAGCCCGCCATCGACGATCACCGCCTCGCAGGTGCTGCGATCGCCGCTACGACAGGCCGGGTGGCCGTTGATCAATACCTTGCTCGAGCCCTCGGCCAGGTACTGCGGCGGCATCGGCGGGTGCTTGGTGCACAGCACCTTGTCGTCGGGGGCTTCCTGGGTGTTGGCCGCTGGGCTGGCGACGGTCGGCCGCCACATCTGCGAGAAGAAGCCCTTGGCCATGTCGAGGAAGGTCTCTTCCTGCTCCTCGGCCTGCGCGCCACCGCCCTCGCCACTGGCCGGGGCCGAGGGCGCGGTGACCACGCCAGCCGCGCGCGCGGCGCGCTTGCCGTTGGTCTTGGTGTTGGGCGAGCCACTGACGATGGTGGCCTGCACGGTCGGCGGGAAGAGGGCGTTGCCGATGCCCTCGCATAATCGACTGAGCCCGGTGTCGGCGCCGGTCTTGGCCATGACCACACCGACCACCAGGCCCACCACCGCGCCAAGCACGAAGCAGCCCAGGCCGCCGGTGACCACGGTAATGCCCAGTGCCGCGGCCACCGCTGCGGTGGCCAGGGCGCCGATGGCGACGTTGGCGGCCACTTCCAGCACGCCGCCGATGATGTCGGCCATCACCGAGGTGTGCAGCAGCGCATCGCCTTCGCGGGCGGCCCAGAGTGCATCGGACATGGTGCGGGGTCAGCCCAGGTTGTCGAATTCGAGGGACTGCTTGAGCGCCGCCCAGTGCGTCGCCTCGGCCTCGCCCAGGGGGGTGGGTTTGACGTAGCTCAGGGCGAACATCTTGCGCGTGCCCGGAAGCACCAGCGCCAGCTGGTACTGGTAGACCTTTTCCTGGCCCTTGCTGAACTGGCTGCTCAGCTCGATCGCCTCGATCGGCTGCGCCGCGCCCACCTGCGTGGCGCGGGCAGGCTGGAACTGCAGGTCCTTGACCTGTTGCTGCAGGCGCTGCAACTGGCCGTCGAAATTGCTCTGCAAGGTCTCGCCCTCTTCGAGCAGGCTGCGGCTGACGATCAGCGAGGTGCCCAGGGCTTCGAAGCGCAGGATGTTGATGCTGGTGTCGCGTACCTGCGCATCGGGCAGGGCGAAGCGGAATTCGTTGACGCGGTAGCTCATGGTTCGGTCTCGTTACTTGCCGGCGCCGGGGAAGAGGGCCTTCACCGCGCCGTCGATGGCCGTTTTCACGCCCTGGTTGTTCGGGTCGGTCTGCGCGCCGCTGCCCACGTTCAGGTCAAGGGTGCCGCCGGTGTTGATCTCGGCGTCGGCGTTGGCGTGGAAGCTGAACTGCTCGCAGCTGATGTTGATCTGCCCGCTGGCGTTGAGCTCGATCACGCTCTTGCCGCAGACCAGGCGCAGGTTCTCGCCGACTTCGATCAGGTAGCTGGTGCTGACACTGTCGGTCTTGCTCGCGCCGACCAGCAGCATGTCGTCGCGGCGCACGGCGCGGATGCGGTCCTGGCCGATGGTGATGGTCTCGAGCATGCCGACGGTCTGGGTGCGGTTGACGCCCACCGACAGCGTCTCGCTCTGCTCGACCACGGTGTCCATGTTGCGTTCGGCATGCATGTACAGCTGTTCGGCGCCCTTCTTGTCCTCCATGCGGATTTCATTGAAGTTGGCCGGGCTGCCGCCCTTGCTCGAACGGCTCTTCATGCCGCTCTGGGTGGCGCCGCCGGGCAGGTCGTAGGGCACGGTCTGTTCGGCGTTGTACACCCGCCCGGTGATGATCGGCCGGTCGGGGTCGCCTTCGAGGAAGCTGACGATCACCTCCTGGCCGATGCGCGGGACCTGGATCGAACCCCAGTTCTTGCCGGCCGTGGCCTGGGACACGCGGATCCAGCACGAGCTGTTCTCGTTGGACTGGTCGTGGCGGTCCCAGTGGAAGTGCACCTTGACCCGGCCGTACTGGTCGGTCCAGATCTCCTCGCCAGCCGGGCCGACCACCACGGCGGTCTGCGGCCCCTTGACGATCGGGCGCAACGAACTGCTCACCGGGCGGTAGCTCTGCTGCGCGTCGATGCAGCTCAGGTTGCTCTCGAACTGCGCCGCGCCGCTGCCGCCACCGCTTTCCAGGCGTTCCTGGTGCACGTAGTAGCGGGCGGCGACGATCAGGTACTCGCGGTTCTGGTCCTGGCGGCTGAAGTTGCTCAGGCTGAACAGATGGCCGCTGCCCAGGCCCCGGGCGTTGCCGCGCAGCTCGACGCGCTCGTGCAGGCTTTGCAGCGATTCCAGGCGGGTGCGGGCGTAGTGCTCGCCATCCTGGGTCTGTTCATAGGCACCGGGGTAGTCGTACAGCGGGTAGTCGCCGGCCTGGTGCGGCCGGGGCATCGCCGAACGCACGTCGATGCGCGCGCTGGGGCGCTGGAAGTCGTAGTCGTTGAGCTCCAGCGAGCCCGGCTGGACTTCCTGGGCCAGATGCCAGTCGTTGATATGGTCGCGCTCGCGGTGCTGGCCGTCCGGCGGGTAGTAGGGCACGGTCTCGTAGCCCGGCGCCTTCTGGTGCGCGCCATAGGCGTCGGCGAGCACCAGCACGTGGCGCTCCTGCTCGTGGCGGAAGAAGTAGTAGATGCCTTCTTCTTCCATCAGGCGGCTGACGAAGTCGAAGCTGGTTTCGCGGTACTGCACGCAGTACTCGCGCTCGCGGTAGTTGCGGCTGAGCAGGTCCTCGAAATCCGAGAAGCCCAGGTCGCGGAACACCTGCTTGATGATCTGCGGCGCGCTCAGGTGCTGGAAGATCCGGCAGTCGCTGGTGCGCGTCAGCAACCATAGCCAGGGGCGCAGGGTGACGCGGTAGCTGGCGAACTGGCCCTGGTCCACCGACTGGCTGCAGCGGGCGACGATGCCGTGGAAGTGCCGCGATGTGCCGACGCTCTGCTGCACGCTCAGGCTCATCGGTTTGCCCAGCAGCTGGTTGAGGTCGATGGCCGGGTCGTCGCTGGTCAGCTGCAGCTCATAGTCGAACAGGCGGCCAAGCTCCTCGCTGCCGCCCATCTCGGCAAGGATCAGCTTGTCCGGCCCCAGGGGGCTGTTGATCTGCGCCAGGCGCGTGAACTGCTTGAACAGCATGGTCGGTCCTGTCAGTCGGCGGCGCCGAAGTCATAGTGCAAGTCGTTGTCGCGACGGCTGATGCTGACGCTGGCCAGCGGCTTGCCTTCGAGCAGGCGGGTGAGGAACTCGCGGCTCATGTCCGGCAGCAGGCCGTTGGTGAGGATGGCGTCGATCATGCGGCCACCGCTTTCGGTCTCGGTGCAGCGCGAGACAATCAGCTCGACCACGTCGTCGTCGTAGGCGAAGCCGACTTTGTGGGTACCTTCCACACGCTTGCGAATGCGCTCCAGCTGCAGGCGGGTGATGGCCTTGAGCATGGTGTCGCTGAGCGGGTAGTAGGGGATGGTCACCAGGCGGCCGAGCAGCGCCGGCGGGAAGATCTCCAGCAGCGGCTTGCGCAGCGAGGTGGCCACGGCCTCGGGGTCGGGCAGGGCCTGCGGATCCCTGCAGGTGTTGGCGATCAGCTCGGTGCCGGCGTTGGTGGTGAGCAGGATCAGGGTATTGCGGAAGTCGATCTGGCGGCCTTCGCCGTCTTCCATCACGCCCTTGTCGAATACCTGGAAGAAAATCTCGTGCACGTCGGGGTGGGCTTTTTCCACCTCGTCCAGCAACACCACGCTGTACGGGCGGCGGCGCACGGCCTCGGTCAGCACGCCGCCTTCGCCGTAGCCGACGTAGCCGGGGGGCGCGCCCTTGAGGGTCGAGACGGTATGGGCTTCCTGGAATTCGCTCATGTTGATGGTGATCAGGTTCTGTTCACCGCCGTACATGGCCTCGGCCAGGGCCAGGGCGGTCTCGGTCTTGCCCACGCCGGAGGTGCCGGCGAGCATGAACACACCGATCGGCTTGTTCGGGTTGTCGAGGCCTGCGCGGGAGGTCTGGATGCGCTTGGCGATCATCTTCAGCGCGTGGTCCTGGCCGATGATGCGCTTGGCCAGGTGCGAGTCGAGGTTGAGCACGGTCTCGATCTCGTTGCGCGCCATGCGCCCCACCGGAATACCGGTCCAGTCGGCGACCACCGAGGCCACCGCCTGGTAGTCCACGGTTGGCAGGATCAGCGGGCTCTCGCCTTGCAGCTGGCTCAGGCGCTGCTGCAGGTCGATGAGTTTTTCGCGCAGTTCATGGCTGCCCTGCACGTCCACTTCCTGATCGACCACGCCAACCTGTTCACGCAGTTGCGCGCGGGTGGCCAGCAGCTCGTCGACCAGGGCTTTCTCCTCGGCCCAACGGCTTTCCAGGGCGGCCAGGCGCTCGCGCTCCTCGGTCAGCAGGCTGTCGGCCTGGGCCTGACGTTGCCCGGTGTTCACACCGATGGCGGCCTCACGGGCGATGATCTGCAGCTCGACTTCCAGCGCCTCGATGCGCCGACGGCTGTCGTCCACCTCGGCCGGCACCGCGTGCAGGCTGATGGCCACGCGGGCGCAGGCGGTGTCAAGCAGGCTCACCGACTTGTCGGGCAGCTGGCGCGCCGGAATGTAGCGGTGCGACAGCTTCACGGCGGCTTCCAGCGCTTCGTCGAGGATCTGCACCTGGTGGTGCTTCTCCATGGTCGAGGCCACGCCGCGCATCATCAGCAACGCCTTGGCCTCGCTCGGCTCGTCCACCTGGACTACCTGGAAGCGCCGGGTCAGCGCCGGGTCCTTCTCGATATGCTTCTTGTACTCGGCCCAGGTAGTCGCCGCCACGGTGCGCAGGCTGCCACGGGCAAGGGCCGGTTTGAGCAGGTTGGCGGCATCGCCCGTGCCGGCCGCGCCACCGGCGCCGACCAGGGTGTGGGCTTCGTCGATGAACAGGATGATCGGCTTGGGAGAGGCCTGCACGTCTTCGATGACCTGGCGCAGGCGCTGCTCGAACTCGCCCTTCATGCTGGCGCCGGCCTGCAGCAGGCCGACGTCCAGGCTGCGCAGTTCGACGTCTTTCAAGGCCGGCGGCACGTCGCCGGCGACGATGCGCAGGGCGAAGCCTTCGACCACGGCGGTCTTGCCGACGCCGGCCTCGCCGGTGAGGATCGGGTTGTTCTGGCGGCGGCGCATGAGGATGTCCACCAGTTGGCGGATCTCCTCGTCACGGCCGACGATGGGATCGAGCTTGCCGCTGCGCGCCTGCTCGGTGAGGTCGACGGTGAAGCGCTTGAGCGCCTCCTGCTTGCCCATCGCCGCCGGCGCCACCGCGCCGCTGGCTTCGCCCGGGGCCGCGGCGCTGAAGCCGTCGCTGGCAGCCAGGTTGTTTTCCGGCGAGTCGCCGACGTACTCGTCGAAGCGCTCGCTCAGGGCCTCGACCTTCAGCTTGGCGAACTCGCTGGACAGCCCCAGCAGGGCGTTGCGCAGGCTCGGGGTCTTGAGGATGCCGACCAGCAGGTAGCCGGTGCGCACCTGGCTTTCGCCGAACATCAGGCTGCCGTACACCCAGCCGCGCTCGACGGCTTCCTCGACCTGGGAGGACAGGTCGGTGATCGATGTCGAGCCTCGCGGCAGGCGATCCAGTGCGTCGGTCAGGTCGCGGGCCAGGCGCGCCGGCTCGACGTTGAACTGACGGATGATGCGGTGCAGGTCGCTGTCCTGCAGTTGCAGCAGCTGGTGCAGCCAGTGCGCCAGCTCGACATAGGGGTTGCCCCGCAGCTTGCAGAACACCGTGGCGGCCTCGATGGCCTTGTAGGCGACGCTGTTGAGTTTGCCGAACAGCGCGGCGCGGCTGATTTCACCCATGGTCCTGACTCCTTGTTGGCGGGGCGTTGACCGGCCGCTCGGCGTAGTACCGGGCAAGCTTCAGGTCGTTGGCATCGTGCGACGGCCGGCCGAGCCAGGTATCGAACCCCAGGCGTTGGCCGGCATTGAGTTGCAGCGCGGGCACCTGGCCCTGCGCGAGGATGAGGTTGAGGTCCCAGTCCAGTTCCTGGCCCAGGTACTCGGCGACCCACGCGGCCAGCTCGACGAACGCCTGCCCGCCGGGGAGCAGGGCGTGGTACTGGTCGAGGGTCAGCGGGCCCAGGCACAGGCGGAACTTGTGCTGGCGGTCCCAGACATAGCGGCCCAGGCACAGGTCGACGCCCAGGCGGTTGGCGCGCACGCCGAGCTGGCTGCGTTCAGGTAGCTCCAGCCACTGGCCGACGTATTCCTCGAGCTTCACCGGCACGCCGAAGTAGCTGGCCAGGATGCTGCACAGGCCATCCGGGTAGCGGGTCTGCGCCGCCAGGTGGCCGGACCAGTGCAGCTTGGCGGTATCGGCCAGCGGCCCCTGGCCTTGCAGCTCCGGTTGACCGCGGCCGCTGAGGGCGGCCAGGCGCGCGGCCCAGTAATCGTCGCCCGGGCGGTCATGGCTGACGGTCGGCCGGGCCTCGGCCCAGGCGCGATAGAACAGGCTCAGCAGGCGGTGGTGGAAGACATCGAGGAAGCGCTTGCTGGTCGGGTCGGCGTGGTTGCGCTGGCGCTCGCGCATGTACTCGGTCAGGTGCAGTGGCAGCGGGCCGTTGGGACCGCCGAGGCCGAAGAAGAACTGCTCCAGGCGCGCTGGCTGGTCGTCGTTGGCCGTGACCGAGGCCAGCGTCGCCGGGGCGAAGCCGCAGTCCAGGCGCTGGCCCAGGCGCACCGGTTCGTCGGCCAGGCGCAGCGAGTGACCGAAGCGTGGCAGCTCGGGGTTCTCCGCCTCGAGACGGCGCAGCGCCTGGAAGAAGTCGTATTCCCAGGGCTCGGCCTGCATGGCCTGTAGCGTATTCACAGGTTCGGCCTGCGCCCGGGCTTGGCTTTCCAGCGCATGATCTCGCCTCGTTCGCTGGTGCGCAGCACGGTTTCGGTGAAGCTGTTGATCGACACATAGCGGGTCAGGAAGCGCTCGAACACCGCGCCCAGCAGGAACACACCGGTGCCGCGGAAGGCGTTCTCGTCGAACGTCAGGGTGATCTCCAGGCCACGGCCGAAGACGATCGGCCCGGGCATCGGCAGGCGCCGCGTGCAGGGTTTGCAGCTGACTTCGCGCAGGCCGTCGATCTGCAGCTGCAGGGCGCTGTCCTGCTGGTCGCCGTACAGGCGCAGCAGCTCGCGCAGGGCGGCGGCGCCTTGGCCTTGCTCGGCCAGCGACAGGTAGTTCAGTGACAACTGGCTGATCAGGCGCCAGGCCCGGTTGTCGTGGGCGTGGCTGGCCTTTGGTCGGCTGGGGCCGGCCAGGCAGCGCACGGCGGATACCGGTGCGCTGTCGGCCAGGCTGAAGTCGCTGCGCCCGTCGCCGACATTCATGAACAGCGGCAGGTCGCGGTTGCTGCACAGCGCGCTGATGCCCAGCTGGCGCAGGTCATGGCGGTACGGCGCCTGGTTGCCATCGACCAGGCTGACGAAGGTCTCGCTACCCATGTAGCTGGAGCGCGTACCGTTGCGCCGCTGCTCGCTGGAGAGCACGCGCGGTTCGCGGCGCACCAGATAGTACGCCTGGTCACGGCCATAGCGCGACGGGTCGCGCACCGCGTAGAACGGCAGGAATTCCTGGTCCGGCCCGGTACCGTGGCCGGTGACCCGCTGCAATGAGTGGATCTCGAAATCGGTGGGCCGGGTACGGTCGGCGATCACATGGTGCTCGTGGACCCGGTCGGTCAGGTGGATGCGATCCACCCGGCGCGGGAACAGGTTGATCGCCGGGGTGCAGAACGGCACGAACTGGGCAGGGCCCACGCTGCTTTCCAGCGCGGCGTCGATGCGGTCGAACAGCACCAGCAGCTCCAGCTCCTGGCCGTCGCAGCGCTTGACCGCGCGCTCCAGCCCGGCGAAGTCGACGAACAGGTAGCGCTGGGGCAGGGCGAAATACTCCTGTAGCAGGCGATAGCCCTGGAAGGCCTGCGGCACCACCGGCAACGCTGCTTCGCGGTCATCGAAGCCACAGGGCAGCAAGGCGTCCTCGACCGGGATGCGTTCGACCCAGTCGGCGCCCGGCTGGCGCACGAACACCGCGCAGGCGCTGCCCAGCAATTGTTCGTACAGGCGGAACGGGGTTTCGTCGGCGCCGTTGAGGTACAGCGGCAAGTGCGTCAGCGGCAGGCTGGAGAACGGAATCTCGGCGCCGCTGCGCAGGGTCAGGCGCAGCCCGGCGCGGGCTTTCGGTTCGCTGGCGGCCAGGCGCCCGAGCACGGCGCCGGGGTTGCCGAAGTACTCGGCCCGGGCCACCTGCAACGGCCACAGGGTGACGTCCTGGGTGCTGCGAAATTCGCAGGGCGTTTGCGAGTTGCGCCCAAGATTGGCGCGCAGGACGCTGTCACGGGGTAGCTGGAATCCGGCGGCCAGCGAGCCTTCGTCGGGATCGGTCTGCAGTTGCACCACGGTCATCGACGGCGTCGGCGCCAGGTAGTGCGGGTAGGCGATTTCCAGCAGGTTGTGGGTGAAAGTCGGGTACTCGGCGTCGAGCTTGAGTTGCACCCGCGCGGTGAGATAGGCGAAACCTTCGAGCAGGCGCTCGACGTAAGGGTCGGCGCACTCGATCCCGGACAGCGTCAGGCGCCCGGCGATCTTCGGGTATTCCTTGGCGAACTCGGCGGCACCCTCGCGGATGTGCTGCAGTTCCTGGTTGTACAGCTCGAGCAGGCGCGGGTTCATGCGCGCCTCCGGCGGTCGGCGGGGGCCACGCGCACGTGCCCGGATTCCAGGTCGACGTCGGTCTGCAGCAGCAGTGGCAGGGCCGCCGGCTGGGCCCACAGGTCGCCTTCGATCTCGAAGCTCAGGGCGTTGGCGTTCATCTCGCCGGGCGCGGCCTGGGCACGTACCTTCAGGGTATGGGCGAGGATGCGCGGCTCATAGGTGGCGATGGCCTGGTGGATGATGCGTTCGAGCGCGTTGAGGTCGATGTTCGACGCGCTGTTGCCGGCCAATGCCGGCAGCCCGTAGTTGATCACCGAGGCGCCGGCCGGGGAGTTCAGCGTGGCGCCGGTGTCGAGCAGCGACGTGGTGTTGAGCAGCCAGGCCAGGTCGCGCAGTACCGAGGCCTTGAGCTGCTGCAGGCTGAGCACGCGCTTGTCGGGGGCTTCCTGCGGGTTGCCCGGGTCATCGTCGGTCAGGCGATCCAGCAGCGAAGGCTGCAGGCGGTCGCGGGTGGCGATTTCAGCTACCACTGGAACATCCCTGTGAACATTTTCTGGTCTTCGAAGCCGGTGTCGCACGAGGCGCTCGGCGCCGGGGTTGAGGCTTCCAGGCCGGCCTGGGTCAGGCGCACGGCGCGCGAGGTCTTCAGGCATTCGCCCTTGAGCGTCGGGTGTGGCTGCACATGGGTCACCAGCACGATCGGCGTGCCATTGAACTGCTCGACCCGGGCCTTGCCGGCGCGGTCCGGGCTCAGGCCGCAGGGCCATTGCATGTCCAGCGCCAGGCGCTGTTCGCCGCGATCGAGCACACACAGGCCGGCATTCTCGCTCAGCGTCACGGTCTGCCCACCCAGGTTGGCCTGGTTCAGCAGTTCGGCGTCGGCACAGGCGCTCAGGGCCAGCAACAGGGCACCGGCCAGGGCAGCGCGGGTCATGTGAGCTCCCAGAACCAGACTTGCTTCGACTGGTAGTTGTGGTCGGAGAAACCTTTGGTCAGGCCGCGGTTCCACAGGTCGATATGGTCGCCCGTGCGGTTCTCCTGGCTCTGCCCGTTGCGGGCGAAGCAGTCCCTGTAGAAGATGATCCCGGTCTTGGCCTTGAGCGCTTCGCGGGCCTGGGCGGTACCGGCAATCTTCAGCGGGTAGAACAGTCGCGTTTCCAGCCAGTTGGCCAGGGATTCGGCGCCACGGGCATGCTCGTGGGCGCACTTGGGTTCGGTATAGGTCGATTTGTTGACCTTGAGGCTCATCTCGCCATTGAGCGCGATGCTCATGCGGATGGCGCACTGGTTGTCCCACGGGCCGTCGCAGGGCGAGGACACGCTCGGGTAGGCATTCCACAGGTTGATGAAAGAAGGCTTGGCCATGATGTTCACCGTGAGCGGGTGACGCGTGGGGAGGTGCGCCCGCGCCGCGCCCAGGCGCGGCACGGGCGCGGTCGATCAGATCTTGACGTTCGAGCGGATGTTCCAGCCGTACTTGATCGGGCCGCCTTCCTTGGTGCCGTCGGCCTTCTGCGGCTGGTAGTCGACGGTGACCTTGGCGAAGTTCAGGGTCACGTTCTCCGTCAGGCGGTCGTCGCTGCCCGAACCGCCGGTGCTCAGCGAGCTGATGATCACCTCTTCGAGGTTGATGATCAGGTACTCGACCTGGCTTTCACCGCCAGCCTTGCGCACGGTCAGCTTGACCTTGTCGATGTGCTTGCCGCTGGAGCAGTGAGCCATCAGGTTGGGGCTGGACTTGTCGATGTACTTGGTGATCGACAGGTCCTGGATGTTGACCTTGCCCGAACCGCCGCCGCTGCCCAGGTGCATGTTGCCGGACTGGGACATGCCCCAGCTCCAGTTGAGCACGTCGATTTCGTCCTTGTGGGCCTTGTCGTGGGACTCGCCCTTGATGTCGCCGATCTTGATGAAAATATCTACAGCCATGATGTCCTCGGGATTTCGCGTCGGTTAGCGGTAGTAGTGGCTGATCGCGGAGCCCGCCCGCCCCCATCGTGGGCGCGGGCGGGCCCCGCGATGATCAGGCCCCTTTGGCCGAAGGCAGCTTCGACACCAGGCGCAGCGACACGGTCAGCCCTTCGAGCTGGTAGTGCGGGCGCAGGTAGAAGCGCGAGTTGTAGTAACCCGGGTTGCCTTCGACTTCCTCGACCACCACTTCGGCGGCCGCCAGCGGGTGCTGGGCCTTGGTGGTCTCGGTGGAGTGCGCCGGGTCGCCGTCGACGTAGTTGAGGATCCAGTCCTGCAGCCAGCGCTGCATCTCGTCCTTTTCCTTGAACGAGCCGATCTTGTCGCGAACGATGCACTTCAGGTAATGGGCGAAGCGGCAGGTGGCGAACAGGTACGGCAGGCGCGCGGCCAGGTTGGCGTTGGCAGTGGCGTCCGGGTCGTCGTACTCGGCCGGTTTCTGCAGCGACTGCGCGCCGATGAAGGCGGCGAAGTCGGTGTTCTTCTTGTGCAGCAGCGGCATGAAGCCGTTCTTGGCCAGTTCCGCCTCGCGGCGGTCGGAAATGGCGATCTCGGTCGGGCACTTCATGTCCACGCCACCGTCGTCGGTGGGGAAGGTGTGCGCCGGCAGGCCTTCGACTTCGCCGCCCGACTCCACGCCGCGGATGCGCGAGCACCAGCCGTAGTGCTTGAACGAACGGTTGATGTTCACCGCCATGGCGTAGGCGGCGTTGGCCCAGGTGTACTTGCTGCTGTCGGCGCCGTCGGTGTCTTCTTCGAAGGCGAAGGCCTCCACCGGGTCGGTCTTGGCGCCGTAGGGCAGGCGCGCCAGGAAGCGCGGCATGGTCAGGCCGATGTAGCGCGAGTCTTCCGATTCGCGCAGCGAGCGCCAGCCGGCGTATTCCGGGGTGGTGAAGATCTTGGTCAGGTCGCGCGGGTTGCTCAGCTCCTGCCACGAACCCATGCCCATGACCGTCGGCGAGGCGGCGGAGATGAACGGCGCGTGCATCGAGGCACAGACCTTGGACACTTCGCCGAGCAGCTCGACGTCGGGCGGCGACTGGTCGAAGTAGTAGTCGCCCACCAGGCAGCCGTACGGCTCGCCGCCGAACTGGCCATATTCCTCTTCGTAGAGCTTCTTGAACACCGGGCTCTGGTCCCAGGCGGTGCCCTTGAACTTCTTCAGGGTCTTGTGCAGGTCGTTCTTCGAGATGTTGAGCACGCGGATCTTCAGCTGCTCGTCGCTCTCGGTGTTGTTGACCAGGTAGTGCAGGCCACGCCAGGCGCTTTCCAGTTTCTGGAAGTCATCGTGGTGGATGATCTGGTTGACCTGGGCGGTGAGCTTGGCGTCGATGGCGGCGATGATCTGCTCGATCGAGCCGATGGCATCGTTGGACACCAGGCTGGTCTGCGCCAGGGCCTGCTCGGCGAGGGTGCGCACGGCGCTCTCGACGGCTTCCTTGGCCCGCTCGGTCTTGGGCTTGAACTCCTGCAGCAGCAGGCTGGCGAACTCGCTCGGGTCCTGGGTGGCCGCCTGCGGGGCCTGGCTGTCGCGCAACGGATCGTTCATGGTCGGTCTCCTCAGGCCTTCGGCTCGGTGTCGGCGGATTTCGGCGCGCTGGCCAGGGCCTGCAGCAGGGCCGGGTCCTTGATGGCCTTGAGGATGATGTCCTCGGCACCGGTCTTGCCGTCCATGTAGGTCAGCAGGTTGGCCAGCTGGGTACGGGCCTCGAGCAGCTGGTTCAGGGCGTCGACCTTGCGTGCCACGGCGGCGGGGCTGAAGTCGTCCATGCTCTCGAAGGTGATGTCCAGGCTCAGGTTGCCTTCACCGGTCAGCTCGTTGGGCACGTTGAACGCCACGCGGGGCTTCATGGCCTTGAGGCGCGAGTCGAAATTGTCGACGTCGATCTCCAGGAACTTGCGGTCGGCCACCGCCGGCAGTGGCTCGGCGGGCTTGCCGGCGAGGTCCGAGAGCACGCCCATGACAAAGGGCAGCTGGACCTTCTTCTCGGCGCCGTACAGCTCGACGTCATATTCGATCTGCACCCGCGGCGCACGGTTGCGCGCGATGAACTTCTGGGAGCTGTCTTTCGCCACGTTGTTCCTCCTGGTCGCCGGTACGGCGGCGTTGCTTGTTGCGGGCGTCGGTGTTGATGCGGTGTCGAGGCGTCAGTCGCCTTCGGGGCCGCGCAGGTTCTCGAATTGCGACAGACCCTCGGGGATCAGGTCGCGGACGATGGTCGCGAAATCGGCGTTGACCAGGTTCTTCGCCCGGCGCAGCAGTACCGGCAACGGGCTCGAGGGCTCGTGGCGGGCGTAGTACTGGAGCAGGCGTTCGAGGCTCTGCAGCACGTCGTCGCGGCTGTTCACTTCGCCGGGCCGCGCCGTCGGGCGGGGTGCGGCGGCGCTGGCAACGGGTTGCCGGTCGTCATGGCTGCTGCTGGCGGGTTGTTCTTCGCTGCTGCTCGAAGGCGGCGCTGCGCCTTCCGGGCTGTAGTCGGCCAGCACTTGCTGGACCTGGCGCAGCGGCTGGCGCAACGCGGACAGATCGACGCCGCTGGACGAGCCGACCTGGTCATTGACCCGGCTCTCGATGACGTCAAGGGCGTCGCGGGCCAGTTGCAGCGCCTGGCGGCACTGTTCGAGCTGCTCGGGGTCGGCATCGCGCAGGGCGGCGGCCAGTTCCTCGGCGCTCAGCTGTTCGCTGGCGAAGTGCTGCACACCGGCTGCATGCAGGGCGGCGCGCAGGGTCACCGGGCCGAACGCCCGGGAGCGCACCAGCACGGCGTCGCGCAGCAGGCCGATGTTGGTGTCGCAGGTAAGGCCGGCCAGGGCGTTGATGCGTACGGTAGGGTCGTTGTCGTCGGCGGCGTCCAGCTGCGGGTGCAGGTGCAGCCAGTACTCGCCGAGCAGGTCGCGGATCAGCTCGAGGCTGGCGGCCAGGCCCGGCAGGCCGTGCAGCGCCAGGTTGGCCTGGACCAGGAAGTGGGTGATGCGCAGGTCCTTGCTGCGTTGCAGCAGGTCGGTGCAGGACTGTTCGATGGCACGCCACTGCGGCGGTTCGGCTGCTTGCACGGCATCGCCCATCACGCGCTCGGGGCGGCCCTGGGCATCGCGTTCCAGTTGCAGGAAATCGGCGTCGTATTCGAGGTCGTCGCCGCACGGGAAGTCTGCGGAAACAGCGGCGAGCAGCTGCGGTGAGTTCACCAGAAATCGATCTCCATATCGGCCCTTGGCGAGGGCTTCGTATGCGCCAAGTTACAAATGTGAATTGGCGCACAAACTTTTCAAAGAATGCGAAGTTGATATCACCGTGATATCACTTTGGCACTCTTAAGTTGCGCATTTATGGTTTATTTCCAAATTGCTGTCAAGGTAAGCTACGCGCCGCGCAAGGTGACTGTGAACCAGTTGGCAACCCTTGGCGTCCATTGGTCAGGTGCCATCAAAGTGCCTTGCCGATAGGGTTTAATACGACCTTCCGGGAAGCGTGTTTTGGCATCGGGCCCTTGATTTCAAAGGGCTTGGTCGAAATGCGAGGTCGGGCTAGTTTATCCACTCAAATGGATAGATTAGTGTTTCATATATATGCAAGGAGGCATGATGGCACTTTGCCTGACCATTACCAGTTATCACAAGATCACCCCGGGGCAGTGCCCGGAGAAGTTGCTGGAAAACGGTGCCATCAGCGTCGGTCGGGCCGCGGATAATGATTGGGTACTTCCCGATCCGGAACGCCTTGTTTCTTCGAAACATTGTGTGATCCAGTTCAAGGATGGTCGCTACTATTTGACCGATAACAGCACCAATGGCGTGGAGTTGGTGCATGCCGGTATTCGCCTGCGTCGCGGTAACAGTGAGCCGTTGATGGACGGCGAAGTTATTCGAATTGGCGATTACGAGATCCAGGCACGTATCGATTCCGGCTTGTCGATCCCGTTTGCCGGGCAGCCTGAGGCCCATAGTTTCGAGGCCTTGATGGCCAACCAGGGGGCCGCCCCAAGTGCGCCCATCGCCAGTGCGCCCATCGCCGGCGCGCCCGCCGCCTTTCTGCAGGGGGCATCGAGCCACGACACCCTGCCGGATCTGTTCGATTTCCTCGGCCCTTCCAGCGTGCCGCCTGTCAGCCAGCCGGATCATGTCCCCGCGCAGCAGCATGATTTTCGACCGCCCACGCCGGTGGCGCCGCCGCCCGCGCCGTTACCGGCAGCCACGCCCGGCGCGCCGGGCGTGATCCCGGATGACTGGAACCTGTTCGATGAAACCCCGGCACCTGTTCTCCAGCCCACCCCTGTACTGGCGCCAGCTCCGCCACCGCCGCTGCCGGAGCCACTGACCCCGAGCGAGCCTGTTGTTCGGCCGCAGCCCGTCGTGACGGCTGCCGCGCCTGCTGACAGCGATGCGCTGCTCCAGGCGTTCCTGCGTGGCGCAGGCATCGAGCACCTGCGCATCGACGCCGTCGATGCCGCCGCGCAGATGGAGGCCATTGGCCGCAGCTACCGGCTCATGGTCGAAGGCCTGATCGATGTGTTGCGCGCGCGCAGCAGCCTGAAAGGCGAGTTCCGCATGCAGCAGACCACCATCGCCCCGGTACAGAACAACCCGCTGAAGTTCGCCCCCAATGCCGACGAAGCACTGTTGTTGCTGCTGCGCGAGGGCAACCAGGCGTTCATGGCCCCAGACCAGGCGGTACGCGACAGCTTCGACGACCTGCGCGCCCACCAGTTGGCGGTGATGGCGGGCATCGAGGCGGCGCTCAAGCACCTGCTCAAACGTTTCGAACCCGCCCGCCTGGAAGAGCGCCTGGCACCCGCCGCCGGGCTCGCCAAGCTGTTCGGCGGTTCGCGCCAGGCCCATTGCTGGCAGCAGTTCACCGAGCTCTACAGCCAGATTTCCCGAGAGGCCGAAGACGACTTCCAGGACCTGTTCGGCCGTGAGTTCAGCCGCGCCTACGAGGCCCACAGCCAACGCATTCAACGTTCCTGAGGCCAACGCCCGGGATACAGGAAGAACACAAGACGTCATGAGGACGAGGATGAGTGCAACAAGACTGATCGCAGCCCTGGCCATGGTGCTGCTCAGTGCCTGCAGCAAGGACACGCCGAGCGAGCCTGCCCCCGAGGCGGCGCCCGCCACGGGCGTCACCCTGTACTTCAGCGCCGCCGCCGGGCTCAACCCCGGTGCCAGCGGCATGCCCGCGCCGGTACGGGTGCGCATCTACGAGCTGAAGAACAGCGCCGCCTTTGCCCGTGCCGACTATTTCGCCCTGGCCGAACGCGCCCAGGCCACCTTGGCCGCCGACCTGATCGACCAGGATGAAGTCCTGCTCCAGCCCGGCGAGCAGCTGCGCCTGGAGCGCCCGCTCGACCCGGCCACGCGCCAGGTCGGCCTGGTGGTCGGTTACCGCGAGGTCGACCGCGCCCAGTGGCGCAGCGTGCTGCCGGTACCGCCCCGTGACTATCAGATCAGCCTCGATGTGCGCGCCGTGCGCAGCGCCGTGGCCACCCCACAACCTGAGCCTGCCCGCTAGGCAATCGGAGAAAGCATGTCCTGGAACAATCGCGTGGTCTGGTCGGAAGGGATGTTCATCACCACCCAGCACTTCCAGCAGCACGACCGCTACCTGGAAAACTTCGTCGATGCCCGCAGCCGGCCGCTCAGCGCCGCCGCCTGGGGCTTTTCCGAACTGCTGATCGATCAGGGCCTGCTGGCCCAGGGCAAGCTGGCGATCCTCAGCGCCCGTGGCCTGCTGCCGGATGGCACGCCGTTCGATATTCCCCGTGACGACCTGCCGCCCGCGCCGCTGGAGATTCCCGACGACCTGCGCAACGGTGTGATCTACCTCGGCCTGCCGCTCAAGCGTGCCGGCGCCCGCGATACCGTGGACGACGGCGAGGTGCCTGACGGTGCGCGTTACGTCAGCCGTGTCAGCGAAGTGCGCGACGACAATGCCCCGTTCGAAAACCGCGCGCCGCTTGCCCTGGGCAGCCGCGCCCTGCGCCTGCTGCGCGCCGAGGATGGCCTGAGCGACTATGCCGCGTTGGGCGTGGTGCGTATCCGCGAGAAGCGTGCCGACCGTGCGCTGGTGCTGGATGACAGCTACATCCCGCCGCTGCTCGACGTGGCCGCCAGCAACCAGCTCTCAGGCTTTCGTGGCGAGCTGCTGGGTCTGCTGCACCAGCGCGGCGAAGCCCTGGCCGGGCGCGTGGTCGCCTCGGCCAATGGCGGCGCCTCGGAGATCGCCGACTTCATGCTGCTGCAACTGGTCAACCGCGCCCAGCCGCTGGTCGAGCACCTCAACCAGCTGACGCCGCTGCACCCCGAGCGGCTGTACAGCGAGCTGGTGGCCCTGGCCGGCGAGTTCGCCACCTTCACCCGCGATGGCCGTCGTCCGGAAAGCTATCCGGTGTACCAGCACGACGACCTGGCGGCGACCTTCGCCCCGCTAATGGCCGCGCTGCGCGAGGCGCTGTCGATGCTGATCGACAGCAAGGCCGTGGCCATCCCGCTGGTCGAGAAGGCCTACGGCATCCACGTCGGCATGCTCGCCGACCGCAGTCTGCTCGACAGCGCCAGCTTCGTGCTGGTGGTGCGCGCCGACGTGCCCAGCGAGACCCTGCGCAGCCGCTTTGGCCAGCAGAGCAAGATCGGCGCGGTGGAGCACATCCGCGACCTGGTCAACCTGCAACTGCCGGGCATCGGCCTGCTGCCGCTGCCGGTGGCGCCACGGCAGATCCCGTTCCACGCCGGTTCCACCTACTTCGAGCTCGACCGGGGCAGCGAACACTGGAAGCAGCTGCAGCATTCCGGTGGTTTTGCCTTCTACGTCGCCGGCGAGTTCCCCGGCCTGAACCTGGCCTTCTGGGCCATTCGAGGATAAGCCGCGATGCAATCGGACGATCCGCTCGCCAACGACCGCACCCAGTTCATGCCGCGCCCCGGTGGCCGTGGCCCGCAACCGGCCGCGCCGGGGCCTGCGCAAGCTGCGCCGCCGCCACCCCTGAACGTGCCGGCCGAACCGCTGGCGCCGGGCCAGGCGGCGGGCCTGAACCCGCTGGAGCAGGCGGCCGGTCCATTGCTGGCGCTGCTCACGCGCCTGCGCAACACCATCGCCCATCCGGCCCCGGCCAGCCTGCGTGCGCAACTGCTGGCCTACCTGCGCCAGTTCGAAGTGCGCGCCGAGGCCGCCGGGGTACCGCGCAACGAGGTGCTGCTGGCGCGCTATGCCTTGTGCACCGCGCTCGACGAGGCGGTGCTGAGCACGCCCTGGGGCAGCGCCAGCGACTGGGGCAAGCAGAGCCTGCTGATTACCGTGCACAACGAGGCCTGGGGCGGCGAGAAGGTGTTCCAGCTGATGGAACACTGCCTGCAGAGCCCGCGTGAACGCCTGCACCTGCTGGAGTTGCTGTACCTGTGCACCAGCCTGGGCTTCGAAGGCCGCTACCGGGTGATGAACGGTGGCCGCGCCCAGCTCGAAGCCTTGCGCGAGCGCACCGCCGCGACCATCCGCAGCGCCCGTGGCGAGTTCGAGCGCGAGCTGTCGCCGCACTGGCGCGGTGTCACCGTGGCCCGCGATCGCCTGGCGCAGTTCGTGCCGCCCTGGGTCGGCCTGGCGGTGGCCCTGGCGTTGTTGCTGCTGGTGCTGTTCGGCCTGCGCCTGAAGCTGGCGGCCGACGCGGAGCCGGTGTTCCGCGGCATTCATGCCCTGGGCGAGATCCCGGTGCAGGCCATGGATCGTCCGGTGGTGCAGCCCAAGCCCGTGGAGCGTCCGCGCCTGGCCGGTTTCCTCGCCGAAGACATCAAGGCCGGCCGGGTCGCCGTGCAGGACGCGGTGGACCGTTCGGTGGTGACCATCCGTGGCGACGAACTGTTCGCCTCGGCCAGCGCCAGCATCAAGGGCGACTTCGAGCCGTTGATGCTGCGCATCGCCGAAGCCGTGGCGAAAGTGAAAGGCAACGTGAAAGTCACCGGCCACAGCGACAACCAGCGCATCGCCACGCTGCGCTTCCCGTCCAACTGGGCGTTGTCCCAGGCCCGCGCCGAAGAGGTGAAGAACCTCCTCGCCGCCCGCACCGGCCAGCCCGAGCGCTTTACCGCGCAGGGCCTGAGCGACACCGAACCGCTGGCGTCAAACGACAGCGCGCAAGGCCGGGCGAAGAATCGCCGGGTTGAAATCACCGTTCTGGCGGAGGGCGTCGAGTGAAGGCGTTTTTCAGTTTTGTCATTCGCTGGGTGATTCCGCTGCTGGGCCTGCTGGCCCTGAGCCTGATCATCTGGTTCCTCGGCCCGTTGCTGGACATGCTGGTGCCGGCCGCTCCGCGCCTGGTGCTGATCGGCCTGTTGTTCGCGGTGTGGATCGCCTACCGCGTTTGGCGCATCGTCCAGGCCCGCCGTCAAGCGGCCAAGGTCATGCAGAGCCTGGCCGCTGAGACCGCGCCGGACCCCGCCAGCGTGGCCACCGCCGAAGAACTGGCGACCCTGCGCCAGCGCATGGACGAAGCCCTGGTGCTGCTGAAGAAGGCACGCCTTGGCGGCGACGAGCGACGCAACCTGTATGAACTGCCGTGGTACGTGATCATCGGCCCGCCCGGCTCGGGCAAGACCACCGCGCTGGTCAATTCCGGCCTGCACTTCCCGCTGGCGGCGCAGCTGGGCGAGGGCGCCATCCGTGGTGTTGGCGGTACGCGTAACTGCGACTGGTGGTTCACCGACCAGGCCGTACTGCTGGACACCGCCGGCCGCTACACCACCCAGGACAGCCATGCTCAGGTGGACAAGGCGGCCTGGCTGGGCTTCCTCGACCTGCTCAAGAGCCAACGCTCACGCCGCCCCATCGACGGCGCGTTCATTGCCATCAGCCTGTCCGACCTGCTGCTGGGCAGCGACGCCGAGCGCGCCGCCCATGCGGCGGCGATCCGTACCCGCATCCAGGAGCTATACAGCCAGCTGGGCGTGCGCTTCCCGATCTACCTGATGCTGACCAAGCTCGACCTGGTGCCGGGGTTCATGGAGTTCTTCGACACCCTGAGCAAGGAGGAGCGCGCCCAGGTGTGGGGCATGACCTTCCCGCTCGACGACGGCCAGCAGGGCGACGGGCCGCTGGCGCAGTTCGGCAGTGAGTTCGCCTTGCTGGAGCAGCGCCTGAACCAACGCCTGGTCGAGCGTCTGCAGCAGGAGCGCGATCCGGCACGGCGCGACCTGGTCTACGGCTTCGTCCAGCAGTTCGCCGCCTTGCGCGGCAACCTGAAAACCTTCCTCGACGGCATTTTCAAGCCCAACGCCTTCGAAGAGCGTGCACTGCTGCGCGGCGTGTACTTCACCAGCGGTACCCAGGAAGGCAGCCCCATCGACCGCCTGATCGGCAGCATGGCCCAGAGCATGGGCCTGGACCGTGCCCACCTGGCGCGACAGAACGGCACCGGGCGCAGCTACTTCATCGAGAAGCTGTTCAGCGCCGTGGCCTTCGCCGAGCGCGGCTTGGTCGGCAGCAACCCGAAGGTCGAGCAGCGGCGCAAGTGGATCGCCCGTGGCGCCCTGGCCCTGAGCGTGGCCCTGGTGCTGGTTGTCGGTACCCTGTGGACCCTGAGCTACCGCGCCAACCAGCAATACATCGCCGAGGTCGATAGCCGCCTCAAGCCGCTGGGCAAGAGCGTGCAGGAACTGAGCCCGGCGCAGCGCAACGTGGTCGAAGTGCTGCCGCTGCTCAATGGCGTGCGCCGCCTGGCCGAGGATCCGCCCGGCTGGGCCGAGGGCCTGGGGCTGTATCAGGGCGACATGCTCGAAGGCGAGTCGGACAGCGTCTATCGCAAGCTGCTGATCGCCATCTTCGCCCCGCGCCTGGTCACTCGCATCGAGGAGCAGTTGTACGCAGGGGGGCCGTCCGACTACCTCTACGAGGGGCTCAAGGCCTACCTGATGCTGGCCGACGGCGAACACTACGACGCCGAGTTCATCAAGGCCTGGGTCACCCTCGACTGGGAACGCAGCCTGCCGCGCGACCTGGCCCCGGACCTGCGCCAGGCCCTGGAGCAGCACCTGGCTGCACTGTTCGACAAGCGTCCGCCGAACGCCCGCCTGGACCAGCGCCTGATCGACGACACCCGTCGCCAGCTGCAGCAACTGCCGGTGGCCCAACGGGTCTACGACCGGGTCAAGCGCCAGAAGCTGCCCGCCGGGGTCAGCGACTTCCGCGTCAGCGATGCCGCCGGGCGTGACGCCGCGCTGGTGTTCCGCTTCAAGGACGGCAAGCCGCTGAGCGAGCCGCTGCCGGGCATCTTCACCGTCGAGGGCTACCGCAAGGCGTTTCTCGCCGCCAGCCTGGCCCACAGCGAGACCCTGGCCGAGGAGCGCTGGGTGCTGGGTCGCGAGGCCAGCGAATCGGCCGATGCCAAGCGCCTGGCCGACGATGTGCTGCAACTGTACTACCAGGACTACATCCGCCATTGGGATGCCTTGCTGGCCGACCTGGACTTCGTGCCGATCACCAGCGTCGGCCAGGCCGCCGATGTGCTGCGGGTGTTGTCCGGGCCGACCTCGCCGATGAAGAAGCTGCTGCAGGCGGTCGCCAAGGAGACCAATCTGGCGCAGCCGACCACCCTCGACAAGGTCCAGGCCAAGGCTGAACAGGCCGGTGTCGATCAGTTGCGCCAACGCCTGGGTGGCCTGCTCGGTGATGCGCCGCTACCCAGCGACAACCCGGCCGCCCGCGAGGTGGACCCGGTCACCGCGCACTTCGCTGAACTGGCCGCGCTGGTGGAAACCGGCGAAGGTCAGCCTGCGGCCATCGACGGCCTGCTTACCGACCTCAATGCACTGTACGTTCAGGTCAGCGCCATGGTCGGCGCCAGTGGCGACGCGCTGCTGGGCGAGGCCAAGAACCAGGCCCAGGCTGCCGCGCAGCGTGTTGCCCTGGGGGCCGCGCGTCAGCCGAAGGTAGTGCAGAACCTGGTGAGCTCGGTGCTTGGCTCGACCCACAACCTGGTCATGGGTGGGGTACGCAATCAGCTCAACGCCGCCTGGACCAGCGAGGTGGTGAACGTCTATCGCCAGTCCCTCAGCGGTCGCTATCCGTTGGTGGCCGGCAGCTCGCGGGATGCGACCCTGGAGGACTTCGGCCTGTTCTTCGGCGTCGGCGGGGTGATGGACAACTACTTCCGCAAGTACCTGCAACCCTACGTCAACACTTCGAGCACGCCTTGGAGCTGGCAGCCCGGCGCGGCGCAGAAGCTGGGGATCAACAGCAACGTGCTGTACACCTTCCAGCGCGCGGCGAGCATCCGCGACGCGTTCTTCCGCAACAGCAACGGCGTGCAGCCGGGGGTGCGCTTCGAGCTCAAGCCGGTGGCAATGGACGCGACCATCACCCAGTTCCTGCTCGACCTCGACGGCCAGCAGGTGAGCTACGACCACGGCCCGAGCCGGCCGGTGGCGTTGCAGTGGCCGAACCCCAACAGCATCGGCGTGGTGCGCCTGTCGATCTCGCCGCCCTCGGCCAGCGGTCGTTCGGGGCTGACCGTGGAAGGGCCGTGGGCCTGGTTCCGCCTGCTTGACCAGTCCGACCTGGTCGCCGGTGGCTCGCCGGAGCGCTTCAACCTGCGCCTGCGCGTCGACGGCGCCAGCGTGTCCTACGAGCTGCGTGCCAGCAGCGCCTTCAACCCGTTCCGCAGCCGAGTGCTCAGCGGTTTCAGCCTGCCGGAGCATCTGTGAACGACGTGGGTTTCTACGGAAAGCTGGCCTGCCGCGGCGACTTTGTCAGCCGCGGCCTGCCGCACGGTTTCATCCAGCCCTGGGACCAGTGGCTGGCGGCGGGAATCCAGGCGAGCCAGCAGGCCCTGGGCGAGCGCTGGCTCGAGGCCTATCTGGTCAGCCCCTTGTGGCGCTTCGCCCTGGCGCCGGGGCTTTGTGGGCCTGAGGCGGTGGTCGGGGTGCTGATGCCGAGCATCGACCGGGTGGGGCGGTACTTCCCGCTGACCGTGGCCCAGGTGCTGGAGCCGGGGGAGCCGCTGGCGCCTGTGGTGGCCGGGGCCGAGGAATGGTTCGAGGCGGTCGAGGAGACCTTGTTGGCGACGCTTGAGCCGGGTGCCGCCTTCGAGGATTTCGAGGCTGCCTTGCAGCCTTTTCGCGGCGCGAGGCCGCTTGTGCAAGAGCCGCGTGCAACGGTGGGCGGGCTGCAGCGGTTGGATGCGACCACGCCGCAGGGGCGCGCCCTGGCCTTGGCCGAATGCGCCTGTGAAGGCATGAGCCTTTGGTGGGGCAGGGGTTCCGAACGGATCGCCCCGGGGCTGATGCGCTGCGCGGGCTTGCCGCGCAGTGAGGATTTCGCCGGTTTTCTATTGGGTAGCGAGGCGCGGATCGGATGACCGGCATGCAGTACACAGCGGCCAGCTACAGCCATGTCGGCATGGTGCGCAAGATCAACGAGGACGCCTGCCTGGAGTTGACCTGGGCAGGCCTGTGGGCGGTGGCCGACGGCATGGGCGGCCATGCGGCGGGCGATTATGTCAGCAGCCTGGCGGTCGATAGCCTGCGCAGCCTGCCGATGCTCGATTCACTGGACGACTTTGCCGGCGAAGTGCGCGACGGCCTCGCCTGGGTCAACGGCATCGTGCGCGAGGAAACCGCGCGCCGTGGCGTGGCGATGATGGGCAGTACCGTGGTGGTGCTGGCCGCCCGAGGCGACCAGGCCATCGGCCTGTGGGCCGGCGACAGCCGCCTGTACCGCCTGCGCGACGGCCGTATCGAGCGCCTGAGCCACGACCACAGCTACGTCCAGGAGCTGCAGGACAGTGGCCTGCTCAACGAAGCCGAAGCCCGTGTGCATCCTCGCGGCAACATCGTCACCCGCGCCATCGGCGTCGAGGACCACCTCGAGCTGCAGGCCGTCGCCTTGCAGGTGCAGCCCGGCGACACCTACCTGCTGTGCAGTGACGGCCTGAACAAGACCGCCGAAGACCACGAGATCGCCGAGGTGCTCGGCCACGCCGACTCTTATGAGGTGGTGCGCAGCCTCGTACACCTGGGGCTGACCCGTGGCGCCCCCGACAACATCACCGCCGTCGTCGTGAAGGCCAGCTGAAGACATCATGGACATGCAGATTCCCGGATTCGACATCGACAGCGAGCTTGGCCAGGGCGCCATGGCCAGCGTGTACCTCGCCACCCAGCGCTCCCTGGAGCGCAAGGTGGCGCTGAAGATCATGGCGGCGAGCCTGGCCGCCGACCCGACCTTCTGCGAGCGCTTCCTGCGCGAGGGCCGCACCCTGGCGCGGCTGGCGCACCCGAACATCGCCACCATCCATGACATCGGCAATGTCGGCGAGCTGTACTACATGGCCATGGAGTACCTGCCCAGCGGCACGTTGAAGGAGCGGATCGCCGAGGGGCTGACGCCCGAGCAAGGCCTCGTCTACGTGCGCCAGATCGCCCAGGCGCTGGGTTATGCCCATGCCCAGGGCCTGGTGCACCGCGACGTCAAGCCCGCCAACATCCTGTTCCGCGCCGACGGCACCGCGGTGCTGTCGGACTTCGGCATCGCCAAGTCGCTGGATGACCGCACCCAGTTCACCCAGGCCGGCTTCGCCGTCGGCACGCCGAGCTACATGAGCCCGGAACAGGCGCGCGGCATGGACATCGACGGGCGCGCCGACCTGTATGCACTGGGTGTGGTGCTGTACGAAATCCTCGTCGGCAAGCTGCCGTACAACGGCACCGATGCGTTGTCCACGGCGCTGGCGCACCTGACCGAGCCGCTGCCGGAGCTGCCCATTGAACATGGCCGCTACCAGGACATCCTGCGCGGTCTGCTGGCCAAGGATCCCAACGAGCGCTTCGCCGACGCGGCGGCGTTGCTGGCCGCGCTGGACCGCCTGACGGTCCAGGCGCCGGCCGAGGACAACGACAGCACATTGGTCCGCCCGCTGCCGATCCCGCCACCGGCCATCCCGCAGCCGGTGTCCATCGACATTCCGCAGGCCGTTGCGGCTCCGGTGAGCGAGCCTGCCCGGCAGTCCGAACCCAAGCCCGCGCCTGCTGTGAAGCCCGCCTCGAACAAGCCGGCCAAGGCCGTGCTGGCGGTGGCGATAGCGGCGGCGCTGGGGCTGGGGGGCGCGTTCTTCTGGTTGCTCGGCGGCAATGACGCGCCCGCGCCTGAAACGCCGGTGGTGCAGGCGCCCGCCGACAGCGTGGTCCCCAGCGAACCCCAAGTCACGCCGGTGGCCGCCTCGGACGACGGTCGTCCACTGCTGATGCCCGGCAAGAAGACCCTGTTCCAGCGTGTGCTGACCAAGCCCGACGCCCAGCTGGTGGCTCAGCCTGGCGATGCCTCGGGCGAGACACTGCCAGCTTTCTCCGTGCTCTATGTCTACCAGCGCAAGGACGTCGGCGGCCAGTCCTGGGTCCAGGTCGGCGCCGCCAGCGACGGCCAGCGCGAGGGTTGGCTGCCGGCGGCGCAGACCAGCGACTGGAAACAGAGCCTGGTGCTCAAGTTCACCGAACGCTCGGGCCGCTCGCCGGTGATGTTCATGCGCCAGGTGGACGATGTGCAGCATCTGCTCGACGACACCCCGCTGGCTCGCGACAGCCTGCTCAAGGCGCAGAACAATCCCGACCAGGTGCCCCAGGTCATGGCCCTGGAACCGGCGGCCAGCGCCGTGCCGCAGAACCAGTTCTACCTGATGCCGATCTTCGACTACCGCGAAAGCTTCGACGCCGGCGGCCAGCCGGTGCAACTGCTCAACATCGCCTCCATCGACCCCGGTGCCAGCGCCCGCGACAGCGCGCCCAAGGCGGCCGGCGTCGCGGCGGTCGGCGACAACAGCTTCCGTACCGGCATCGTCCTGGTGGTGGACACCTCGGTGTCCATGCAGCCGTACATCGATCGGGTACGCCAGGTGGTCAGCGAGCTGCAGCAGCAACTGGCGGCCCGTGGCGAGCTGGACAGCGTCAGCTTCGGCTTGGTGGGCTTTCGCAACAGCGTCAAGCGCACCCCGGGCCTGGAGTACCTGAGCAAGACCCTGGTCAGCCTGGAGCAGGGCCGCGATCCGGCGCGTTTCCTCAAGGCCGCCTCGCAGGTCAAGGCCACCAGCGTTTCCAGCCACTCGTTCAACGAGGACGCCTTTGCCGGCGTGATGCAGGCGGTCGAGGGCATGGACTGGTCCGGCTACGGCGGGCGCCTGATCCTGCTGGTCAGCGATGCCGGCGCACTGCGCAAGAACGACCCGTTCAGCAGCACCCAGATGAACGAAGCCGAAGTGCGTCAGGCCGCGCTGAGCAAGCAGATCAAGATCTACGCCCTGCACCTGCGCACCCCCGCCGGGGTCAAGAACCACGGTGCGGCCGAGTCCCAGTACCGCGTGCTCACCGCCGACAGCAACCCGCAGATCGGCGACCTCTACGTCAGCGTGCCGGGCGGTGAAGTCGGTGCCTTCGGCGACCGCGTGCGCGAGATCGGCTCGACCTTCGCCGAGCTGGTGCACCAGGTGCGCAACCAGCAACCGCAAGCCGTACCGCTGCTGACCTCGGCCTCGAGCCTGGCGGCCAAGTCGCAGGCCATCGGCTACGCCATGCACATGGACTTCCTTGGCCGCCATGGCGCTAGCCAGGCGCCGCAACTGGTCAGCGCCTGGACCGCCGACCGCGACCTGACCAACCCGACGCTGCCGACCCTGCAGGTGTGCGTGATGCTGACCAAGCTGCAGCTCAACGACCTGCAGCAGTCGCTCAAGCTGATCGTCGATGCCGCGCGCAAGACCCGCAGCTCGCCGGGCGACTTCTTCAACGAAATCGCCAGCGCCAGTGCCTACATGAGCCGCGACCCCGGCGCGTTGCGCAAGGGCGCCAACCTGGCCCAGGGCGGCGTGCTCGGCGAATACCTCGACGGCCTGCCGTACCGCAGCAAGTCCCTGAGCATGACCCAGGACCTGTGGCTGTCGCTGTCGGTGGCCGAGCAGGAAGACTTCATCGACGAACTGGACTCGAAGATCCGCCTGTACGAAACCTTCCACAATGACATGGCCAACTGGGTGCGCTTCGGCAAGGCCGAGCCGGGCGACGCCCTGTACCGTGTCCCGCTGTCGACCTTGCCGTGATGATCCGCCTGGACGCGGTGCGCAAGACACGCGGGCAGGGTGCCCAGCGTTACAGCCTGGAGATCGACCGGTTGCACCTGGCGGCGGGCGAGCGGGTGGCGCTGGTCGGGCCCAGCGGCTGCGGCAAGAGCACCTTGCTCGACCTGCTGGCGCTGGTGCTGGTGCCGGACGCGGCGCAGGGCTTTGCCCTGGGCGGCGAGGATGTCGCCGGGCTGTGGCGTGCCCGGCAGCTCGACCGCCTGGCCAGCTGGCGCAGCCGTCACCTGGGCTATGTGCTGCAGGCTGGTGGGTTGCTGGGTTTTCTCGATGTGCGCGGCAATATCCGCCTGCCACGCCAGTTGCTGGGGCTCGGCGATGACGGCAGCGTCGAGCGTCTGGCCGAAGCGCTGGATGTGCACGACCAGCTGGGCAAGAAGCCCGCGACCCTGTCCCTCGGCCAGCGCCAGCGGGTCAGCTGTGCCCGTGCCCTGGCCCATGGCCCGGCATTGTTGCTGGCCGATGAACCCACGGCGTCCCTGGACCCGGTGAACGCCGATAGGGTGATGCAATTGCTGTTGCGCGAGGCCGAGGCGCGCCAGGTGACCTGCGTGGTCGCCACCCATGACGAAGCTTTGGCTCACAAGGCCGGGCTGACGGTGCTGCGCATGGCCTGCCGGCGCGACGCCGACGGCGGCGTCACGGCGAGCCTGGAGAGGGCCGCCTGATGCGCCCGCTGCTGATCGCCGGGCTGGCCTGGCAGGACTACCGCAACGATGCGCGGTTGTCGGCGTGCGCCGTGCTGGCGCTGGTGGCGGTGATCGCGCCGTTGCTGGTGCTGTTCGGGCTGAAGTTCGGCCTGGTCGGCAGCCTGACCGAGCGCCTGCAGCGCGACCCGGGTGTGCGCGAGATCATTCCGCTGGGCGGTGGGCGCTTTCGCGCCGAGTTCATCGAGGAACTGACCCAGCACCCGCGAGTGGCCTTTGCCATCCCGCGCACCCGGCAGATCGCTGCCACCGCCGAGCTGTTGCTGCCGGCCCATGGGCGTGGCCTGACGGTGGAGATGCTGCCCACCGCCGAGGGCGATCCCTTGCTGGCGCAGGTCGCTCCGCCGGACGGCCTGCAACAGGTGGTGCTGAGCTATACCGCCGCGGAAAAACTTGGTGCCAGGGCCGGGGACGAACTGCAGGCCAGCTTCAGCCGGCAGCAGGCCGGGCAGCTGCAATGGCGACGCACGCGCCTGCAGGTCAGCAGCGTGCTGCCTCTGGCAGCGTTCGAGCGCGATGGCCTGTTTGCCTCGCTGCAACTGCTCGAAGCCGTCGAGGATTACCGCGATGGCCGCCCCGTGGCGGCGCTGGGCTGGCAGGGGGAGGAGCAAGGGAGCGCGTCAGCGCGGGTGTACCCGGCCTTCCGCCTGTATGCCCGCGAACTGAACGATGTCGAGCCGCTGCGCCAGTTCTTCGCCGAACGCAAGCTGCTGGTTTCCACACAGGCCGCGCAGATCGCCCAGGTGCAATCGCTCAGCCGCAATCTCGACCTGGTGTTCTGGATCATCGCCAGCCTGGCTGTGGCCGGCGCCGTAGCGGCCATCGCCGCAGGCGCCGTGGCGGCGGTCGAGCGCAAGCAGCGCGAGCTGGCAGTTTTGCGTCTGCTGGGCTTCGGCACTGCTGCGCTGCTGTTGTTCGTGGTGCTCCAGGCGCTCTACAGCGGGCTGCTGGCCGCCGCCGTGGCGGGGCTGTTGTACCTGCTGGCCGAACATGGCCTGAACCGACTTTTCATGCAGGTGCCCGGCGAGTTCGCCAGCCACCTGCTGCCCATGCACTACCTCGTTGCATTGTGTGCCGTGCTGCTGGCCAGCACCGCCGCCGCCGCCCTGGGCGGCTGGCGGGTGGCGCGCATCGAGGCTTGCCAAGGAATACGTGATGTCTGATCGCCGCCTCGGGGCTGCCGCCCTGCTCCTGACCGCTTTGAGCCTGGGCGCCTGTTCCCCGGCCGATGGCGACGACAAGGCCAAGCCAGTTGCCCAGGCGCAGCCGGGGACTGAAAGCAAGTTCGACAACCCCAAGCCGTTGCCGGGCGATGTCAGCCTGCCGCTGCCGTGCGGCGGTGAGCTGGTGCTGCGCAGTGTCTATGTGCTGGCCCAGGGCAGCCTCGACGACCGCGAGGTCAACCTCGGCTACCCGTTCAGCGAAGGCGAGGCCGGCTACAAGCAGTCGTTCATCTCTGGTTACCGACGCGACTTCATCAATGGCCAGTTCAGCCTGCAGGACCTGGCGCCACAGTGGCAGAAGGCGGTTGCGCCAAGCCTGCCGAAGGTCGAGAAAGGCAGCCCGCTCACGCCGATGATGTACTTCATTGGCAAGTACGAAGTGACCGCCCGGCAGTACGCCCAGGTGATGGCCCAGGCGCCGTCGCTGGCCGGCGGCGACGCGGCACCGGCCTGTGAGGCGAGCAACGACGCGGCGGGGCGCCTGCCCAAGGTAAAACTGTCGCGCTTCGAGGCCGAACGCTTCGCCGCCGTCTACAGCGCCTGGCTGATGAAGCACCACCGCGACCTGCTGCCGGTCAGCGGCCGAGGCAGCAAGGCCGAGGATGGTGGCGTGGGCTTCGTGCGCCTGCCCACCGAGGTGGAATGGGAGTTCGCCGCCCGTGGCGGTTCGGCGGTCAGCCGCCAGGAGCTAGAAGGGCGGTTGTTCCCGCGTAAGGTCGAAGGCGCCGACAGCGAAGGGCCGCTGGGCGACTTCGCAGTGTTCAACCAGGTCGCCGGTGGTACCGGGCAGGCGGCGCGGCTGATGCCGATCGGCACCAAACAGCCCAACCCGCTGGGCTTGTTCGATGTGATCGGCAACGCCGCCGAGATGGTTCAGGAGTCGTTCCAGCTGGTCAACGCCGGGCGCCTGCAGGGCGCCTACGGCGGCTTCGTGGTCAAGGGCGGCAACTACCTCGAAGGCGAGGGCACCTTGTTCACCGGCATGCGCCGCGAGTACCCGCTGTTCGGCGTCGACGGCACCGAGCAGCGCAACGAGACCACTGGCTTCCGCGTGGCCATCGGCGCCTTGTCGGCGCCGCGCTCGCGCTACCAGGAGCTGTTCGAGCAGTGGCAGAAGGAAGGTCGCCTGGCCGGCCTGACCGACGACATCGACGCTGCCCAGGACCCGACCAAGCGCCTGGACAGCATCATCGCCGCCGCCACCGACCCGCGCCAGCAGGCCGAGCTGGGGCTGGTCAACGAAGAGCTCAAGCGCAACGTGTCGCTGATCGCCCGCCAGCGCGAGGAAGCGGCCGGCAACCTGATCCAGTCCGCCGCCCTGGTGGCCGAAACCGTCAACAACTACAACATCCGCCTGACCAATCTGCAGAACACCCAGGCCAAGGCCGAAGCCTCCGGCGACCAGACCAGCGCGCGCATGTACGGCGCCGCCATCGCCAATGGCCGCGCCGCCCTCGACGGCGCCGTGGCGATCTACATCGACAACCTGGCCAGCGGCACGCGCTACACCGACGCGGTGATCCAGGCGCAGTTCCAGCGGGTCAAGGAAGAGCTCAATCGCAAGCCTGTGCTGGGCAACAGCCTGGTCACCCGCGCCACCCTGTTCGTCCGCCACGTCGGGGAGTACCGCCAGAACCGGCGGGCCGATCCGGCGACGATCCTCAAGGAGCTGCTGGCATCGGCCGCCCCGCGACCCTAAGGACAGCTTCGACAGAAAGGACTCCCGGGTGGCACGAGGCCCCCGGATACCGAGAAACCCAAGAAGAGAAACCAGACCATGTTCACCCGCAAACCCCTGATCACTGCATCCCAGGCCCGTACCGCGCTGCTGCTGGCAGCCGGTTTCAGCACCGTGCTGTTGAGCGGTTGCGCCAGCTCGCCGGCGTCCAAGGTTGGCGCCACGACCAAGGTCGAGTACTACCCCAACTGCTACGAGCCGGTGCAGCACCTGCGCTCCACCGACGGTGACATGACCCGCTCGGTAGCCACCGGTGCGCTGCTCGGCGCGGTCGGCGGCGCCCTCACCGGCGCCCTGGTCGACAAGGAAAACCGCGGCCGCAACGCCGCCATCGGTGCCGCTGGTGGCGCCCTGGTCGGTGGCGCGGCGGGCTATTACACCGAACGCCAGAAGCAGATCAGCGACGACAAGCAGCGCATCGCCTCGTACGCCACCGACATCGACAAGAGCGCGGCCGACATGGACCGCACCACGGCCTACGCCAAGTCGTCGCAGAGCTGCTACCAGCGCGAGTTCGCCAGCCTGATCCAGAACCGCAAGGCTGGCCGCATCAACGACACCGAGGGCCGCAAGCGCTTGGCCGAGATCGTTGCCGGCCTGCAGGAGTCGAACAACCTGCTGACGACCGTGAACGGGCGTCTGGGTGAGAACCTCAACAACTACACCCAGGCCTACGAGCAGGACCTCAAGCAGGTGGGCGTGCAGCGCACCGAAGTGGTCGCCGTGGCCGAGCCGCCGAAGGTGGCAACCACCGGCAAGAAGAAGGATGTGAAGAAGGTCCAGCCGGCCAAGACCAACACCAAGGTGCCACAGGAAGCGGTGGCCACCGAGAAGACCCTGCAGAACGCCAACGGCAAGAAAGCCGAGGCCCAGCAGGTAGCCAAGGCGGGTACCGACCAGGTCAACGCCATGTGCCGCAACCCGGACATGGGTGACTGGGCGCCGGTGCCGTGCCCGAACGTGTGATCCGTTAAGGCTGCTCGCATGACCTGTAGGCGCGGGGCAAGCCCACGCCTGCAGGTCATGCGACTTGGCCAGGCTTTGTGCAAGGAAACCTATTCGTGACAGATCTTCTGGTCAATTCCCTGGCCAACAACTCCCAGTTTCTTGCCCGTCAGCGTATCCAGGCACGGATCAACCTGCCGCAGATGTTCGCCGCCATCGACGCCGACCCGCGTATCGTCGGTGCCGGTGTGGTGTACATCGACGCCGAATACAACATTGTCACCCTGCGTGAGTTTCAGCCGATCTGCAGCATCCGCCCCAAGCGTGTGATCCTGCGCGAGATCAAGAAGTACCAGACACCTGACCAGTACACCCAGCAGCTGCAGCACAATCCGCGCGAGTCGCGGGTGGTCAAGGAGGCGGTCAACACGACCCTTTCCTGCGCGGGCGCTGTGATCGGCTGGTTCGTGGTATTCAGTGGCACTATTGCCGCGCCCTTTTCCGGTGGTACCAGCCTGGTACTGACCTATGTCGGTGGCGCCGCCGCCACCGCCAGCAGCATCCAGTGCGGCATCGGTGTAATGCGCACGGTGCGTGAGGTGACCAACCCAGCGGCCAACGATGCCCTCGATGAGAACCAGTGGTACCAGGCCGCCTCGATGGTGCTCGATGGCGTCTCGTTGCTGGGTGTCGGCGCGTCGGGCCTGAGCACGTTGAAGTACCTGCAAGTACACAAGGCCGCCACGGGTCGCAGCTGGCTGGAGTTATCCAAGAGCCTCAGCCGCCAGCAGCGCAAGGCGCTGACCGACGAGCTGCTGTCGATCAAGCACCCGAGCCTGACGGCCAGGCAGATCAAGTTGCAGCAGGCGGCAGGGACCATGACCAAGCGCTACACCCCGACCGAGATAAGCCACGCCACGCAGACCCTGATGCGCGACTCGCTCGGCGCCACTTTCGGGTTGGCCGGGAGTGCCACGGTGCAGAGCATAGCCGTAGGGCTATATGAAGAGATCGAGTGATGATGAAGCCTGCGCAATTCCAGACTTTCATGCGCCGTTACTTCCCGACGTTCTTGCTGGGGTTTTTCATTTGCCTCCTGTCGGCGGCGTTGTCAGCCACTCTGTGGATCGACAGTCACTGGCGCAATCACCCGGATAACCCCTTGTTCACCATGATGTCCAGCGCAGTGCTGGTCTTGCTGCTGTGTTCCGGGCATTTCGCGATGGTCCGGGGCCTCACATGGGCAGTATGGGTGGTGCTCCCTGTACCGACTGTGGCCTTGCTGATGGCGTTGAGCCTGCTCGGTAGTGGAGTGAATGCTGTGTTGCTGGCAATCCTGCTGGCGTTGCCATTGCTCGCGCTGCTGGTACTCAACAGCCAGCGGCATCGAGAGATGCGCCGGCGGTTGGTGGAGCTGCGCAAGGTGCGGCGCTAGCGCAATGACGCTCAAGCCTTTTCTGAAGCGTTACTTCGGCGTATTCATCGGCGCCTACTTCTCGTCGATCATTGCCGTGTCCTGGACATTTGCGCTGGTGTGGAGCACGTATTGCCGGAACTGCCTGAAGGATGGCGCCTTCGCTTCGAGTCTGTTCCTGACGCTGGCAGTCTTCATGTTGGGCCATGGCGCTGTGGTTCGGGGGCGGACGTGGGGGGCCTGGCTCGTGGCCGGGATGTGCCTGGCCAGCCTGGTGATCGCGCTGCCGGCCTATGGATATCGTCCCAACATGTTCATCTACGCGAGCTGCCTGCTGGCAGCACTGGTAGTTGCTGTTGATCAATAGCGACAGGTACAGAGAAATGCGCGCTCTCCTGGCGCAGTACCGAGAGCAAAGGCGTAAGGCAAAGCACTAGCCATCATCGCGGGTTGGCGCCGCGCACGGAGCTACAGTTCCGCCACCAGGGCTTCCAGTTGCTCCTGCCGCTCGGCCTGGCTGACCCGTGCCCCGGGATTGAGCGTCGACCACTGCGGATGCGCCCGCGCCTTGCGCAAGGCCTCGGGCAGCTTGCCTTCGCGCCAGCCTTTGTCCTCCGGCGCCGCCAGGCGAATGCTGTCCTGCGCCGCGTGCCCGCGTGCCTCCAGGGCCAGTATCAACTGTTGCTGACGCAGCGCCAGCAGGCGCAGCACGGCGTCATCCACCGTCAGCTCGCGCTGGCCCTTGAGCTTGCCCATCAGGCGCGAGCCATAGTTGCGCGCGGTCTGCAGCGCGCCGCCGGCAATGGCCCCGGCGAGCGCGGCGGCGCCCAGAGTCAGGCCGCCAACCAGCAGGTCGACGCCGGCACCTGCCGCCGCGCCCGCCGCCACGCCGCTGCCCAGGCGCACACCGAGCAGCTTCAGGGTCTCCGGATTGAACAGGTCGTCGCCCCAGCGCCCATCGAGCAGCGGCAAGTCGCCGGCATTGGCGTCCTCGCGCCGGAACGCATACAGCTTGAGCAGCGCCTCGACACAGCGTTGCTCGCGCTGGCGCACCGCCTGGCGCAGGGCTTCGATGGCCTGCGCCTCGGCGGCGGGCTCGGCCTCTACGCTGCGTCGGCAGGCGGCACAGTCGAGCAGCAGTTCGGCAACCAAACGCTTGCCGCTGTGGCGGCGGGCTTCACGCTGGGCCTGCTGGTCATCGATCAGCCGTTGCAGGGCAGGGCGGGCCTCTTCCAGCAGCAGCGCCAGGCTTTCGTAGAGGCGGCGCTCGCCATCCTCGGGCGGGGCCACGCTGTCGAAACGCACCAGCGCATGCAGGCCCAGGCGCGCCAGGGCCTCGCGCCATTCGGGCTCGCGGTGCTGGCTGCTGGCAACGAAGTTGAGTACCGGCAACAGCGGCTTGCCGCAGCTGGCCAGCACCTCCAGCTCGTCGCGGTACTTGGCCAGCACCGGTTCGCGGGCGTCGATCACATACAGGCCGGCATGGCTCGCCAGCAGCTGGCACAGCACCTTGGCTTCCTGCTCGAAGCGCTGGCGCGCCTCGCTGCCCTGGAGGAAACGTTCAAGGCGAGCGGGACCGTCCAGGCGCTCGCCCGGGCGTTCGAGGCGCTCCAGGTAGTCGAGCAGGGCGATGGCGTCCTCCAGGCCAGGGGTGTCGTACAGCTCCAGCAACGGCTCGCCGTCCACCGACAGGCGGGCGCCTTCGACATGGCGGGTGGTGCTGGGGCGGTGCGAGACCTCGCCGAAGCCGACATCGCGGGTGAGGGTGCGCAGCAGCGAGGTCTTGCCGACGTTGGTGTGGCCGACCACGGCCAGTTTCAGCGGCTCAGTCATGGCCATGCTCCAGCCAGGTCAGGGGCGAGGTGTCGGCATGGGGCAGGCCCAGGCGGTCAAGGGCCTCGTGCCAGTCGCCCAGGCGTGCCGCGTCCAGGGCCTGGCCGGGCTGCGCCTGCAGCAGCCAGATGCGCGTGGCGCCGGCGTTGCGCGCCAGCTCAGCGAGCAAGGCCAGGCTGCCACGGTCGGGCGAGCGGCGTGGGTCGCAAGCGACGGCCAGGCGCGCCGGGGGGAAACGGCTGAGTTGCTCGAGCAGCTTGTTGCGCGACTCGCGGCTGTCGAGCACGCCCGCATGGGTGACCGAACGGGGCAGTGCGGGTGGCCAGGGGCGCTGGTCGTCCAGCTCCAGCCCGACCAGCAGGGCACCGCCGCTGTCGCGCTCCAGCTGTCCGGCCTCGAAGCGGGGCAGGGTGTCGGGGGCAGGGTCCTGCACGCCGAGGCGTTCGCTGCGCGGCATCAGGGCTTCGCGCAACTGCGCGTAGCCGGGCAGATTGAGATCCAGCGCCAGGCGCTCGCGGCCCTGGCGCCAGCGCCACAGGCACAGCGCGGCCAGCAGCAGGCGGGGCAGCAGGCCATAGACCAGCACCACGCCGAGCAGCCAGCTCGCCCAGGCCTGGCGCGCCAGATCGAGTGCCGGCAGGGTGTCGCCGCTGGCGCGAATCATTGCCTCGTCGGGAACGGCGAAACCGAGCAGCGAGGGCAGGGCGCCAAGGGCCTGGGTCAGCGTGATGAAAGGTTCGGCGGCAAGCAGCGTGGTTTCCCAGACGAAGCCGTAGCGTCGCGTCGCCAACAGGGCCAGGAGCATGCACAGCGCCGCGAGCATCGCCAGTGACCACAGGCCATGCACCAACAGGCCGAGCAGCCAGCGGTTCAGGCGCTGGCGCTGCAGCAGCACCAGCAACGCGGGGGCCAGTTGTGCGGCCTTGGCGTCACGGGCAAAACGCTCGCTTAGCCACAGCCACAGGCGGCCCAGCGCCGCGCCTTGCTCACTGGCGAAGAAGAAACCCACGGCCCAGCCAAGCAGCAGCATGAGATTCAGCCCGAGCAGACTGCCCAGGGCCCAGAACACGTTCACCGGCCGCTGGCCGTCGCCCAGTGCCGCCAGCCCCAAGCCGGCGCCACTGAACAGGGCCAGGACCATCAAGCTCAGCAATGCCAGCCGTGCGCCCTGCTTCCAGTGGCGCAGCGCCGTGTCCATGCCGTCGCGCTCGGCCAGCCACAGGGCGCGGGCCTCGATGCGCGTGGCCAGGTCGCCGCCCTGCTGACGGGCGCGGCGGTTGGCTTCCTGGTCTTCCAGAGGGCCGGCGTGTTCCTCGCGCAGGCGTACCGCTTCGGTGAGCCAGCGCTTGTCGAGTGGAGTGGGTGCAGTCACAAGCTCTTCCATTGCACAGGTCTGGCCGCAAGCATAACCCACGCGCCCGGTGCTATCCTCGCCGGCATGAATACATCACTACCCCTCAGCCTGATCGCGGCGCTCGCCGAGAACCGTGTGATCGGCATCGACAACACCATGCCCTGGCATCTGCCCGGGGACTTCAAGTACTTCAAGGCCACCACCCTGGGCAAGCCGATCATCATGGGGCGCAAGACCTGGGATTCGCTGGGCCGGCCATTGCCGGGGCGGCTGAACATCGTCGTCAGCCGGCAACCTGGGCTGCAACTGGCCGGCGCCGAGGTGTTCGCCTCGCTGGAGGCGGCGCTGGTGCGCGCCGAGCAGTGGGCGCGCGAGCAGGGCGTCGGGGAATTGATGCTGATCGGCGGTGCGCAGCTGTATGGGCAGGCGCTGGCAAAAGGACTGGTGAGCCGGATGTACCTGACCCGGGTGGAATTGTCGCCGCAGGGTGATGCCTGGTTCCCGGAGTTCGACCACGGGCAGTGGCAGTTGACCTCGAGCGACGCGCAGTCCGAAGCGGACAAGCCGGCCTATCACTTCGAAGTGTGGGACAAGGCTTGAGTGTTTTCGGGGCCCGCTGATACGCGATAACTGCAATTGCGAACAAATATCATCTTCTGCTAGCGTTCGCTCCTCTTGAGACCCAGAGCCAGGAAGTGCCGTGTCTTCGTGGAACAAGCAGATCGCCCGGTTGTTCACCGAGCACAAGAAGGCCCTGGAGGCGTTCGTCGCACGGCGCACCGGCAATAGCCAAGTGGCCGCCGACCTGACCCAGGAGTCCTTCCTGCGCCTGGCGCGGCTGCCTGCCGACAAGCAGATCGACAACCTGCCGGCCTTCCTCTTCACGATTGCCAGCAACCTGGTGCGCGATCACCAGCGCCAGGCCATTCGCCGCGAGCGCCTGGATGGCGGCGAGCCCAGTGACGAACTGGCCAGCGAAGCCCCCGGCGCCGAGGACCAGTTGGCCGCACAGCAGGAGCAGGCGCTGATGCAGGCGGCGATCCAGGCCCTGCCCGAGGCGACCCGGCACATCTTCCTGCTCTATCATGTCGACGGTTGCACCTACCGCGAGATCGGCGAGCGCATGAACGTCACGCCCCGCAGTGTCGAGTACCAGCTGCGCCGGGCATTGCTCGACTGCCGCGCCTTCATCCAGGCGCGGCTGGCCGGTGACGCGAGAGGGCAACGTCCATGAGCCGTCATCCCGAGAGTGCGACCGATCCCATGAGCGACCTGCCCGACAGCGAGCGCCTGTTCGCCGAAGCCACAGCCTGGTATTACCGTTTGCATGCCGAGGACGTCACCCTGGACGAACGCCAGGCGTTCGCCGTATGGCGCGCGCAGGGGCCGGCGCATGCCAAGGCCTGGGAGGAAGTGCTCGATTTGCTGGGGGCCTTGCAAGGCCCTGCCAGGCATCTGCGGGAACACCAGCAGGCGGCCTGGCGCGCCCCCCGAGTCCGGGTCTGGCCCAAGCTGGCAGGCGTTGCCGCGGCGGCGGTGCTGTTGGGTGTGCTGCTCGTCCAGACGCCCTGGCTCGACCGCTGGCGTGCCGATTACGCCACCGCCACGGGCGAGACGCGCAGCCTGCAGCTGGAGGATGGCTCGCGCATCCAACTCAACACCGACAGCGCCGTGCAGGTCGAACTGGGGATCACCGAGCGACGTGTCCGGCTGTTGCGTGGCGAGGCCTGGTTCGAGGTGACCCGCGACCCGGCCCGGCCCTTTGTGGTGCGTGCCGGGGATGGCTGGGTGCGGGTGGTGGGCACGCGCTTCAGCGTGGCCGAGGCAGACGGGCAGACCCGTGTGCAACTGGCCCAAGGCAAAGTCGAGGTCCGTGCCGGTACCGGCCAGGGCGTATTCCTCGAGCCCGGGCAGGCGTTGGAGTACGCGGCAGGCGGGCCGGGCGCGGTGCATGGCTTCGAGCCCGCCCGCGCCTTCGCCTGGCGCGAGCGGCAACTGGTATTCAGTCAGCAGCCGCTGGGTGAGGTGGTGACCGAACTCAATCGGTACTGGCCCGGACAGACCCTGGTGCTGGGCGACGGCCTGCGCCAGCGCAAGGTCTCCGGCGTGTTCGACATCGACAAGCCGGAGGCCGTGCTCAAGGCCTTGACCCATACCCTGGGCGTGCGTGCCGACCAGTACACACCTTACCTGCGCATCCTGCGCGAAGGCTGATTGAAAATTTTTTCGGGGATTCCCGCCGGGCCGACGTCCTTGATTTCGTAGGCGCAAATAATAAGCACTCTCAGACAGTGCCGCGCCAGTCGATCACTTTGACGCTTTCGGGGAGCCCCATTGATGAAAACCACCGCCACTCGAGCCGTGCTCGGCCTGGCCATCGCGCTTGGCAGCGCCGCGCTGGCCGGACCCTTGCAGGCCCAGGCCGCCACGCAGGCTCAGGTCTACCGTTTCGACATCCCGGCGCAGTCGCTGGACTCGGCCCTGGCGGCCTTCAGTGCGGTTACCCGGATCCAGGTGCTGGTACCCGGTGAGTTCACCCAGGGCCTGCGCTCGCCGGGCCTGAGTGGCAGTTATCCACAGGACCAGGCACTGGCCCGCCTGCTCCAGGGCACTGGCCTGAATGCCGCCTACATCGATAACGACAGCGTCACCCTGGAGCGCCAGCGCGCCGGGAACGACGACGCGATGCAACTGGGCGCGGTGAAGATCGATAGCAGCCAGTTGGGCACCACCACCGAAGGCACCGGCTCCTATACCACTGGGTCGCTGACCCTTGGCAAGGGCGAGCAGAAGCTCAAGGACATCCCGCAGTCGGTGTCGGTAATGACCCGCCAGCGCCTGGACGACCAGAACATGAACAGCCTGCAGGACGCCATGCGGCAGGTGACCGGTACCACGATCAAGAGCTACAACACTGGCTCCAACCTCAATGACGTTTACATGCGCGGCTTCCCGGTCGACCTGGTGCAGGTCGATGGCGTCACCCAGCCCACCGGGCAAGGCGACATGGCCACGGCGTTCGACCTGGCCATGTATGACCGCGTCGAAGTGCTGCGCGGGCCATCCGGCCTGTACCAGGGCGCGGGCGAGCCCGGCGGCACCATCAACCTGGTGCGCAAGCGCGCCTTGGGCAAGTTTGCCCTGTCTGGTGAGCTGTCGGCGGGTACCTATGACCGTTACCACTCCACGGTTGACGTCACCGGGCCGCTGAACAGCGATGGCAGCCTGCGCGGGCGTTTTGTCACCGCCTACGAGAACAACCAGGCCTTCGTCGACTACGCCCAGAACGAGCGCCCGATGATGTACGGGCGCCTGGAGTACGACCTGTCGCCGGCCACCACCCTGACCCTGGGCGGCGCCTACCAGCGCAACAAGTCGGTGCCCGCGTTCGGTCTGCCGGCCTACGACAGCGGCAAGCTGCTCGACGTCAAGCGCTCGACCTTCGTCGACGCGAAGTGGAACGAGCTGGACGAGCGGGTCTGGGAAAGCTTCTTCGAGGTCGACCATGCGCTGGACGATGGTGGCCAGTTCAAGACCTCGCTGACCTATCGCGACGCCGAGGCACCCACGCGCAACTTCACCTGGACCGACGGCGCCGTGGACCCGGTGACCGGTGCCAGTTCCGCGGTGGCCTACAACTACTACACCCACATCAAGACCCTCGGCCTGGACAGCTTCGTGACGCGGCCGTTCGAGGCGTTCGGGCGTACCCATGAGTTCACCGTGGGCGCCGACTACCAGCATGTGGACAAGGACTTTCGCTACGGTGGCCGGGAGTGGTTCGATATCAACGTGTTCGACCCGGGCAGCATCGACATCCCCAAGATCGACTACGCCATGGACAACGGCAACTCGTCCAAGTCGAACCAGTACGGACTGTATGCCCGCACCAAGGTTAGCGCCAACGACTGGCTGGACGTGATCCTCGGCAGCCGGGTGATCTGGTTCGACAGCGATGGCCACAATGCCAACCCGTTCTTCAACGAATTCTCCGACCCCCACACCAGTGTTCGCCGCAAGGTGATCCCCTACGGTGCGCTGGTCGCCAAGCTCACCCCCGAACTGTCGGCCTATGCCAGCTACACCACGGTGTACAAGCCGCAGACGCAGATGGCCGGCGGCAACAGCACGGTGGCGCCGCGCGAGGGCAAACAGTATGAGTTGGGCCTGAAGCGGGAGTTCTTTGATGGTCGCCTGAACGGCAGCGTGGCGGTGTTCCGCATCTATGACGAGAACCGCGCCCAGCAAATCGACCAGACGCCGTTCTACGAGGCCCAGGCCAAGGTGCGCAGCCAGGGTTGGGAAACCGAGTTGTCCGGCAACCTGACCGACAACTGGAGCGTCAGCACCGGCTACGCCTTCACCCGCCTGGAGTCGGGGCGTCAGGCCGACTACCAGGGCATCAGCATCACGCCCAAGCACAACTTCAATGTGTGGACGCGCTATGCGTTCGCCGATGGGCCGCTGGAAGGGTTCAGTGTCGGTGGTGGTGTGCGGGTGGTCAGTTCCACCTACTACACGCGCAACAGCGTGGACTTCGTGCAGGGTGGCTACAGCGTGGCCACGGCGCAGGTGGGCTATCGCTTCAACAAGCACCTGTCGGCGACACTCACGGCCAACAACCTGTTCGACCGTGTGTACTACGAGCGTGTGGACAGTGCCTGGGGCTCGAACTTCTATGGCGAGCCGCGCAACCTGACGCTCAAGCTGCGCGCGACGTACTGAGCCTGGATCGCCGGGTGCGCAACGCGCCCCCGATAATCTTTCAGGAGTGACTCAGTTGTGCATGCTCATCCCCAGCCAGCACCTGCTGGTCGGTCTGCTTGAGCAACTGGCTGGTAACCACGCCTGCCGTCATCGAGCCATTCACGTTCAACGCCGTGCGGCCCATGTCGATCAGCGGTTCCACCGAGATCAGCAGCGCCACCAGTTCCACCGGCAGGCCCATGGCCGGCAGCACGATCAGCGCGGCGAAGGTCGCGCCGCCGCCGACGCCGGCAACGCCTGCCGAGCTGAGGGTGACGATGGCCACCAGGGTGGCGATCCACAGCGGGTCGAAGGTATCGATGCCCACCGCGGGGGCGACCATTACCGCCAGCATCGCCGGGTACAGGCCGGCACAGCCGTTCTGGCCGATGGTGGCACCGAACGACGCGCTGAAGCTGGCAATCGACTGCGGCACGCCCAGGCGCAGGGTCTGCGCCTCGATGTTCAGCGGGATGCTGGCGGCGCTCGAGCGGCTGGTGAAGGCGAAGGTCAGCACCGGCCAGACTTTACGGAAGAAGCGCAGCGGGCTGACGCCGGTCAGCGCCAGGATCACCCCGTGGACCACGAACATCAGGCCCAGGCCGATGTACGACACCACCACGAAGCTGCCCAGCTTGAGGATGTCGTCGAGGTTGGAGCTGGCCACTACCTTGGTCATCAGGGCCAGCACGCCGTAGGGGGTGAGCTTCATCACCAGGCGCACCAGGCGCATGACCCAGGCCTGCAGCACGTCGATGGCCGACAGGGCGCGCTCGCCCTTGTCCTTGTCGTCCTTGATCAGCTGCAAAGCGGCGAGGCCCAGGAACACGGCGAAGATCACCACGCTGATGATCGAGGTCGGCTTGGCCCGGGCCAGGTCGCCGACCGGGTTGGTCGGGATGAACGACAGCAGCAGTTGCGGGATGTTGAGGTCGGCGACCTTGCCCGCGTAGTCGCTGTGGATGGCCTGCAGGCGGGCGCTTTCCTGGGCGCCGGCCACCAGCCCCTCGGCACTCAGGCCGAACAGGTTGGTCAGGGCGATACCGATCAGTGCGGCGATCGCGGTGGTCAGCAGCAGGGTGCCGATGCTCAACACACTGATGCGGCCCAGTGCCGAGGCGTTGTGCAGGCGGGCCACGGCGCTGAGGATCGAGGCGAAGATCAGCGGCATGACGATCATCTGCAGCAAACCGACGTAGCCATTGCCGACCAGGTCGAGCCAGCCGAGGGTGGCCTTGAGCACCGGGTGCCCGGCGCCGTAGATCGTATGCAGCACCAGGCCGAAGCCGACGCCGAGGGCCAGGCCCAGCAGCACCTTCTTGGCCAGGCTCCAGTCGGTACGACGGGTTTGCGCCAGGCCCAGCAGCAGGGCCAGGAACGCCAGCAGGTTGAGTGACAGCGGCAGGTTCATTGAAGCTCCGGAAAAAGGCAAAAGAGGCATCGCCTCTGTGAGCGATTACGAACGGAAATGCTAACAGCCTGAAAACAAACGAATTTATACCTAAAAGGAATTTGCATAGTCGTTTATGGAATAACGCCTGGTCGTTTTTGGCAATACACATGGCGTTTGCGGTTGCTTCGAGGTCGGTGGCGCATGCCTGCTTGTCACAAATCAGGTCTAGGGTTGAGCGGCCACGTCTTTGGGAGAACCGCACATGATGTCAGCTCCGAAAATCCTTGCCGGCGGCCTTGCCCTGTTGCTCAGTGCCAGCAGTTGGGCGGCCACCGAGCTCAAGCACTGGCCGGCCGAAGCTGCGCAGAAGCTCGACGCGATGATTGCCGCCAACGCCAACAAGGGTAACTACGCGGTGTTCGACATGGACAACACCAGCTACCGCTTCGACCTCGAAGAGGCACTGCTGCCGTTCATGGAGAACAAGGGCCTGCTGACCCGCGACAAGCTCGACCCCTCGCTCAAGTTGATTCCGTTCAAGGACAGCGCCGAGCACAAGGAGAGCCTGTTCAGTTATTACTACCGCCTGTGCGAGCTCGACGACATGGTCTGCTACCCCTGGGTGGCGCAGGTGTTCTCGGGCTTCACTCTCAAGGAACTGAAGCAGCAGGTCGACGAGCTGATGGCCTCGGGCAAGCCGATCCCCAGCACCTACTTCGAGGGCGACCAGGTCAAGAGTATCGAGGTGCAGCCGCCGAAGGTGTTCACGGGCCAGGCCGAGCTGTACAACAAGCTGATGGAGAACGGCATCGAGGTCTATGTGATCTCGGCGGCGTCCGAAGAGCTGGTACGCATGGTCGCCTCAGATCCCAAGTACGGCTACAACGTCAAACCACAGAACGTGATCGGTGTGAGCCTGCTGCTCAAGGACCGCGCCAGTGGCCAGCTGACCACGGCGCGCAAGCAGATCAGCGCCGGGCAGTACGATCCCAAGGCCAACGAAGGCCTGGAGCTGACCCCGTACCTGTGGACCCCGGCCACCTGGATGGCGGGCAAGCAGGCGGCCATCCTCACCTACATCGACGAATGGAAGAAGCCGGTGCTGGTGGGGGGCGACACCCCGACCAGTGACGGCTACATGCAGTTCCACGGCGTCGATGTGAACAAAGGCGGCATCCACCTGTGGATAAACCGCAAGGCCAAGTACATGGATCAGCTCAACGGCATGATCGCGAAGAATGCAGCGGCCCAGGCCAAGGAAGGCTTGCCGGTGACGGCGGACAAGAACTGGGTGATCGTGACGCCGGAGCAGATTCAGTGAAATACGCATAACCTGTTCCGGCCCAATCGCTGGCAAGCCAGCTCCCACAGGTGCAATGCCAAGGCCTGCGATTAAATTGTGGGAGCCGGCTTGCCGGCGATGAGGCCTCCTCAGGCATAAAAAAAACCGGCGCACCAGGCGCCGGTTCTTATTGCCGTCAGAGCCTCACAGCCCTTCGAGCATTGCCTTGTTGCGCACCGCGCCCTTGTCGGCGCTGGTGGCCAGCAGGGCGTAGGCCTTCAGCGCAGTGGTCACTTTACGTGGGCGCACCTCAGCCGGCTTCCAGCCTTTCTTGTCCTGCTCGACACGACGCGCGGCCAGCTCTTCATCGCTGACCAGCAGGTTGATCGAACGGTTGGGGATGTCGATCAGTACCTTGTCGCCATCGCGCACCAGGCCAATGGCACCGCCTGCGGCGGCTTCCGGCGAGGCATGGCCGATGGACAGGCCCGAGGTGCCGCCGGAGAAGCGGCCATCGGTGAGCAGCGCGCAGGCCTTGCCCAGGCCCTTGGACTTCAGGTACGAGGTCGGGTAGAGCATCTCCTGCATGCCCGGGCCGCCTTTCGGGCCTTCGTAGCGGATGATGACGATATCGCCGGCCTTCACTTCGTCGGCGAGGATGCCGCGTACCGCGCTGTCCTGGCTTTCGAAGATCTTCGCGTTGCCTTCGAACACGTGGATCGACTCATCCACGCCGGCGGTCTTCACCACGCAACCGTCCAGGGCGATGTTGCCGTACAGCACGGCCAGGCCGCCCTCTTGCGAGTAGGCGTGCTCGAAGCTGCGGATGCAGCCGTTTTCGCGGTCGTCGTCCAGGGTTTCCCAGCGGGTCGACTGGCTGAAGGCGGTCTGGGTCGGGATACCGGCCGGGCCTGCCTTGAAGAAGGTGTGCACCGCTTCGTCATCGGTCTGGGTGATGTCCCACTTGGCGATGGCTTCTTCCATGCTGGGGCTGTGCACGGTCGGCAGGTCGGTGTGCAGCAGGCCGCCACGGGCCAGCGAGCCGAGAATGCTGAAGATGCCGCCGGCGCGATGCACATCTTCCATGTGGTACTTCTGGATGTTCGGCGCCACCTTGCACAGCTGCGGCACCTTGCGCGACAGGCGATCGATGTCGCGCAGGTCGAAGTCCACCTCGCCTTCCTGGGCCGCGGCCAGCAGGTGCAGGATGGTGTTGGTCGAGCCGCCCATGGCGATGTCGAGCATCATGGCGTTCTCGAACGCCTTGAAGTTGGCGATGCTGCGCGGCAGCACGGACGCGTCGCCCTCGCCGTAGTAGCGCTTGCACAGTTCGACGATGGTGCGGCCAGCGGTAAGGAACAGCTGCTCGCGGTCGGAGTGGGTCGCCAGCGTGGAGCCGTTGCCCGGCAGGGCCAGGCCCAAGGCCTCGGTCAGGCAGTTCATCGAGTTGGCGGTGAACATGCCGGAGCACGAACCGCAGGTCGGGCAGGCGCTGCGCTCGTACTCGGCGACCTTCTCGTCGCTGGCCGAGGAGTCGGCGGCGATGACCATGGCGTCGACCAGGTCCAGGCCGTGGCTGGCCAGCTTGGTCTTGCCGGCTTCCATCGGGCCGCCGGAGACGAAGATCACCGGGATGTTCAGGCGCAGGGCAGCCATCAGCATGCCGGGGGTGATCTTGTCGCAGTTGGAGATGCAGACGATGGCGTCGGCGCAGTGGGCGTTGACCATGTACTCGACGGCGTCGGCGATGATCTCGCGGCTGGGCAGCGAGTACAGCATGCCGTCGTGGCCCATGGCGATGCCGTCATCAACGGCGATGGTGTTGAATTCCTTGGCCACGCCACCGGCGCGTTCGATCTCGCGAGCGACCAGCTGGCCCAGGTCCTTCAGGTGCACGTGGCCCGGGACGAACTGGGTGAACGAGTTGGCGATGGCGATGATCGGTTTCTTGAAGTCTTCGTCCTTCATCCCGGTGGCGCGCCACAGGGCACGGGCGCCGGCCATGTTGCGGCCATGGGTGGAGGTCTTGGAACGATAATCAGGCATGGAGCGCTCCTGGCGGCTTAATCAGGTCACTAATGAGGGAGTGAGCTTCTCTTGTCCTAAAAACGCCGAAGGCCGGTTGCCACAGGCACGGATGGGGGTCGAAGGACCGCGCGGGATCGCCGCAGGCTCGACCAGAGCTCATAAACCCGCCGGGGGTGTCTGGCGATGAATGGCTCGATTCTACACCGCCGCGCTCGTGAGGGAATGGCGTTGTGATAATTGGCAGTCACCAGCCCGCAAGGTAAAGGCCTTGGCGTGGTACGAGCCGGTTTCGGTAGACTTGCGCGCCTCCTACCTCACTGGCCAAAAGGATTTGCAATGCCAGCGCCAAGTCGCTCCTTGTTGTTCTACGTCGTCATCGGCCTGATCCAGGGCCTGGTGTGGCTCACCACCGTGAAGGGAGAGGGGCAGCTGCTGGGTTTCAGCCTGTCGGTAGCCCTGTGCGTCGCGGTGGCGGTAGCGGGCGTGAACCTGCAGCTGCTTGGCAGCGCGGTGCTGCAGCGTGGCACCGGCTGGTTGGTACTGGGCCTGACCGTGCTGCTCAGCGGGATCAGTGCCTGGCTCTTCGATACCGGGCAAATGGACTGGCTGCAGCAGACCTGGTTCCTGGCCGCCATCGTGCTGGCCTATATCGGCACTGCGTTCATTCTCGCCTGGCCGACCGGCGAAGGGTTGCGCCCGCGCTACGAAGACCTGTTCCGGCATGCCTGGAACAACGTTTTCATCGTCTTCCTGGCACAGCTGCTGACCGGACTGTTCTGGCAACTGCTGTGGTTGTGCGCGCTGCTTTTCAGCATGCTGGGCGTTGCGCAGGTCAAGGACGCGGTGGAGTCACCGGTGTTTCTCTGGCTGGTGTTGCCGGTGGTGTTTTCGCTGGGCATGCGCATGGGCCGGGAAAACGAGAAGATCATCGGCCTGCTGCGCGGCATCCTGCTGACGCTGTGCCGCTTCCTGCTGCCGCTCAGTGCGCTGATCGCCGTGCTGTTCACCCTGACATTGCCGTTCTCCGGCCTGCAACCGGTATGGGACACCGGCTATTCGACCACGCTTCTGCTGGTACTGGCGGGCATCAACCTATTTTTGGTCAACGGCGTGTTCCAGGATGGCCGGCAAGGTAGCGTCTACCCCGCGCCGCTCAAGCGTCTGGTGGAGGCCAGCCTGCTGTGCCTGCCGGTGCTGGTGGGCCTGGCGGCCTATGCGAGCTGGCTGCGTATCGATCAGTACGGGCTGACACCGACACGGATCATGGCGTCGATGCTGGTGGGCGTGATGCTGGCGCATGGCCTGGCGGCGGTCTGGGCGGTGCTGGCTTCGCGCCAGGCCTGGCTGCACAGCCTGCGCCTGAGCAATCCATGGATCGCCCTGCTCAGTGCGCTGCTGGTGGTGGTGTTCTACACGCCGCTGCTCGATCCGCAGGCATTGAGTGCGAGGAGCCAGGTGCAGCGTCTGGTCAACGGGCACACGGCGATCACCGAGTTCGACGCCGAGACCTTGTATCGCGACCTCGGCCAGCCGGGGCGTGAAGCCTTCGAGCAGCTCGAGCAGCGGCTGCAGACGGATGAACTGTTCGATGCGGGTCGCCGTGAGCAGTTGCTGGCGCAGATGGCCCAGGTGCGTCAACCGACAGTGGCCGAAGACCATGGCCCGAAGTTCGAGTGGCTCGGGCCGGTGCAATCGAGCAGCGAGTCATTGGCCGACGCGACGCTTGCGCAAAGCCAGTGCGGTGGCAAGGGCTGCTACCTGTGGGCAGTCGACCTGGATGGCGACGGGCACAACGAAGTGCTGATGATCCCCCGGCACACCTATGCATCGCAGCTGTTCGTGTTCACCTGGGAGGACCGCGAGTGGCGTGAGGTGGGCAGCCTGAGCGGCAACATGGAAAACCTCGAAGGCCTGGCCAACGGGATTCGCGAGGGGGCGGTGAAACTGGTGGCGCCGCGTTACAAGACGCTGAGCATCGATGGCCAGGAGCTGCGGCCTGACTTCAGGCGCTAGCGTCCGGCGCGGGAACTCCCCGGGGGCCGCTGGGCGGCCCGTCGCGGGCAAAAGGTCATTGCTGGCCGATGCCCTGCAGGTACTCCGACCGCTCATCGCTACGTTGCGCCACGCAGGTGTCCCACGCTGCCTCGAACGCCTTGCTGCCGGGTTTCTCGGCCCAGGTCTCGACCTTGCAGTCGGCGTCACGCAGCTGCGTCCACAGCTTCTCGGCGGCTTCCATCTTGCCGCTCAGCGCCGCGGCCTTGTCGCTTTCATCCGCGTACTGGTCGCGAATGCGCTGCATGAGGTCGTCATAGGCCGCCTTCAGCTCGCGTTCGGCGGTCTGCTTGTTGTAGGCGGCGCAGACATAGCCCTGCTGGTCGGTCTCGACGTTGTCGCAGGGGGTGCTTTCCTCTTCGGCGGCGTGAGCGCCGAAAGCCACTGCCAGCAAGACCAGCCATGCCATTGATTTCATCGGGTTTCTCCTGAAGAGGCTGCGAGTCGCTGGATTCTCGCTCAGCCCAGGCCCGGGCGATAGCTCCCCGAGAAAATGTTCATGAAACAGCGTTGTCGAGACTCGCTCTCATTGCCGAGGGGCGCGTTAGAGCGTGCCAGGTCGGCCATTGACGCTTTCGGCAAACCCCCTGTCGTTTTTGCATCGGGGCGCCTCGGGCCGCAGGCATATGCTGGCCCCAAAGCGTCGGCACAAGGTTCGGCGCCTGCAAACTTCAATAAAAGGGGACAGCCTGATGAGCCCAGCCGAACTTCACGCCGACAGCATCGTCATCGACGGCCTGATCATTGCCAAATGGAACCGCGAGCTGTTCGAGGACATGCGCAAAGGCGGGCTGACCGCGGCCAACTGCACGGTGTCGGTGTGGGAGGGCTTCAAGGCCACCGTCGACAACATCGCTTCCAGCCAGAAGCTGATCCGCGACAACAGCGACCTGGTGATGCCGGTGCGTACCACCGCCGACATCCGCAAGGCCAAGGAACTGGGCAAGACCGGCATCCTCTTCGGCTTCCAGAACGCCCACGCGTTCGAGGACCAGATCGCCTACGTCGACGTGTTCAAGCAACTGGGCGTGGGCATCGTGCAGATGTGCTACAACACCCAGAACCTGGTCGGTACCGGCTGCTACGAGCGCGACGGCGGGCTGTCGGGCTTCGGTCGCGAGATCGTCGCCGAGATGAATCGCGTCGGCATCATGTGCGACCTGTCCCATGTCGGTTCGAAAACCTCCGAGGAAGTCATCCTCGAATCGAAGAAGCCGGTCTGCTATTCCCACTGCCTGCCTTCAGGCCTCAAGGAACATCCGCGCAACAAGTCCGACGCAGAGCTGAAGTTCATCGCCGACCACGGCGGTTTCGTCGGTGTGACCATGTTCGCGCCTTTCCTGGCCAAGGGCATCGACTCGACCATCGACGACTACGCCGAAGCCATCGAGTACACCATGAACATCGTCGGTGAAGACGCCATCGGTATCGGTACCGACTTTACCCAGGGCCATGGCCAGGACTTCTTCGAGTACCTGACCCACGACAAGGGCTACGCCCGGCGCCTGACCAACTTCGGCAAGATCATCAACCCGCTGGGCATCCGCACCGTCGGCGAGTTCCCCAACCTGACCGAGACGCTGCTCAAGCGCGGCCACAGCGAGCGCGTGGTGCGCAAGATCATGGGTGAAAACTGGGTCAACGTACTCAAAGACGTCTGGGGCGAGTAAGCCGCTCTCCAAGCCTGAAAGCCCCTGCCAGCAACGCCGGGGCACACCAATAAAAATTTGTATGGAGTTGAGTTTCCATGGCCAAGATCGCCCCGCAATTGCCAATCGAAGTCGACAGCGAGACCGGTGTCTGGACCAGTGACGCCCTGCCGATGCTGTATGTGCCGCGGCATTTCTTCGTCAACAACCACATGGGCATCGAGGAAGTGCTGGGCGCCGATGCCTATGCCGAGATCCTCTACAAGGCCGGCTACAAGTCCGCCTGGCACTGGTGCGAGAAAGAGGCCGAATGCCATGGCCTCGAAGGCGTGGCGGTGTTCGAGCATTACATGAAGCGCCTGAGCCAGCGTGGCTGGGGCCTGTTCGAGATCCAGGACATCGACCTGGACAAAGGCACCTGCAGCGTCAAGCTCAAGCACTCGGCGTTCGTGTACGTGTACGGCAAGTGCGGCCGCAAGGTCGACTACATGTTCACCGGCTGGTTCGCCGGCGCCATGGACCAGATTCTCGCCGCTCGCGGCAGCTCGATCCGCACCGTGGCCGAGCAGGTCTACGGCGGGTCGGAAGAAGGCCACGAAGATGGCCTGTTCGTTACAAAGCCGTTGTAAGCCGGAGATAGCGTCATGGCCTTCGAAGCAATGTTCCAGCCGATCCAGATCGGCAAGCTGACCATCCGCAACCGCGTGCTCAGCACCGCGCACGCCGAGGTGTATGCCACCGATGGCGGCATGACCACCGACCGCTATGTGAAGTACTACGAAGAGAAGGCCAAGGGCGGCATCGGCCTGGCGATCTGCGGTGGCTCGTCGGTGGTGGCCATCGACAGCCCGCAGGAGTGGTGGGCCTCGGTCAACCTGTCCACCGACCGCATCATCCCGCACTTCCAGAACCTCGCCGACGCCATGCACAAGCATGGCGCCAAGATCATGATCCAGATTACCCACATGGGCCGGCGCTCGCGCTGGGACGGCTTCAACTGGCCCACGTTGATGTCACCCTCGGGCATCCGTGAACCGGTGCACCGCGCCACCTGCAAGACCATCGAGGTGGAAGAGATCTGGCGGGTGATCGGCAATTACGCCCAGGCTGCGCGTCGGGCCAAGGAGGGCGGCCTGGACGGCGTCGAACTGTCGGCCGTGCACCAGCACATGATCGACCAGTTCTGGAGCCCGCGGGTCAACAAGCGTACCGATGAATGGGGCGGCACCTTCGAAGGCCGCATGAAGTTCGGCCTGGAAGTGCTCAAGGCCGTGCGCAAGGAAGTCGGCGACGACTTCTGCGTGGGCATGCGCATCTGCGGCGACGAGTTCCACCCCGATGGCCTCAGCCACGAGGACATGAAGCAGATCGCCGCCTACTACGACGCCACCGGCATGCTCGATTTCATCGGCGTGGTTGGCTCGGGCTGCGACACCCACAACACCCTGGCCAACGTCATCCCCAACATGAGCTACCCGCCGGAGCCGTTCCTGCACCTGGCGGCCGGCATCAAGGAAGTGGTCAAGGTCCCGGTGCTGCACGCGCAGAACATCAAGGACCCGAACCAGGCCACACGCATTCTCGAAGGCGGCTACGTGGACATGGTCGGCATGACCCGCGCGCACATGGCCGACCCGCACCTGATCGCCAAGATCAAGATGGGCCAGATCGACCAGATCAAGCAGTGCGTCGGTGCCAACTACTGCATCGACCGCCAGTACCAGGGCCTGGATGTGCTGTGCATCCAGAACGCCGCCACCTCCCGTGAATACCTGGGCGTGCCGCACATCATCGAGAAGACCACCGGGGTCAAGCGCAAGGTGGTGGTGGTTGGCGCAGGCCCGGCCGGCATGGAAGCGGCCCGCGTGGCAGCCGAACGTGGCCACGACGTGACCCTGTTCGAGAAGAAGGAGCAGATTGGCGGGCAGATCACCATCGCCGCCAAGGCCCCGCAGCGTGACCAGATTGCCGGTATCACCCGCTGGTACCAGCTGGAGCTGGCACGCCTGAAGGTCGACCTGCGCCTGGGCACTGCCGCCGACGTGGCGACCATCCAGGACCTGCGCCCGGATGTGATCGTGCTGGCGGTGGGCGGACACTCATTCCTTGAACAGAACGAGCACTGGGGCGCTGCCGAAGGCCTGGTGGTCAGCAGCTGGGACGTGCTCGACGGCAAGGTCGCGCCGGGCAAGAACGTGCTGGTGTACGACACCATCTGCGAGTTCACCGGCATGTCGGTGGCCGACTTCATTGCCGACAAGGGCAGCCAGGTCGAGATCGTCACCGACGACATCAAGCCGGGCGTGGCCATGGGCGGCACCACCTTCCCGACCTACTACCGCAGCATGTATCCGAAAGAAGTGATCATGACCGGCGACATGATGCTGGAGAAGGTCTACCGCGAAGGCGACAAGCTGGTGGCGGTGCTCGAGAACGAGTACACCGGCGCCAAGGAAGAACGGGTGGTCGACCAGGTGGTGGTGGAGAACGGTGTGCGTCCCGACGAGCAGCTGTACTACGCGCTCAAGGACGGTTCGCGCAACAAGGGCCAGATCGATGTGGAGGCGCTGTTCGCCATCAAGCCGCAGCCGATCCTCAGCCAGCCGGGCGAGGGCTACCTGCTGTACCGCATCGGCGACTGTGTGGCCCAGCGCAACGTGCATGCGGCGATCTACGACGCCTTGCGGCTGTGCAAGGATTTCTGATCGCACCGCCCTTAGAGGCGGGATTGGCCCCCCTGTAGGAGCGGATTTATCCGCGATAGCGTCGACAGAGCCCATCAGCCTGTGCCGGCCTCATCGCGGAAAAATCCGCTCCTACAGGGCTCCGCGCCGCTCTTGGGAGTGGCGCAAGAATCCAGCTGTTGTGGGAGCCTCCCATGTTGAACACCCTTCTACCCATCCTGCTGTTCACCGCCCTCGCCCTGGCGGTGCTCGGCGCCCTGCGCCGGGTGCGCATGTGGCGGCGCGGGCGGCCAAGCAAGGTCGACCTGATCGGCGGTCTGCTGGTCATGCCACGGCGCTACCTGGTGGACCTGCACCATGTGGTCGAGCGCGACAAGTACATGTCCAAGACCCACGTGGCCACCGCCGGCGGCTTCGTGCTCTCGGCCGTGCTGGCGATCCTGGTGCATGGCTTTGGCCTGCACAGCAAGATCCTCGGTTACGCCTTGCTGGTGGCCACGGTGATCATGTTCAGTGGCGCCCTGTTTGTTTTCAAACGCCGGCTGAACCCGCCCTCCCGGCTGTCCAAGGGCCCGTGGATGCGTTTGCCCAAGAGCCTGCTGATGTTCGCGGCGAGCTTCTTCATTGCCACCTTGCCGGTGGCGGGGATCCTGCCTGAAGGCACGGGCGGCTGGGTACTGGTGGCACTGCTGGGTATCGGCGTGCTGTGGGGCGTGTCCGAGCTGTTCTTCGGCATGACCTGGGGCGGGCCGATGAAGCACGCGTTCGCCGGTGCCCTGCACCTGGCCTGGCACCGCCGCGCCGAACGCTTTGGCGGTGGCCGCTCCACGGGCCTCAAGCCGCTGGATCTGGAAGACCCGAATGCGCCGCTGGGCGTGGAAAAACCGGTGGACTTCACCTGGAACCAGTTGCTCGGTTTCGACGCCTGCGTGCAGTGTGGCAAATGCGAGGCCATGTGCCCGGCGTTCGCCGCTGGCCAGCCGCTGAACCCGAAGAAGCTGATTCAGGACATGGTCATCGGCCTGGCCGGTGGCACCGACGCGCGGTTCGCCGGCAGCCCGTACCCGGGCAAGCCGATCGGCGAACATGGCGGCCACCCGCACCAGCCGATCGTCAACGGCCTGGTGGATGCCGAGACGCTGTGGTCGTGCACGACTTGCCGCGCCTGCGTCGAGGAATGCCCGATGATGATCGAGCACGTCGATGCCATCGTCGACATGCGCCGCCATCTGACCCTGGAAAAGGGCGCCACGCCGAACAAGGGCGCCGAGGTGCTGGACAACCTGATCGCCACCGACAACCCGGGCGGCTTCGCCCCGGGCGGGCGGATGAACTGGGCGGCCGATCTCAACCTGCAGCTGCTCTCAGAGGTGAAAACCACCGAGGTGCTGTTCTGGGTCGGCGATGGCGCCTTCGACATGCGCAACCAGCGCACCCTGCGCGCCTTCGTCAAAGTGCTCAAGGCATCCGGCGTGGATTTCGCCGTGCTCGGCCTGGAAGAGCGCGACAGCGGTGACGTGGCGCGCCGCCTGGGCGACGAGGCAACGTTCCAGCAGTTGGCCAAGCGCAATATCCAGACCCTGGCCAAATATCAGTTCCAGCGCATCGTCACCTGCGACCCGCACAGCTTCCATGTGCTGAAGAACGAATACGGCGCCCTTGGCGGCGAGTACCAGGTGCAGCACCACAGCACCTACATCGCCGAACTGATCGCCGCCGGCAAGCTCAACCTCGGCCAGCACAAGGGCGGCAGCGTCACCTATCACGATCCCTGCTACCTGGGCCGCTACAACGGCGAGTACCAAGCCCCGCGCGACGTGCTCAGGGCCCTCGGTATCGAGGTACGCGAAATGCAGCGCTCGGGCTTCCGTTCCCGCTGCTGTGGCGGAGGCGGCGGTGCGCCGATCACCGATATCCCCGGCAAGCAGCGAATCCCCGACATGCGCATGGACGATATCCGCGAGACCGAGGCCGAGTTGGTGGCCGTGGGCTGCCCACAGTGCACGGCGATGCTCGAAGGCGTGGTCGAACCACGCCCACAGATCAAGGACCTGGCCGAGCTGGTCGCCGATGTACTGATCGAAGATGAGGCCCCCGCCAGCGCAAAGTCGCCAGCGGCCAAACGTGAACCTGCGGAGGTGCACTGATGAGCGACATCATCCGCCGCGACCCACGCGCCGAGTGGATCGCCCGTAACCGCCTGCACCCGCTGCATGCGGCCATGCAGACGCAACAAACCAGCTGGATGGGCCCCAATGGGCTGATGCGCAAGAACCCCCATGCGATTGCCGCCGGCTTCATCGGCCCCAACGGCCTCAAGCGCATCGACCGCAGCGGCGCCCAGCAGGGCACCGGTGTGGGTGGGCGGCGCACAGCCGCCGCCGAGGTGCAGCTGCCGCTGCACCAGGTTGCCGCGCCTGCGTTCTATATCGCCGTGGTACCGGACATGGTCGGTGGCCGTCTCGGCAGCCACGACCGCGACCTGCTGGGCCTGGCCCACAGCCTCGTCGGCAACGACGGCGCAGTGCTGGCCGTGGTGTTCGGCGAGCACAAGGAAAGCAACTTTTCCACAGCCGGCGTGGACCGCCTGCTGGTCATCGAGGGTGAGGCCTTCGAGGGTTATGCACCGGAACAACTGGTCCAGGGCCTGCGGGCTGTGGATAACCAGTTCGCCCCACGCCACTGGCTATTGCCCGACAGCCGCAGCGGTGGCGGCGAGCTGGGCCGACGCTTCGCCGCAGCCCTGGGTGAGCGCCCGGCAACGAGGGTGTGGCAGGTCAAGGATGGCCAGTGCATCGGCCGTGCCGGCGCGGGCCAGCAGGATATCCAGCGCGACGTGCCGCGGTTGATCCTCGCCGCTGCCGAATGCGCCGAACCGGTTAGTGAAACCCGCCATGAAGCCTTGCCGGTGGAGTTGTCCACAGGTGTAGCACGCAGCCTGTCGCGCATCGAAGACCTCGGCTCGGTGGCCGTGGACCCGGCGGCCATCGCCATGGCCGAAGCCGAGTTCATCGTCTCCGGCGGCAACGGTGTCAAGGACTGGGACCTATACCACCGGGCCACGGCGGCGCTTGGCGCTACAGAGGGTGCCTCGCGAGTGGCAGTGGACGACGGCTTCATGCCGCGCAACCGCCAGGTCGGCGCCACCGGCACCTGGGTCACGGCGCGGGTCTACGTGGCTGTGGGTATATCCGGCGCCATCCAGCACCTGCAGGGCATCGGCGCCTGCGACAAGGTGGTGGCAATCAACATGGACCCGGGCTGCGACATGATCAAACGGGCTGACCTGTCGGTGATTGGCGACAGCTCGGCGATTCTCCAGGCACTGATCGAGGCTGTGGATAACTTCCGCAGCAGCGGCCAGCGCGACGCGGCATAGGGGCACGAGCATGAGTACCAAAGTCATCAGCCTGGTGTCGATCGGCGCCCACCCCAGCTCAGGCCGCGCTCGACGCGCAGAGCAGGACGCTCGCGCCGTGGAGCTGGGCTTGCAACTGGCTGGGGATAACTTGCAGGTGGTGCATGCCGGCGATCCTCGCGAAGAGGCGCTACGTGCCTACCTGGGCATGGGGCTTGAACACCTGGACGTACTGGAGCAGCCCGCTGGCGCCGATGTGCTGGGCGTGCTGGGCGACTACCTGCGCGATGCCGGTGCCCAGCTGGTGCTGACCGGCAGCCAGGCCGAGACGGGCGAAGGCTCGGGCATGCTGCCGTTCCTGTTGGCCGAGAAACTGGGCTGGCCGCTGGTGGTGGGGCTGGCCGAGGTGGAATCCATCGATAACGGCACCGCCCAGGTGCTGCAGGCCCTCCCTCGTGGTCAGCGCCGTCGCTTGAAAGTGCGCCTGCCGTTGCTGGCCACTGTGGATAACGCCGCGCCCAAGCCACGGCAATCGGCCTTCGGCCCGGCCCGGCGCGGTGTGCTGGCGGCGCGCACGGTAGAAGTCGTGGACGATCCGCTGCGGGCCGAAGGTGCCCTACAACCGGCCCGGCCGCGGCCCAAGCGGCTCAAGGTGATCAAGGCCAAGAGCGGTGCCGACCGCATGAAGGCTGCCACGGCCAAGGCCAGTGGTGGCGCAGGCAAAGTGCTCAAGGATGTTTCTGCGCAGGAAGGTGCCGAGGCCATCCTGAAGTTGCTGGTGGAGGAAGGGGTGTTGCGCTGAATCTATTCAGCGCTGCCGCTGTTTCCCGGAATACCCACTCCTGCGAGCCTTGCGCCCTTTTTTCAGCAGTGGGCTTACCCTGCAATGGGGTAAGAATAGGCGTTCTGCAAAATAGCTACTGCTCCGTACGCAGTTTCAGGCTGTGGATAATTCATCAGTCCTACTCTGCCGTACCCGTGACTGTTCAAAAAAATGGCGTGTTTTACCCACCAAATCTGTTCGAGATTCTGTGGATAAAGTGTTTGCCAATCTCTCCAGGGCCTGTATAGCGTGGCCTTCAAGCGATTGAGCAATAATCGATCAATGCCATGTATGCAGTCTTATGTGAATGGATTTCCATGATCCTTCCAGTTGCCCACAATTGCTGTTGGCCAGGCTGTGGATAATCTGTTCGGCTTTTATCGTCGGCCTTGCACGGCGCGGCTTCCATAGGTTTGATCAAAAAACAACCATTTGCACAGATGCGGTGGTGGAGGGTTGTCCAGGCCGGATGGGGCTTCTACTGCACCAGCAGGGTTGTGGATAAGGTTTGGGGTTGGCACTGGACATCAGAAACCACTGCCGACGGAGCTTGAGGGTTCCTTGATTGGGATGCGCGAGGGCTGCAATTCACTGTGCATGTCAAATTTAGGCGGATTCGACATTACGGATGGCTTGTATGTTTCTGATAATTTCAATAAATGACTCAATTGGCATTGTTCTTATGTGGTGAAACAAGCTGTGCGTCGCGTTATGTTCTATTGTCTCGTGAGTGTGCTGGATTTTTTTGTTCATGGTGATGTAGGTGAGGAGTGCACTAACGGGAAGTGGGAGTTTATTATTTGGTGTGCCGGAATAGGTAATGGAAATGCTGTATTTGTCTATCTCGTCCTTGGTCTTTAGTATGTTGCTCTTTTGCTCATTTATTGATTTTATGTTTTTTTGCATATGTTGTGGAAAAGCGTCAATTGGGGATTCTAGTACAGATTTCACTGCCTCCTCAATAGGGTAGGCCAAAAGTGTCGGCTTCGTTGTCGTTGTGTTTTCCTCCACGATCGTTGGTAATGGAATGAAACTACGCTTTCCCCACCGGTAATGCCCGGAAGGGTCTTGCCAGCCCACAGGATTCCCTTCGCAATAGGCATATGTGTTTATCCCGCCTGCTAGAAATGGACTGAGCACATCCGCCGAGTGGAAGCGCATCAGCACTGGGTTGTAGACGCGATATCCATTTCCAAGGCTGTAAAAGCCTGAGCGTTCACGTAGCTTTCCTGTGTACATCAATGTTGGGTGGCTTGCTGAAGGTGTGTGCCCATAGACCGTGTAAACCATCGAAGTATTTGCCCAGACCGAACAGTGGTGCACTGTCGAGCACTGCGCATCGGTTGCCAGCAGGCGGAAGGCATCGGACTTTTTCAAGGCTTTCCCTCCGGGGAGGCGAAGTCTGGAGGATGGGACATTTCGGCAGGCAAGGCAACCTAGCATTTTTGCCAGTACCCTTTGTCAGCGGTCGTGATAGCGTAATTCAGTATGGACTGATCGTCTGGTTGGCGAGGAAATCATATGAGTATGCGCTTGTTGGCAGTTGACCATCTTTCAAGCCCGATTACGTCGGTGGCTCGAACCGAATGCATGAATAAGGCATACATGCCGTATGGTCGCGGCAGCCGTCCAGAAATGACAGCCCTTGGCTTCACCGGACAGTTGCGAGAACCTGGATTGGAAATTTATTTACTGGGTAATGGCCATCGCGCCTACAACTCGGTATTGATGCGTTTCATGTCAGCTGACCAGTTGAGTCCAATGGGTAGAGGCGGGGTGAATAGCTATGCGTATTGTAAGGGTGATCCAATAAATTTCATCGACCCTAGTGGGCGTATATTAGGACTTCCAAGTTGGGCAGCTTCTTTTGCTAGTGCGTTAGCCGGTGGCTATATGGCATACAAGGATAGTAAATCATTGAAAAATAATCAGACTTATTCTAGCGGGAAATTGGCGGAAGCTGCCATTGGTGGCACTACTGCTGTTTATACTGGTATTGCTGGAGTTTTACAGTTATATAAGGAGCCGCTTGGCGACAGTATGGCCAATGATGTAGCAGTCTTAACGGCGGCAGTTGTACTTAGGAAACCTATCGTCAGCCTAATGGGAAATGTAGTCGATTGGTTTAAAACAGGGTACAATTATGTATCGAATCGATACCATTCTTGGCGTCAAGGGGGGCGTTCTGAAGAATCTGTTAATTCGTCTTCACAAGGCCAGGACCTTTCGCCTGATGACGGCGTGAGACATAGGCGCAGTACGAGTGCTAGGTCTTCTCGAGATGGTTCGCCTGTATCAAGCCCGACGTCTTTGAATAGTGGAGATCCTTTCTCTCTAGATGGGATACAGGTGCATGTGCGTACGCAAAATACCTGAATAAATCCAGCCTATCCCGCTAGCAAAAATATCGTAGAGAGTAGAACTGAGCTCTGATACAAATGGCCACGCCTGCGACCCACCGCAGGCGTGGTCGCTCTATTACTGCGCCATTACTTCCTTAAGGTATGCAGCAGGCTCCGCCCCCAAATTGTTCAAAACCCGCTGGCTATACCAGTCAATAAAATTCACCACGCCAAACTCATAAGTTTTCGAATATGGCCCCGGCTGATACGCCGTGGAGTTGATCCCCCGCTGGTTCTCTTCGGCCAACCGGCGATCCTGGTCATTGGTGGCATCCCACACCTTGCGCATCTCTTCAGGGTTGTAATCCACCCCCTCCACCGCATCCTTGTGCACCAGCCACTTGGTGGTGACCATGGTTTCCTGCGCGCTGATCGGCCACACGGTGAACACGATCATGTGGTCGCCCATGCAGTGGTTCCACGAATGCGGCAGGTGCAGGATGCGCATCGAGCCCAGATCCGGATTCTTAATGCGCCCCATCAGCTTCTTGCACGCCACCTTGCCGTCCATGGTCATCGACACGGTGCCCTTGAGCAGCGGCATGCGCACGATGCGGTTACGCAGGCCATGGCTCTTGTGCAGGTAAGGGATTTTCTCGGCATCCCAGGCAGCGGCCGAGGCGGCCACGTGGTCCTTGAATTCCTGGCTGGCGCGCGGGTCGTTGGTGTCGTCCCATTCCAGCAGGGTCTTCAGCAATTCTGGGTGTGAGCCGTTGCAGTGGTAGCACTCGCGGTTGTTCTCCAGCACCAGCTTCCAGTTGGCCTTCTCCATCAAGGTGGTCTGCACCGCCACCTTGGTGTTCTCCATGTCGTACGGTTCCATGTAATGCTCGAGCGTAGCGAGGAACTCGTCGATGGCCGGCGGATTCTCGGCCAGGCTGATGAAGATGTAGCCCCCGGCCACCTTCACGTTCACCGGTTTCAGGCCGTACTGGTTCATGTCGAAGTCGGCGCCCATCTCGGTGCCGGCGAACAGCAGGCGGCCATCGAGTTCGTAGGTCCACTGGTGGTAGTGGCAGACCAGCTTGGCCACCTTGCCTTTGTCGCTGACGCACAGCCGCGAGCCGCGGTGGCGGCAGACGTTGTGGAAGGCATGCACTTTACCTTCGGCACCGCGTATCACGATGATCGGGTTCTTGCCGATCTGCAGGGTGATGTAGTTGCCCTTGGTCGGGATCTCGCAAACCATGCCGGCGATCAGCCACTCCTTGTGGAAGATCTCCTGCATGTCGATCTGGAACAGGCGTTCATCGCAGTAGAACGGTTGCGGCAGCGAGTAGGTGCGCTCGCGGGTCTGCAGCATCTCGGCGGTGGCCTTGCGTGCAGGTTCCAGTGGATCGCCCAGGCTCAGGGTTGCGGTGACGTCCATCGTGTGGTCCTCGTGGCCGCATGCGGCCGGCTGAAGTGGCTAATCGTTGTTGTAGTGCCGCAAGGCTGTTCTTCGAGATAAACAGCGTGTTGTTTTGCCGAGGAGTGTGCGTCCGGGCAGTGAAAGGACCATATCCACGGGCGACATGGCCGCATCGAATTCCGACGCGCCAGCCCTTGTAGCGCGGGGCTGGTCGCGATAAGCACGCCGATGTCGCGGATGGGAATGTACGTAGACGGCGCTATGCGCATTATCGGAGCCATAAGAAAGGCCGACAGTCGGCTGCTGGAGATGAACATGTCCGATACCTTCCTCAACCCGGTTACCACCCAGACCTGGGCCAATGGCCGCCACATCGTGCGTTGTGTCAAGGTCATCCAGGAAACCTGGGACGTGCGCACCTTCTGCTTCATGGCCGACCAGCCAATCATGTTCTTCTTCAAGCCCGGGCAGTTCGTCACCCTGGAGCTGGAGATCGAAGGCAAGCCGGTGATGCGTTCGTACACCATCTCCAGCTCGCCGTCAGTGCCTTACAGCTTCTCGATCACCGTCAAGCGGGTGCCGGGCGGGCTGGTGTCCAACTTCCTCCACGACACCATGCACGAAGGCGCCGAGCTACCGGTGCACGGGCCGGTGGGGCTGTTCAACGCCATCGACTTCCCGGCCGGCAAGACCCTGTACCTGTCCGGCGGCGTCGGCATCACCCCGGTGATGTCCATGGCCCGCTGGTTCTACGACACCAACGCCAATGTCGACATGGTGTTCGTGCACAGCGCCCGCTCGCCGAAAGACATCATCTACCACCGTGAACTGGAGCAGATGGCCTCGCGCATCCCCAACTTCAGCCTGCATATCATTTGCGAGAAGCACGGGCTGGGCGAGCCGTGGGCGGGTTATCGCGGCTATCTCAACCAACGATTGATGGAACTGATCGCCCCGGACTACCTTGAGCGCACCATCTTCTGCTGCGGCCCCACGCCCTACATGAGCGCGGTCAAGCGCATGCTCGAAGCGGTCGGCTTCGACATGAAGAACTACCACGAGGAATCGTTCGGCGCGACGCCGCCTGAAGCTAAGGCCGACGCGGTGGAGCATGCCGAAGCGGCTGCCGATGCGCCGGAAGTGGATGTGGCCGACCTCAACCTGGTGGAGTTCGTCGGCAGCGACAAGAGCATCCGCGTGGCCCCGGGCGAGACCGTGCATGCGGCGGCGGCCAAGGTCGGGCTGATGATCCCCAAGGCCTGCGGCATGGGCATCTGCGGCACCTGCAAGGTGCTCAAGCTCGGCGGCGAGGTGGAGATGGAGCACAACGGCGGGATCACCGAGGAAGACGAAGCCGAGGGCTACATCCTGTCGTGCTGCAGCGTGCCGAAGGGGGATGTGCGGATCGAGTATTGATCCATCAGGGAGCGCCTTGGGCAGGTGCGCTCCCACATGCTCCGCCTTCAGCTTCAGTTCTCTGTGCTATGCCCAGCCCAGCTGGCTGGGTAATCCTCTGCGGAGATTGCGCCCGCATTGGCCTGTGAGTAGTGCTACCTGGTAATTCTGTCAGTTTCATACCTGCGGGGACTGCTGTCAGTATGTCTGGGACGGCAAACGAACGCAGGTTGAACGGATATGTCGACTTCCCATCTGCTCGCTGCGGACAAGCAGAGAACGCCACTCTCTGGCACAGGTTTTTCCAGCCGTTGCCATACGCCCTACGGCGCGTTGCCTTCTCACGACGGGCCGGTAGTCGCGTACTGCGGGGAGCCGCGTGACAGCGGGATGGATCGCTACCACCTGGGTAACGGCCATCGTGTCTACAATCCTGTGCTCATGCGTTTCCAGTCCTCCGATGGGCTCAGTCCGTTTGGCAAGGGAGGGATCAATGCCTATGGCTATTGTGCGGGTGATCCGGTCAATTATTCTGATCCTAGAGGTAGAAATCGCAACGGGATCGGGACCGTACCTCGTACTCGGCTACTTGGGCTAACAGTCCCCGATAAAGATGCATTCGCGAAGGGGGCCATGGTGGTAGCAAGTGCCAACACTGCTATGGGCGCGGTTGCAAGGACGTTTGTTGAGGCGGTCAATCGCGAAACCACCCCAGTGGGCCAATATGTGGAGAAGAGCAAGGAGTGGAGAGGGGCTAACGTGCTTCTAATGTACTCGGGGATCACTAATGCCTTTCTGCACGGGCAGGAGATTGGGCCCACGGATTTTACGCTAGCCGAACTTGGAATGACGGTTGCGGGTACCTCTGGGGCCTTTATGTTGTACCGGCCCGCATTAGTCGATGCTGTGAAAAAAGTGGGTACGAACTACACGCTATGGCCAAAAGTGTTGGCGCGTACAGCCTATGAGGTTAGTGGAGCAGGGCTGGTAATAGAGTGGCTTTCAGGTGTAGGCCAAAACATGCGTGAGGGCTACCAGGAAATGCCGTGAGATGACTTGCAGGGGATTTGTTAGGGGAAAGCAAGCACTCCCGGGGCCAGCCTTCAGCCCCGGGAGTTTCCGATCAGGTCCGGAACCGCGCCACCAACCCGTTCAGATCCACCGCCAGCCGCGACAGCTCGGCACTCGCCGCGCTGGTCTGGTGCGCCCCGGTGGCACTCTGCACCGACAGGTCGTTGATGTTCACCAGGTTGCGGTCCACCTCGCGGGCCACCTGGGCCTGCTCTTCGGCGGCGCTGGCGATTACCAGGTTGCGCTCGTTGATCTGCGCCACCGCCCCGGCGATGGTGTCCAGCGCCAGGCCCGCGCCACGGGCGATGTTCAGGGTCGATTCGGCGCGCTCGGTGCTGGTGCGCATCGAGTCCACGGCCTGCTCGGTACCGCCCTGGATGCTGCCGATCATCCGCTCGATCTCGCTGGTGGACTGCTGGGTGCGGTGAGCCAGGGCGCGCACTTCGTCGGCGACCACGGCAAAGCCACGACCGGCCTCGCCAGCGCGGGCGGCCTCGATGGCGGCGTTGAGCGCCAGCAGGTTGGTCTGGTCGGCCAGGCCGCGGATCACGTCGAGCACCTTGCCGATATCACGGGACTGCTCGGCGAGGTGTGCGATCAGCTTGGCGGTGGCCTGCACATCGCCGCTCATGCGCTCGATGGCGCCCACGGTCTCCAGTACCAGGTCGCGGCCATCGCCGGCCGAACGGCTGGCTTCGCTGGAGGCTTCCGAAGTGCTGACCGCGTTACGGGCCACTTCTTCGACGGCACTGGTCATTTCGGTAACGGCGGTGGCGGCCTGCTCGATCTCGTTGTTCTGCTGCTGCAGGCCACGGGCGCTTTCGTCGGTGACGCTGTTCAGCTCTTCGGCGGCGGAGGCTAGCTGGGTGGCGGAGCCGGCGATCAGTTGCAGGGTGTCGCGCAGCTTGTCCTGCATCTTGGCCATGGCCTTGAGCAGGCGCGCGGCCTCGTCAGTGCCGTCGGCGTGAATGCTATGGGTCAGGTCGCCTTCGGCGATCTGCTCGGCGGCCTTGAGCGCCTCGTCAATGGGTTTGACGATGCTGCGGGTGAGCAGGAAGGCGAACAGCAAGGTCAGCACCGTGGCCGCCACCAGCAGGCTGATGACCAGGGCGAAGGCGCCGCTATACTGCTCGGCCGCCTGGGCGTTGGTGGCGCTGGTCTGGTCGGTGTTGATGCGCACCAGCGCGTCCATGACCTTGTTGATCTGCTCGGAGTTGTCCAGCAGGTCGCGGTTGAGCAGGTCACGCAGGGCATCGAGGTCGCCGCCCTGGCTCAGGCTGCGCATGCGTGCCTCGAGCTGGCGGTACTGGTTGAGCAGCAGGCCGTACTGGTCGAAGGCGGCCTTCTCGTCGGCGGCGGTAACCAGCGGCTCGTAGGCGCGGCGCGCCTTGTCGATCTGCGCGTTGCGCTCGTCCAGCAGGCGCAGGGTGTCTTGCTGGGTGGCCGGCTCGCGGTTGAGCAGCAGGCGGTAGGAGAGGGTGCGCAGGCGCAGGTTCAATGCGGTCAGCTCGTCGAGGGTCTTGATGCTGGGCACGCTGACTTCTTCGATGGTCACGCCGGCCTGGCGGATGTTGCCCATCTGGATCAGCGAGAAGATACCCAGGCCGAGCATCAGCACACCGATCACGGCGAACCCGAGCAACGCGCGGGGCGCGATATTCATATTGCGTAAGGACATGGAGGCGGTTTCCAAGGCAGAAGAGGTGCCGCGATCCATGCGACGGAAGAAGACCTGCCTGCCTATCGGTCGTGACCGGCCAGTCTTTAGGCTGACTTGATGAAATTGTGAGGCAGCTAACTATTTTCCTGACCAGCGGTTGACCCAGGTCGGAACAAGGGGGCTGATCCTGGGTCAACCTGAACCCGGCAAACACCTTTTGAATCCGATATTTAATGGCGGGGGCGCAGGTTTTTCCTTATCGTGTGCGCCCTTTGCAACAACCGAGATAGACGCATGTTGGAAACTTCCCTGAATCAACTCGAGCAACTGGTCAGCGACCTGATGCACAAGAACGCACAGCTGGCCGAACAGAACGCCAACCTCAGCCAGGAACTGGCCCAGGCCAAGGAAGAGAACGACAGCCTGCAGTTGTCGCTCATGGAGCAGGAAGAGAAGCACGGCGCCACCGCCGCGCGCATCCAGGCCCTGGTCGAGCGCGCCAGCGCAGGTGTCGTGAACGCATGAGACTGCAAGCGCAGCCGGTCAACGTCGTGTCGATCCTGGGCAACGACTATTCGCTGAAGGCCCCCGAGGGCCAGGAAGAAACCCTGAACCAGGCCGTGCGCATGCTCAATGTCGCCCTGGCCGAGACCAAGCGCAGCTACCCGACCCTGATCGGCGACAAGCTGCTGGTGCTGGCCGCCCTGAACCTGTGCTCCAAGCAGATCGAACTGCAGCGCGAGCACGACCGCACCCTCGAGCGCACCCAGGCGCAGATCGACGCTACGGTCGATGCCATCAGCAAGGCCGTCTCCGACGTCTGACTGACGTCATCGTGCGCCTTCGTGAGAGCGAGCTTGCCCCGCGATGCGGGCGTCCAGTCTGTCGCAGATCACTGGAACAACTGGATACTTAAGTGTATACACTTCCCGAAAAACAATAATTATCGGGGAGTGGCACATGCGCATCTGGCGGCGGAGCATCCAATGGCAATTGATCGCGAGCATGGGCGCCGCCCTGCTGGCGAGCATCCTGGTGGTGGTGGCGATCTACACGGTGGCGCTCAATCGCCTGACCGAACGCTATCTGGTCGATACGGCCTTGCCGGCCAGTATCGAGGCCATCCGCAACGATATCGAGCGCATGCTCGGCCGCCCGCTGGTGGCTGCCGCGGATATCGCCGGCAACACCCTCCTGCGCGACTGGCTGGCTGCCGGTGAAGATCCCGCCGCGCTGCCGGCGTTCATCGAGTACCTCGACGCCGCCAAGCAGCGCAACCACGCCTTTACCACCCTGTTCGCCTCCACGGTGAGTGGCAACTACTACAACGAAAAAGGCCTGGACCGCACCCTCAGCCGCGCCAACCCCAAGGACAACTGGTTCTACGGCTACATCGACAGCGGCGCCGAACGCATGCTGAACATCGACATCGATGGCTCCACGGGCGAATTGGCGCTGTTCATCGACTATCGCGTGGAAAAGGCCGGCCAGCTGGTGGGCGTGGCGGGCATGGGCCTGCGCATGACCGAGCTGTCCAGGCTGATCCACGACTTCAGCTTCGGCGAGCACGGCAAGGTGTTCCTGGTGCGCAACGACGGGCTGATCCAGGTGCATCCCGACCAGCAGTTCAGCGGCAAGCGTCAACTTGCCGAGCAACTGGACGTCGAGGCGGCGAAAGCTGTGCTGGTGGGCGGCGAGGGCCTGCGCAGCAGCCGTTTCCAACGTGATGGCGAGGACTACCTGGCCTTGGGCTTGCCCTTGCGCGACCTGAACTGGACGCTGGTGGCCGAAGTGCCGGAAGCCGAGATCTATGCCCAGGCGCGCCAGGCCATCTGGCAGACCTGCCTGATTGGCGGCGGCGTGGCGCTGATCTCGTTGTTGCTGGTGGTGCTGCTGGCGCGCGGGCTGGTGCGGCCGATCCGCCAGGTCACGGCGGCACTGGTGCAGATCGGTGGTGGCGCGGGCGACCTCAGTCATCGCCTGGACGATGCGCGCCAGGACGAACTGGGCGACCTGGCCCGGGGCTTCAACCGTTTCCTCGACAGCCAGCGTGGCCTGATCGGCGAAGTGCTGCGCACCACCGAACGCCTGCACCAGTCGGTGGAGCAGGTAACCCAGGTGGTGGACAACACCGCCGAGCGCTCGGGCCGCCAGCAGGAAATGACCGAGATGGTCGCCACCGCCGTGCACGAGATGGGCCTGACCGTGCAGGATATTGCCCAGAACGCCGGCTCCGCCGCCCACGCCTCGCAATCGGCGCGAGATGAGGCGCTGCAGGCGCGGGAGGTGGTGCGCCGCTCCATCCACAACATCGAGGGCATGTCCGGGGAGATCGGGCGCGCCGCCGAGGCCGTGACCCAGCTGGCCGACGAGGTTGCCTCGATCGATGAAGTGCTGGCGGTGATCCGCAGCATCTCCGAGCAGACCAACCTGCTGGCGCTCAACGCCGCCATCGAGGCAGCGCGGGCCGGCGAGATGGGCCGGGGCTTCGCGGTGGTCGCCGATGAAGTACGCACCTTGGCGCGACGCACTCAGGTGTCCACCGACGAAGTGCAGCAGATGATCCAGCGCCTCAAGCAGGGTGCGGGCACGGCGGTGTCGTCGATGCAGGCGGGGCAGCAGGCGACCGGCAATGGGGTCGAGTCCAGCCAGCTCACGGGCACGTCGCTGGGGGCGATCACCGACCAAGTCGAGCAGATCAGCGATATGAACCATCAGGTGGCCACGGCGACCGAGGAGCAGTCGGCGGTGACCGAGGAGATCAACCGGACCGTGCAGGGGATTTCCGACCTGGCGCGGCAGACGGCGGCCGAGGTGCAGGGGTGCCGGGAAGAGTGCCAGGCGCTGCGTGGGCTGGCCGATGACTTGGCGCGGCAGATGGGTGGGTTCAGGCTGTAGGCGGCTCGCTGGTGAGCAACGGTTGAATCGGTGCTCGCCAGCGAGCCGATGCTCAGATGGCTGGATAGGCCACTTGCAGAGGCATCACGAGCTGAGCGTGGTGATATCGACCATTTCGGCATTCGATTGCGTGGGCCGCCAGTCATCGCCAACTTTACTGAAATCGGTCTGTACCCGTTTGCCGTCGAACACTTCGTTGGTGCTGATCATGCCTAGAGCCATGGCGAAGGAAACATCTGGGTCGAGAACCACAACATCCTCTCGGTTACCGTCCAAATAGACGACATGCACCTTGCAGTTACCCACTGTATCGCGTGTCCAGACTTTCTCGGTCACCACATGGCCGTTGATCTTGTCGCCCACCTTGATGCGTTGCGCGGCCAGTGCTTCGGACGCATTCGACTTTTTAGTGCTCATGGTGTTTCTCCATTTCAGCTCGCAGTTGGGAGACCTGGCCAGGTACGAGGGCAGATTAGCGTGCGTGCCAAAACGGAGAAACTGGCAAAAATGTCAGGCGCCGACGATGCTGCGGATATCCGCCGCCAGTTCGCGCACCCGCGCTTGCTCGGTATCCCACGAGCACATGAACCGCGCACCACCGCTACCGATGAAGGTATAGAAACGCCAGCCTTTGTTGCGCAGCGCCTCCAGCGCAGGTTCCGGCATCTGCAGGAATACCCCATTGGCCTCCACCGGGAACATCAGCTCCACTCCCGGCAGGTCACTCACCAGCGACGCGAGCAGCTGCGCGCAGTGGTTGGCGTGCTGGCCATGGCGCATCCACGCGCCGTCTTCGAGCAGACCGACCCATGGCGCCGATAAGAAGCGCATCTTCGACGCCAACTGCCCGGCCTGCTTGCAGCGGTAGTCGAAGTCTTCGGCCAGGTCGCGGTTGAAGAACAGGATCGCCTCGCCCACCGCCATGCCGTTCTTGGTGCCGCCAAAGCACAGCACATCGACGCCAGACTTCCAGGTCAGTTCAGCCGGCGAACAGCCGAGGAACGCGCAGGCATTGGTGAAGCGCGCGCCGTCCATGTGCAGGTTCAGGCCCAGCTCCTTGCAGGTGGCGCTGATCGCCTTGAGCTCGTCGGGGCGGTAGACGGTGCCTACTTCGGTGGCCTGGGTGAGGGTCACCACCCGCGGCTTGGGGTAGTGGATGTCCTGGCGCTTGAGCGCCACTTCGCGGATCGACTCGGGGGTGAGCTTGCCGTTGACGCTAGGCGCGGTAAGCAGCTTGGAGCCGTTGGAGAAGAACTCCGGCGCGCCGCATTCGTCGGTCTCGACGTGGGCGGTCTCGGAGCAGATCACGCTGTGGTAGCTCTGGCACAGCGAGGCCAGGGCCAGGGAGTTGGCGGCGGTGCCGTTGAAGGCGAAGAACACTTCGCAGTCGGTCTCGAACAGCTTGCGGAAGTACTCCGAGGCCCGTTCGGTCCACTGGTCGTCGCCGTAGGCGCGTTCGTGGCCCTGGTTGGCCTTGTCCATCGCGGCCCAGGCTTCGGGGCAGATGCCGGAATAGTTGTCGCTGGCGAATTGCTGGTTGTTATTGGTCATGACGCCTGTCCTTTTTACGACGCAGGCACGCACTCTAAACCATCGATTCGGCGGTTGCCTATACAGGCCACCGCTATCCCTGTGGGAGCCGGCTTGCCGGCGATAGCGTTCGCTCAACCAGCGATGGTTCTGCGTCTGGCCCCATCGCCGGCAAGCCGGCTCCCACAGGGCTGTGGGGCGCTTGGGGTAGCAATGTCGTAAACGCGCCATTGCAAGGCGCGCGCAGGCATCTGTACCGCCGTGCCCGGTCATACCATCGCTGCAAAGGGTGGGAAAACCCTCACCAGACAAGAAACGATCGCTGCCGGGAGATACACGATGTTCAGCAAGCAAGACCAGATCCAGGGTTACGACGACGCACTGCTGGCGGCGATGAATGCCGAGGAACAGCGCCAGGAAGATCACATCGAGTTGATCGCCTCGGAGAACTACACCAGCAAGCGCGTGATGCAGGCCCAGGGCAGCGGCCTGACCAACAAGTACGCCGAAGGCTACCCAGGCAAGCGCTACTACGGCGGCTGCGAGCATGTGGATAAAGTCGAGGCGCTGGCCATCGAGCGCGCCAAGCAGCTGTTCGGCGCCGATTACGCCAACGTCCAGCCACATTCCGGCTCCTCGGCCAACGGCGCCGTGTATCTCGCCCTGCTGCAGGCCGGCGACACCATCCTGGGCATGAGCCTGGCCCATGGCGGCCACCTGACCCACGGCGCCAAGGTGTCGTCCTCGGGCAAGCTGTATAACGCCGTTCAATACGGGATCGATACCGCAACCGGCCTGATCGACTACGACGAAGTCGAGCGCCTGGCCGTGGAACACAAGCCGAAGATGATCGTCGCCGGCTTCTCGGCCTACTCCAAGACCCTGGATTTCCCGCGTTTCCGCCAGATCGCCGATAAAGTCGGCGCGCTGCTGTTCGTCGACATGGCCCACGTCGCCGGCCTGGTCGCCGCCGGCCTGTACCCCAACCCGATCCCCTTCGCCGACGTGGTCACCACCACCACCCACAAGACCCTGCGCGGTCCGCGTGGTGGCCTGATCCTGGCCAAGTCCAACGAAGAGATCGAGAAGAAGCTCAACGCAGCCGTGTTCCCCGGCGCCCAGGGCGGCCCGCTGATGCACGTGATCGCTGCCAAGGCGGTGTGCTTCAAAGAGGCGCTGGAGCCTGAGTTCAAGAGCTACCAGAAGCAAGTGATCGAAAACGCCCAGGCCATGGCCCAGGTGTTCATCGAGCGCGGCTACGACGTGGTGTCCGGCGGCACCGACAACCATCTGTTCCTGGTCAGCCTGATCCGCCAGGGCCTGACCGGCAAGGACGCCGACGCCGCCCTGGGCCGCGCCCATATCACCGTCAACAAGAATGCCGTGCCCAACGACCCGCAGTCGCCGTTCGTCACCTCGGGCCTGCGCATCGGCACCCCGGCCGTCACCACCCGCGGCTTCAAGGTCGCCCAGTGCGTGGCCCTGGCCGGCTGGATCTGCGATGTGCTGGACAACCTGGGCGACGCCGATGTCGAGGCCGATGTGGCCAAGAACGTCGCCGCGCTGTGCGCCGACTTCCCGGTCTACCGCTGAGTGGAGCAGAACACCATGCAACGTTATTCGGGCTTCGGCCTCTTCAAGCACTCCCTCAGCCATCACGAGAACTGGCAGCGCATGTGGCGCACGCCAACGCCGAAGAAGGTCTACGACGTGGTCATCGTCGGCGGTGGCGGCCATGGCCTGGCCACCGCCTACTACCTGGCCAAGGAGCACGGCATCACCAACGTCGCGGTGATCGAGAAGGGCTACCTGGGCGGGGGCAACACCGCTCGCAACACTACCATCGTGCGTTCCAACTACCTGTGGGACGAGTCGGCGCACCTGTATGAACACGCCATGAAGCTGTGGGAAGGCCTCTCGCAGGACATCAACTACAACGTGATGTTCTCCCAGCGCGGCGTCTACAACCTGTGCCACACCCTGCAGGACATCCGCGACTCCGAGCGCCGGGTCAACGCCAACCGCCTCAACGGCGTCGACGGCGAGCTGATCCGCACCGAACAGGTGGCGGCCGAGATCCCCTATCTCGACTGCTCGAAAAACACCCGTTACCCGATCCTCGGCGCCACTGTGCAACGACGTGGCGGCGTGGCTCGCCACGATGCCGTGGCCTGGGGCTTCGCCCGTGCCGCCGATGCCCTGGGCGTGGACCTGATCCAGCAGACCGAAGTGATCGGCTTCCGCAAAGAGAACGGCGCGGTGATCGGCGTGGAGACCAACAAGGGCTTCATCGGCGCCAAGCGCGTCGGCGTGGTCACCGCCGGCAACTCCGGGCACATGGCCAAGCTTGCCGGCTTCCGCCTGCCGCTGGAGTCGCACCCGTTGCAGGCACTGGTATCGGAGCCGATCAAGCCGATCATCGACAGCGTGATCATGTCCAACGCCGTGCACGGCTACATCAGCCAGTCCGACAAGGGCGACCTGGTGATCGGCGCCGGTATCGACGGCTGGGTCGGCTACGGCCAGCGCGGTTCGTACCCGGTCATCGAGCACACCCTGCAGGCGATCGTCGAGATGTTCCCGATCCTCTCCCGCGTGCGCATGAACCGCCAGTGGGGCGGCATCGTCGATACCACCCCCGACGCCTGCCCGATCATCTCCAAGACCCCGGTGAAGAACATGTTCTTCAACTGCGGCTGGGGCACCGGCGGCTTCAAGGCCACCCCGGGCTCGGGCAACGTGTTTGCCGCCAGCCTGGCCAAGGGCGAGATGCACCCGCTGGCCGCGCCATTCTCCATCGACCGTTTCTACAACGGCGCGCTGATCGACGAACACGGCGCCGCTGCCGTCGCCCACTGACCCCGGAGACAACCGTCATGTTGCACATCTTCTGTCCCCACTGCGGCGAGCTGCGCTCCGAGGAAGAATTCCACGCGTCCGGCCAGGCCCATATCGCTCGCCCGCTGGACCCGAACGCCTGCTCCGACGAGGAGTGGGGCACCTACATGTTCTTCCGCGACAACCCGCGTGGCATCCACCACGAGCTGTGGGATCACGTTGCCGGCTGCCGCCAGTACTTCAACGTCACCCGCGACACCGTGACCTACGAGATTCTGGAAACCTACAAGATCGGCGAGAAGCCTCAGGTCACCGCCGCCTCGAAACAGAGTAGCGCGCCAGCGACCGCCAAGGGCCAAGGGGAAAAAGTATGAGCCAGACCTATCGCCTCGCCAGCGGCGGCCGTATCGACCGCAGCAAGGTGCTGAACTTTACCTTCAACGGCAAGACCTACCAGGGCTATGCCGGCGACACCCTGGCCGCCGCGCTGCTGGCCAACGGCGTCGATATCGTCGGGCGCAGCTTCAAGTACTCGCGTCCCCGCGGGATCATCGCCGCCGGTACCGAAGAGCCGAACGCGATCCTGCAGATCGGTGCCAGCGAAGCCACCCAGATCCCCAACGTGCGCGCCACCCAGCAGGCCCTGTACGCAGGCCTGGTGGCCACCAGCACCAACGGCTGGCCGAACGTCAACAACGACATGATGGGCATCATCGGCAAGGTCGGCGGCAACATGATGCCGCCCGGGTTCTACTACAAGACCTTCATGTACCCCAAGTCGTTCTGGATGACCTACGAGAAGTACATCCGCAAGGCCGCGGGCCTGGGGCGCGCGCCGCTGCAGAACGACCCGGACAGCTACGACTACATGAACCAGCACTGCGACGTGCTGATCGTCGGCGCCGGCCCTGCCGGCCTGGCCGCCGCGCTGGCTGCCGCCCGTAGTGGCGCACGGGTGATCCTGGCGGACGAGCAGGAAGAATTCGGCGGCACCTTGCTCGACAGCCGCGAAACCCTCGACGGCAAACCGGCCGCCGATTGGGTCAATGCGGTTGTGGCCGAGCTGGAAAGCCTGCCGGAAGTTACCCTGCTACCGCGCAGCACGGTCAACGGCTACCACGACCACAACTTCCTCACTATCCATGAGCGGCTCACCGACCACCTCGGCGACCGCGCCCCGATCGGCCAGGTGCGTCAGCGCGTGCACCGCGTGCGCGCCAACCGCGTAGTACTGGCGGCTGGCGCCCACGAGCGCCCGCTGGTGTACGGCAACAACGACCTGCCGGGCAACATGCTCGCTGGCGCCGTGTCCACCTACGTGCGCCGCTACGGCGTGGCCCCAGGCCGCAAGCTGGTGCTGTCGACCAACAACGACCATGCCTACCGCGCCGCGCTGGACTGGCACGACGCCGGCCTGCAAGTGGTCGCCATCGCCGACGCCCGCCACAACCCACGCGGTTCGCTGGTCGAAGAGGCTCGTGCCAAGGGCATCCGCATCCTCACCTCCAGCGCCGTGATCGAGGCCAAGGGCAGCAAGCACGTCACCGGCGCCCGCGTGGCCGCCATCGATGTGCAGGCGCACAAGGTCACCAGCCCCGGTGAAACCCTCGACTGCGACCTGATCGCCACCTCCGGCGGCTACAGCCCGGTGGTGCACCTGGCCTCGCACCTGGGCGGTCGCCCGGTGTGGCGTGAAGACATCCTCGGCTTCGTGCCGGGCGATGCCCCGCAGAAGCGCGTGTGCGTCGGTGGCGTGAACGGCGTCTACGCCCTCGGTGACGTGATCGCCGACGGTTTCGAAGGCGGTGTTCGCGCCGCCACCGAGGCCGGCTTCAAGGCCAGCGTCGGCACCTTGCCGAAAACCCTGGCGCGCAAGGAAGAGGCCACCGTGGCGCTGTTCCAGGTGCCCCACGACAAAGGCACCGCCCGTGCGCCGAAGCAGTTCGTCGACCAGCAGAACGATGTCACCGCCGCGGCCATCGAGCTGGCCACCCGCGAAGGCTTCGAGTCGGTCGAGCACGTCAAGCGCTACACCGCGCTGGGCTTCGGCACCGACCAGGGCAAGCTGGGCAACATCAACGGCCTGGCCATCGCCGCCCGTTCGCTCGGGATAGGCATCCCGGAAATGGGCACCACCATGTTTCGCCCCAACTACACGCCGGTGACCTTCGGCGCGGTAGCCGGCCGGCACTGCGGCCACCTGTTCGAACCGGTGCGCTTCACCGCCCTGCATGCCTGGCACGTCAAGAACGGCGCCGAGTTCGAGGACGTCGGCCAATGGAAGCGCCCGTGGTACTTCCCCAAGCCCGGCGAAGACATTCACACCGCCGTGGCCCGCGAATGCAAAGCCGTGCGTGACAGCGTCGGCCTGCTGGACGCCTCGACCCTGGGCAAGATCGACATCCAGGGCCCGGACGCCCGCGAGTTCCTCAACCGCATCTACAGCAACGCCTGGACCAAGCTCGACGTGGGCAAGGCCCGCTACGGCCTGATGTGCAAGGAAGACGGCATGGTCTTCGACGACGGCGTGACCGCCTGTGTCGGCGACAACCACTTCATCATGACCACCACCACCGGCGGCGCGGCCCGCGTGCTGCAATGGCTGGAGCTGTACCACCAGACCGAATGGCCGGAAATGAAGGTGTTCTTCACCTCGGTCACCGACCACTGGGCGACCATGACCCTGTCCGGGCCCAACAGCCGCAAGCTGCTGGCCGAGGTCAGCGACATCGACCTGGACAAGGACGGCTTCCCGTTCATGAGCTGGAAGGAGGGCCTGGTCGGCGGCGTGCCGGCGCGGGTGTTCCGCATCTCGTTCACCGGCGAGCTGTCGTACGAGATCAACGTGCAGGCCAACTACGCCATGGGCGTGCTGGAACAGATCGTCGAGGCGGGCAAAAAGTACAACCTGACCCCGTACGGCACCGAGACCATGCACGTGCTGCGCGCCGAGAAGGGCTTCATCATCGTCGGCCAGGACACCGACGGCTCGATGACCCCGGATGACCTCAACATGAGCTGGTGCGTGGGCCGCAACAAGGCCTTCTCGTGGATCGGCCTGCGCGGCATGAACCGTGAAGACACCACCCGCGACAATCGCAAGCAGCTGGTGGGCCTCAAGCCCGTGGACCCGAACGTGTGGCTGCCGGAGGGCGCCCAGCTGGTGTTCGACCCCAAGCAGCCGATCCCGATGGACATGGTCGGCCACGTCACCTCCAGCTACGCGGCCAACTCCCTGGGCTATTCGTTCGCCATGGGCGTGGTCAAGGGCGGCCTCAAGCGCATGGGCGAGCGGGTGTATTCGCCGCAGGCCGATGGCAGCGTGATCGAGGCGGAAATCGTGTCTTCGGTGTTCTTCGATCCGAAGGGTGAGCGGCAGAACGTTTGATTCCGGGCCCTGTGGGGGCAGGCCAGGCCCTTCGCCGGCAAGCCGGCTCCCACAGGTTCGATGCAGTTCCTGAGGTCGATGCGGTCCCTGTGGGAGCTGGCTTGCCAGCGATGGGGCCAGCGCATCCATCCAGTTGCTGCATCGCTTCGACGAACACGAATTCAAGGCAGGTAAGAAATGAGCGCTATCAACGTCTTCCAGCAAAACCCCGGCCCTGAAGCCAAGGCTCAGTCGCCGTTGCACCACGCCGACCTGGCCAGCCTGGTCGGCAAGGGCCGCAAGAACGCAGGCGTGACCCTGCGCGAAAAGAAATTCCTCGGCCACCTGACCCTGCGTGGCGACGGCCATGACCAGGCCTTCGCCGGCGGCGTGCACAAGGCCCTTGGCCTGGAGCTGCCGGTGGCCCTGACCGTGGTCGCCAACAGCGAGATGTCGCTGCAATGGGTCGGCCCGGACGAGTGGCTGCTGATCGTCCCCGGCGGCCAGGAGTTCACTGTGGAGCAGAAGCTGCGCGATGCCCTCGACGGCCAGCATATCCAGGTGGTCAACGTCACCGGTGGGCAGACCCTGCTCGAGCTGCGCGGCCCCAACGTGCGCGACGTGCTGATGAAATCCACCAGCTATGATGTACACCCGAACAACTTCCCGGTCGGCAAGGCCGTCGGCACCGTGTTCGCCAAGTCGCAACTGGTGATCCGCCGCACCGCCGAGGACACCTGGGAGTTGGTGATTCGCCGCAGCTTCTCCGACTACTGGTGGCTGTGGCTGCAGGACGCATCGGCCGAGTACGGCCTGGCCATCGAAGCCTAAGGAGCAGCACCATGAGTCGGGCACCGGACACCTGGATTCTCACCGCCGACTGCCCGAGCATGCTCGGCACGGTCGATGTGGTGACGCGTCACCTCTACGAGCAGCGCTGCTACGTCACCGAGCACCATTCTTTCGATGACCGGCTTTCGGGGCGGTTCTTCATACGTGTGGAGTTCCGCGCCGCGGACGGCTTCGACGAGGAGGGCTTCCGTGCCGGCCTCGCCGAACGCAGCGAAGCCTTCGGCATGGCCTTCGAGCTGACCGCGCCGAATCACCGCCCCAAGGTGGTGATCATGGTGTCCAAGGCCGACCATTGCCTGAACGACCTGCTGTACCGCCAACGCATCGGCCAGTTGGCCATGGATGTGGTCGCGGTGGTGTCCAACCACCCCGACCTGGAGCCGCTGGCGCACTGGCACAAGATTCCCTACTACCACTTCGCCCTCGACCCCAACGACAAGCCGGCGCAGGAGCGCAAGGTGCTGCAGGTAATCGAGGAGAGCGGCGCCGAACTGGTGATCCTCGCCCGCTACATGCAAGTGCTGTCGCCGGAGCTGTGCCGCCGGCTGGATGGCTGGGCGATCAACATCCACCACTCGCTGCTGCCTGGCTTCAAGGGCGCCAAGCCGTATCACCAGGCCTACAACAAGGGCGTGAAGATGGTCGGTGCCACCGCGCACTACATCAACAACGACCTGGACGAAGGGCCGATCATTGCCCAGGGTGTGGAGGTGGTGGATCACAGCCACTACCCGGAAGACCTGATCGCCAAGGGGCGGGACATCGAGTGCCTGACCCTGGCGCGGGCGGTCGGTTATCACATCGAACGGCGGGTGTTCCTTAACGCCAATCGCACCGTCGTTCTCTAAACCGAAACCATCGCGGTGCGTCGATGCGACTTGCCCCGCGATGGTTTTTTTACGACAGATGGTGCGCCGCAAACAGGTATCCCCCTGTCGCATCCAGTCACCGCCCCATCCCCCATCAAGCCCACAATCCCTTCATTCCAGTAACACAGGCCGCCCACGGAAAGGCGGCGCTTTCCACCACCGCTGCATAAATACAAATCAAGCGAGGTAAGAGCATGTCTGGTAACCGTGGAGTGGTGTATCTCGGCGCGGGCAAGGTCGAGGTGCAGAAGATCGACTACCCCAAGATGCAGGACCCGCGCGGCAAGAAGATCGAGCACGGTGTCATCCTCAAGGTGGTCTCCACCAATATCTGCGGCTCCGACCAGCATATGGTTCGTGGCCGCACCACTGCCCAGGTCGGCCTGGTACTCGGCCACGAAATCACCGGTGAAATCGTCGAGCTGGGCCGTGATGTCGAGCGCCTGAAGATCGGCGACCTGGTGTCGGTACCTTTCAACGTCGCCTGCGGCCGTTGCCGCTCATGCAAAGAGATGCACACCGGTGTCTGCCTTACCGTCAACCCGGCCCGCGCTGGCGGCGCCTACGGCTATGTGGACATGGGCGACTGGACCGGCGGCCAGGCCGAATACGTGCTGGTGCCGTACGCCGACTTCAACCTGCTGAAACTGCCCGACCGCGACAAGGCCATGGAGAAGATCCGTGACCTGACCTGCCTGTCCGATATCCTGCCCACTGGCTATCACGGTGCCGTTACCGCTGGCGTTGGCCCGGGCAGCACGGTGTATGTCGCCGGTGCCGGCCCGGTCGGCCTGGCTGCCGCAGCGTCCGCTCGTCTGCTGGGCGCCGCCTGCGTGATCGTCGGCGACCTTAACCCGCTGCGCCTGGCCCATGCAAAATCCCAGGGCTTCGAGGTGGTCGACCTGTCCAAGGACACTCCGCTGCACGAGCAGATCGTCGATATCCTCGGCGAGCCGGAAGTGGACTGCGCTGTCGATGCCGTCGGTTTCGAGGCCCGTGGCCATGGCCATGAAGGCGCCAAGCATGAAGCCCCGGCCACCGTGCTCAACTCGCTGATGCAAGTGACGCGCGTTGCCGGCAGCATCGGTATCCCAGGGCTGTACGTGACCGAAGACCCGGGCGCGGTGGATGCCGCTGCCAAGATTGGCGCGCTGAGCATCCGCTTTGGCCTGGGTTGGGCCAAGTCCCACAGCTTCCACACCGGGCAGACCCCGACCATGAAGTACAACCGCCAGTTGATGCAGGCGATCATGTGGGACCGCATCAATATCGCGGAGGTGGTGGGGGTGCAGGTGATCAACCTCGACCAGGCGCCGGAAGGCTATGGCGAGTTTGATGCCGGGGTGCCGAAGAAGTTTGTGATCGACCCCCACAAAATGTGGGGGGCGGCCTGATTTGCTAAGCGATGCCCCTCCCAGTGAGGGGCATTTTTCTACTCGTCATTCCGCCTGATTGTAGAGCCCGCCTGCACCGTAGCATCGGGGGCTCTCGGATCGGTGGATCTGCTGGCCAACTGTTGTCCCACAAAAGTCAGGCCGTCACGAAAATTCTGCAGGTTTTTCAGATGGGCAGAACTGGAAGTGCTGGTCAAGCCATACTTTGCGTTGGCTGTTTCTATGTTGAAAATTTTATTGCTCAATTCAAGGAAACTATCCAGGTTAGTTCTTGTGACATGCACCGTGTCTTGGCTTTTGTGCGGATTGGCGATCACTTCGAAAAGCTCAGTCGTCGTTTTTGTTGTATAGGTAAATTTAATAGTCTCGATTTGCGTAGTCTCGCCTTGCCGAGTAGTATCGATGGTCGTTTTGGTCACCGTTTTCTTATGGTCTACCTTGAAGCGCTGTACGATGGGAGTGCGCTTGCTCTGTAGAACCCTGGGTGCTCTGGGCGCGATTTCGGCGGGCGCAGGATTGATAAGTATCAGCACATGCCCGCTCGGATCGGAATGATTGATCGGGTCGGCGCTGCAGTACATATAAGCGTTTAGCCCTCCCCTCCCAAACGGGCTCCAGCTGTCGGGTGAGTGAAACCGCATCAACATCGGGGAGTATGCGCGGTAGCCGTTGCCAAGCAGATAGCACGCCGTTACGGGCTCAACACACTCGCCATTGAATCCGAGCAGTGTTCCGAAGGCCTGTATTGTCGGAGCGTGACCGTAAGCGGTATAGGCATGGTTTTGCTCAGACGTTTCATTGAGCCTGGCCAACAACGAACCTTTGCTGTCGGTTGCAAGCAGGCGAGCACCGCAGGCTGGGTTGTAGTTTGCCAGCGGTCTGTCGGCATTGCGCAGAATGCTGTGCAGTTGGCCGTCTTTGTCGAGGTGTTTCATGCAGGGCTCCTGTTTGTAACCAGGGACTGATTGGCGTTGCAGCAGACTATTGACCAAGTGTTGGGTGTGCGGCTACTGGCAGAAATAACAGGTACATGCGGCCCCGGGCCTGTACATGACCGAAAATCCGGGCGCGGTGGATGCCGCCGCCAAGATCGGTGCGCTGAGCATTCGCTTCGGACTGGATTGGGCCAAGTCTCACAGCTTCCACACCGGGCAGACCCCGACCATGAAGTACAACCGCCAGCTGATGCAGGCGATCATGTGGGACCGCATCAACATCGCCGAAGTGGTGGGGGGGCAGGTGATCAGTCTGGATCAGGCACTTGAGGGGGATGGGGAGTTTGATGCGGGGGGGCCGAAGAAATTGGTGATTGATCCGCACAGGGACGTTTAGTGCCGTGTGATCTGACGTCGGGGACTAATGCCTTGAGAGAGGCATTAGTCCGCTTTTCTCATCGTATGCTGATATATTCGCACCGTTCGTGCTCGCTTCTATCTGGTATGGTACATATTTAATTTTGTCTTCTTGCGTTTATGCTGTTTTTTACGGTCGAATGCTTCGGGTTTTGGGGGCTACCCAAGACGTATGGCATTTCTTCTTCCCGAGATCGGGTCGGACTCAGGTATTCCGGAGTTTCTGTAATATCTATCGGTTTGAATTGCAAGTCGGCGAATTGTGAAGTAAGCCAAGCCCACATCTTGTACTCCATTATCAGCTGTCTGCAGGCGAGCTATATTGTTTATCTCGGTGGCAAGTTCCATGTGGGCTAGCCTTTTTTCAGTTACATCTTTTGAAAGAACCCCGGGCCATTTACCCTGAGAGGCCAGTCTAATATCGTGAGGATTGAACAGGTTCTGTGCGTTGCCTAATGAAAGCGCCTCGATCTCGTCACGAAAATCTCGAGATGCACTAGAAAGTGCGCCAAGATCCTTGCCGTTGAGTTGGTTGAGTATCGTATTTCTTGTGTCGGGTTCAATAATGGCATCGAGCGGGTTGGGGCGCGGAACAAAGGAGTCAGTAGATCTGGCTCTTTTGAGTCTGGTCAAAATAGCCTGTGCCTCGTAGTTGTTGTTTGCACGTGTTGGTTGGCTTAGTGAAAGGCTGTTGCTGCGAACTCGAGAGTGGCCGGTTGAGTCTGTGTGGTTGATCGGGTCACCCTGGCAGTATGTGTAGCTGTTTATACCGCCAGTGCTGTATGGGCTGTAGCTGTCTGGTGACTGGAACCGCATCAAGCTTGGGTTGTAAGTGCGGTACCCAGTTCCGAGTAAGTATCCGCCGTGCTTTGTTCGTGGTTCACCCATGTAGCCCAGTAATGAGAGTTTTTCATTGTCGATCTGGTCATGCCCAAAAGCTGTGTAGGAAAATGCAACTCTCCTGTCGCTTGTCAGGTGGTGCAGGATTGTTCTCTGTCTATCCGTTGCAAACAATGCTGCTACTGGAAATTGGCTGCGTTCCTGTACCATGGGGGCTCCGACAGTGAGCTTTCTGTTACATGACTCTGCGGCCCAGATCTGCAGCCGGCAACTGTAAAAAATGCTAGGTCCTGGGAATCTTCCTACTGGGTCACAGGTTGTTTTCCGCTGACGAGATTTGGTCGCAGGAATTACCCTACACAATCTGTCGATACACGTCTGATTGTCCGGGGAAATCCTGCCTACTAGGCTTTCCCGGTCGCTGTCGGTTCAGCGATCGGGTGTGGAAACCCGGATACGCATTCTGGAACGTGTCGTTATGGCGGCTGTACGCGGGAGGCTTTATGCCTACCGGGTTTTCCTGAATGCATCCGGGTTTCCACCCCGTGTACAGCTGCCACCCTTTTGTGTGGAAACGAATGGTGCAGCATCACTGCATTCAGGTGACTGCCATGAAGAAAATCGTCCCCGACCCACCCGAAGACCTCTACGCCAAATTCCAACTCCCACCCGGCCAATCCCTCTCCACTGCCATCCTCGAAGGCGCCGTGCCCATCGAGGAAGTGCTGATGAACGTCTGCCATTTCATGTTCATCGCCTATACCGACGGCTACCACGCCCAGGAACTGACGACCGACGGCGATCTGAAGCAGCTCCAGGCGTCGAGCCTGCAGCATCTGACCGTCGCGTGGGGGCAGGTCGATGCGCTGGTGGGGGCGTTGAAACAGGTGCCTGCCTCGGGCTTTTATCAGCCGGACTGAAATAGCCGGGGCCGCTGTGCGGCCCATCGCCGGTAAGACGGCTCCCACAGATACAGCGCAGGCCTCAGGCTGTTATGCAATCCACTGTGGGAGCTGGCTTGCCAGCGATTGGACCCTGGGATGAACACCGATGGCCGGCCCGGAACAAACCCCCGGCACCCCAGTCCAACCCCTCGTTTCCCGGCCATTCCGGCCGACGAGGTCCCTCCCCATGAAAGCATTCACCCTGGCAACCCTGATGACCCTGGCCGCAAGCCCGGTGTTCGCCTTCAACCTGAGCGATGCGGCCAATGCCGTCTCGGCCATGCAGAACCAGAACCAGCAGGCCCAGGGGCAAGCGCCGGCCGCCCAAGCCAACCTGCTCAATACGCTGGGCAGCGAATTGAAGATCACCCCCGAACAGGCCATCGGCGGTGCGGGGGCCATGTTGGGCCTGGCGCGCAACAACCTCAGCGGCGATGACTACGGGCAGTTGACCAAGGCTGTGCCGGGGCTCGACCTGCTGTCGGGCAACAATGCGCTGGGTGGGCTGAACGGGCTGGGGCAGTTGCTGGGCAATGACAAGAACAGCTCGGCCCTGAGCAATGCGCTGGGCGGTGAAGTCGAAAACCGCAATGACCTGGACAACGCCTTCAAGGCGCTGGGCATGGATACCGGGATGATCGGCCAGTTTGCGCCGTTGATCCTGCAGTACCTGGGGCAGCAGGGGATTGCCGGGTCGTTGCTGCAAAACCTGGGGAGTTTGTGGGGTAGCCCGGCGGTAAATACCCCGTCGGTCTGATCCCATCCTCTGCAGGAACGGTGCACCGCTGCTCCTGCAGGAGACATGCGGGGCTACGCGGTTTCGGAGAAATCCACCAGCCGCACCGGCCTGCGGAAACCGGCAGTGAGTACCGCCAGGTACGCCAGCCCCAACGCAAACCAGCACAAGCCGATCACCAGCGTCAGCGCCGACAGGCTGGTCCACAGCCACAAGGTCAGGCTCAACCCCACCAGCGGCACCGCGCCATAGCGCAGCAGGCCCAGCGGCGTGCGCTGCCCGGCGTGATCCATCAGGTGCGTCTTCACCACCGCCAGGTTCACCGCCGAGAACGCCACCAGCGCGCCAAAGCTGATCAGCGAGGCGAGGGTGGCCAGGTCGATCACCAGTGCCAGCAGCGAGAACGCCGACACCAGCAGGGTGGCGAACACCGGCGTGCCGAAGCGCGGCGACAGGTAGCCGAAGCTGCGCTGCGGCAGCACGCGGTCGCGGCCCATGGTGAACAGGATACGCGACACCGCCGCCTGCGAGGCCAGCGCCGAGCCCAGGCTGCCGGCAACGAAGGCAGCGGTGAAGAAGTTGGCGAGGAACTGGCCGCCGGCCGTCATCATCACTTCGTTGGCGGCGGCATCGGTGTTGGCGAAGGTGCTGCCCGGCAGTACCAGCTGGCTGACGTAGGCCAGCACGGTGAACAGCAGCCCGGCGCCAAGGGTGGTGAGGATGATCGCCCGCGGCACGTCGCGGCGGGCGTCCTTGCATTCTTCGGCCAGGGTCGACACGGCATCGAAGCCGAGGAACGACAGGCACAGCACCGCCGCCCCTGCCATCAAGGCACCGAAGCCCGGCGCGCTGCCATCACCGCGCAGCGGCGCCAGCAGGTCCACCGGCTGTCCGGCCATGCCCTGCCAGGACAGGGCGACGAACACGCCGATGAAGACGATCTGCGCGCCGACGATCAGGTTGCTGGTCTTGGCCACCGAGTGGATGCCGACCACGTTGAGCACGGTCACCACGGCGATGGCCGCCAGCACGATGGCCCAGGCCGGGATGGCCGGGAAGGCGATGTTGAGGAAAAGCCCGATCAGCAGGTAATTGATCATCGGGATGAACAGGTAGTCGAGCAGCAGCGACCAGCCCGCCAGGTAACCCACGTTGGGGCCGAACGCCATGTTGGTGTAGGAGTACGCCGAGCCCGCGACCGGGAAGCGCTTGACCATGAAGCTGTAGGAGGTGGCGGTGAACAGCATGGCCAGCAGGGTGACCAGGTAGGCAGCGGCGGTGCGGCCACCGGTGAGTTCGGTGACGATGCCGTAGGTGGTGAAGATGGTCAGCGGGACCATGTACACCAGGCCGAAGAACACCAGGGCGGGCAGGCCCAGGACGCGGCGCAGTTGCGCGGGGGCGGAGCAGGGAGGGTTGGCCATCGATCGATCCTGGCTTTTCTTGTAGTTGTGGTTGATCGATTTTTATCCACTCAGGTGGGTGGTGACAAACAAAGAGTTCCTTATGTTGATTATAAATCTGGATTTTAATCGGGGTTTGGTGAGGTATTTGTAGGCCCTATCGCGGGCAAGAGCGCGACAGGGCCATTGGTTTCAGCGCATCTCTGCGCGCAACTGCGCGATCCGCTGGTCCTTGTCCAGCCACAGCTGGTTGACCCAGGCCTGCACCGTCTGACGGAACGCCGGGTCGTTCTCGTAATCGCCCTCGCACAGCGCCGGGTCCAGTTCGCGCACGCGGATGTCGATGATCACCCGGCTGATGCTGCCGTTGAGCAGGTCCCAGAACCCCGGCGCCTTGTCGCCCGGGTAGACGATGGTCACATCGAGCAGCGCATCCAGCTGCTCGCCCAGCGCCGCCAGCACGAAAGCCACGCCGCCGGCCTTGGGCTTGAGCAGGTGACGGTAGGGCGATTGCTGCTCGGCGCGCTTGGCCTCGGTGAAGCGGGTGCCTTCGAGGTAGTTGACCACGGTCACCGGCTGGCGCTTGAACAGCTCGCAGGCGGCCTTGGTGATCTCCAGGTCCTTGCCCTTGAGTTCGGGGTGCTTGTCGAGGAAGGCCTTGCTGTAGCGCTTCATGAACGGGTAATCCAGGCCCCACCAGGCCAGGCCCAGCAGCGGTACCCAGATCAGCTCTTTCTTGAGGAAGAACTTGAAGAACGGCACGCGGCGGTTGAGGCTCTCGATCAGCGCCGGGATATCCACCCAGGTCTGGTGATTGCTCACGCACAGGTACGAGGTGTCCTGGCGCAGCGTGTCGACGCCGCGGATGTCCCACTGGGTGGGGATGCACAGGGCGAAGATGGCCTTGTCGATTTCCGACCAGGTTTCGGCGATCCACATCACCGCGGCCGACGCGTAGTCGCGGCCACGGCCCGGCAGCACCAGCTTGAGCAGGGCGAAGACCAGCAGCGGGCCGATCAGCACCAGGGTGTTGAGCAGCAGCAGGGTGAGGGTGAGGATGCCGGTCAGCAGGCGACGCATAAGGGGACTCTTGTTGTGTGAGGTGAACGGTTGGCAATGATAAGCAGGGTATGGCCCTTAGCCAAACGTCGTACGTCCATTAACTGGGACAAATGTTTCACATTGTGTTGTTTAACCTGTGGCGACGAACCTATCCTGCCCGCACAGTCTAAGCACTGACCCCTCTCAAGGAAGCCTGCCCTGTGAAACCCTTGCTTGCCCTGCTGTCCCTTCTGGCGCTGCCGGTAATGGCCGCGGAACCTACGCTCTATGGCCGTTACGAGAACATCAAGCTGCCGGAGATCGGCCAGACCCTCAAAGCCAAGATGGATACCGGCGCCTGGACCGCTTCGCTGTCGGCCAAGGACATCGAGATGTTCAAACGTGATGGCAACGAGTGGGTGCGCTTCCGCCTGGCGACCGAGGGCGCCAGCGACAAGCTCTACGAGCATGAAGTGTCGCGTATCAGCAAGATCAAGAACCGCGCCGAGGAAGATGACGAGGAGGAGTCGCCAGCGCTCTCGCATCGCCCGGTGATCGACCTGGAAATGTGCCTGGGCGATGTCAAGCGCACCGTGGAGGTCAACCTGGTCGACCGCAGCAATTTCCGCTATCCGCTGTTGATCGGCTCCAAGGCCCTGCGCAAGTTCAAGGCGGCGGTGGACCCGCGCGAGAAGTTCACGGCAGGCAATCCGGGTTGCTGATGCAGCAGCTGCAAGCATAGAGCGACAAGCTGCAAGAAACGGCGGATCGGTGTAAGTTGCCGCGATCCGCTTTCACTTGAAGCTTGCAGCTCGAGGCTTGCCGCTCAGATGCCCCACATCCTCATCGTCGAAGACGAATCCGCCATCGCCGATACCCTTATCTACGCCCTGCAGGCCGATGGCCACAGCACCGAGTGGGTGACCCTCGGCAGCGCCGCCGTCGAGCAGCAGCGCCTGCGCCCGGCCGATCTGGTGATCCTCGATATCGGCCTGCCCGATATCAGTGGCTTCGAGACCTGCCGCCAGTTGCGCCGTTTCAGCGAGGTGCCAGTGATGTTCCTCAGTGCCCGCGACGCCGAGATCGACCGCGTGCTGGGCCTGGAGATCGGCGCCGACGACTACGTGGTCAAGCCGTTCAGCCCCCGCGAGGTGGCGGCGCGGGTACGGGCGATCCTCAAGCGCATGGCGCCGAGGGTTGAAGTGGCCAGCGACAGCACGCCGTTCCAGCTCGATACCCTGGCGATGCGCATCAGCTACCGGGGTCAGGCGCTGGCGCTTACCCGTCATGAGTTTCGCCTGTTGCAAAGCCTGCTCGAGCAACCCCGCCGGGTGTTCAGCCGCGAGCAACTGCTCGATGGCTTGGGCGTGGCTTCGGACGTGGGCTACGAGCGCACCATCGACAGCCATATCAAGAGCCTGCGCGCCAAGCTGCGCCAGGTCGCGCCCGACGCCGAGGCGATCCAGACGCACCGCGGCCTGGGCTATAGCTACAGCCCGGAGCACGCCTGATGCGCCTGGGGATTCGCATCTTCCTGGTGTACTTCCTGTTCGTCGGCCTGGCGGGTTACTTCCTGCTCAACACGGTGCGCGAGCAGATCCGCCCGGTGGTGCGTCAGTCATCGGAAGAAACCCTGGTGGACACCGCCAACCTGCTGGCCGAGATCCTTCATGACGATGTGAAGAACGGCACCCTGACCCAGAGCCGCCTGTCGCAGGTACTGGCCTCCTATGGCGAGCGGCGCCCGAGCGCGCAGATCTGGGGGCTGGCGAAAAACCAGGTCAGCCACCGGATCTACGTGACCGATGCCAAGGGCGTCGTACTGCTCGACTCCAGCGGCCGGGACGTGGGCAAGGACTATTCGCGCTGGAATGACGTCTACCTGACCTTGCGTGGCCAGTACGGCGCACGCTCGACCCGCAGCGACCCGGATGATGAAAGCACCTCGGTGATGCATGTGGCGGCGCCGATCCTCGACGGCGGCCAGATCATCGGCGTGGTCACCGTGGCCAAGCCCAACAGCTCGCTGCAGCCTTACATCGACCGCTCCGAGCGGCGCCTGCTGATCCTCGGCCTCGGGCTGATCGTGCTCGGCCTGTTGGTGGGGGCGGCGCTGTCGTGGTGGCTGACTCGCTCGCTGCGCCGCCTCACTCATTACGCCCAGGCGGTCAGCGAGGGCCAGCGTGCCGCGCTGCCGCACTACAAGGGCGGCGAGCTGCTGCAACTGGCCACGGCGGTGGAGCGCATGCGTACCCAGCTGGAAGGCAAGGCCTACGTCGAACGCTATGTGCACACACTCACCCATGAACTCAAGAGCCCGCTGGCGGCGATCCGTGGCGCCTCGGAACTGCTGCAGGGTGACATGCCGCAAGAGCAGCGGGCGCGCTTTGCCGGCAATATCGAGCGCGAGAGCGACCGCTTGCAGCAGATGATCGAGCGGCTGCTCAACCTGGCCCGGGTCGAACAGATGCAGGCCCTGGAGGACGAGCAGCAGGTGGCGGTGGCGGCGTTGATCGACGAGCTGCTGCTGGCCCATGGCACGAGGATCGACGGTGCCGGGTTGCAGGTGCGCCAGCGCATTCCGGCGGGCCTCAGGCTGCTGTGCGATCCGTTCCTGATGCGCCAGGCGCTGGCCAACCTGCTGGACAACGCGCTGGACTTCACCCCGCAGCAAGGCGCATTGGCCTTCGAGCTGGAGCGCGATGGCGAGCGGGTAGCCTTGAGCCTGTTCAACCAGGGGCAGGCGATCCCCGAATATGCCCTGGGCCGGGTCAGCGAGCGCTTCTATTCGCTGCCAAGGCCCGGCACCGGGCGCAAGAGCACCGGGCTGGGGCTGAACTTCGTGGCCGAGGTGATGCAGTTGCATGGCGGGGCGCTGGCGGTGGACAACGTCGAGGGTGGCGTGCGGGTGAGGTTGTGGCTGCCGGCGCGGCGACTTACCTGAGAGGCAAGTAGCCCGCTCCCACAGGCTTTCTGCTGACCGCGCCAATCTCCACACAATCTCCACATTTCCTCCCCAAGGGCTCCACGCAGCGGGCAGACACTGCCCGCATCGCAAACGGAGCCCAACCCCATGAACAAGACCCTAGGTTTCAAGCTTGGCCTGATCGCCGTGCTGATCCTGCTGCTGCTGATTCCCCTGCTGATGATTGGCGGCTTGATCGACGAACGTCAGCAACTGCGCAACAACGTGCTCGGCGAGATCGCCGCGAGCTCCAGCTTCGACCAGCTGGTCAGCGGCCCGGTGGTGGTGGTGCCCTATCGCAAGTACGAGCGCCGCTGGATCGACAAGGACGGCAAGAGCGTCCAGGAAACCAGCACGGTCCACGGCCAGTTGTACTTCCTGCCGGAAACCTTCGAAATGGATGTGGGCGTCGATACCGAGCTGCGTGCCCGGGGCATCTACCAGGCGCGCCTGTTCCATGCCAAGAGCAGGATCAGCGGCCGCTTCGAGCTGCCCGAGCGTTGGGGGATCGAGAAGGACTACGACGACTATCGCTTCGACAAGCCGCGGCTGATGGTCGGCATCAGTGATATCCGCGGCATCGAGAACAGCCTTGAGCTGAAGTTGGACGACCAGCGCCTGCCGTTCCAGCCCGGCAACGGTGTCGACTGGTTGCCTGGCGGCGTGCATGTGGACCTGCCGCAGTTCAGCGAGCCGCAGGCCCGGGAGTTCACCTATGCCTTCGACCTCGACCTGCTGGGCACCGGGCAACTGGCCGTACTGCCGGTCGGGCGCAGCAGTACCGTGGACATGCGCGCCAACTGGCCGCACCCGAGCTTCATCGGCAACTTCCTGCCCAGCCGCCGCGCCATCGACGAGAAAGGCTTCAGCGCCCACTGGCAGACCACGTTCTTTGCTACCAACCTGGAAGAGGCGGTGCGCCTGTGCGCCACGGCGCAGAAGTGCGCTGACTTCACCGACCGGGCGTTTGGCGTCAGCTTCGTCGACCCGGTGGACCAGTACCTCAAGAGCGAGCGGGCGATCAAGTACGCGCTGCTGTTCATCGCCCTGACCTTCGCCGGCTTCTTCCTGTTCGAGGTGCTGAAGAACCTCAGCGTGCACCCGGTGCAGTACATCCTGGTTGGCGTGGCCCTGGCGTTCTTCTACCTGCTGCTGCTGTCGTTGTCGGAGCACCTGGGGTTTGGCCTGGCCTATGGGCTGTCGGCGTCGGGCTGTGTGCTGCTGATCGGCTTCTACCTGGTGCACGTGCTGCGCAGCCTGGGGCGTGGGGTGGGCTTTGCGGCGGGGTTGGCGGCGTTGTACGGCATGCTCTACGGGCTGCTCAGCGCCGAGGACTACGCACTGCTGATGGGCTCGTTGCTGTGCTTTGGCCTGCTGGGTGTGTTCATGGTGCTGACCCGCCGGCTGGACTGGTCGCGGGTGGGGAGGGGGGTATGAGGGAGGATAGAGAGGTCGGGCGCTGGTTGGCGCAGAGAATCGGCCTGCTGTTTCCTGTGGCATCGAGGTAAGGCAATCGTGGGGGG
>NZ_JBMDJQ010000040.1:0-51187 GCF_057809275.1 Pseudomonas sp. FG36
GGGAACCCCGGAGCGAAGCGTAGGGGCCGTATGAACGGAGCCGAACGGTTTTGCCTACTTTTGTCAAGACAAAAGTAGGTCGCCGTAAAGGCGAAATGGTGACTAAATGTCGACATCTTCTACGAATGTGTCTACAAAAAACAAAACAATCGCCCCCGACCCCGACCCCGACCCCGACCCCGACCCCGCCCCCGACCCAACCCAACCCAAAGAAAAAAAGGAACCGCAGCGCCAGGGGAGAACCAACGCCACGGTCCAAGGGGAAACCCCGTCACTGCTGGGTAACAGTCGCCATATTGGCATTCCCAAACTGCGTAATGGTGGCCGTCTGACTAGCCCCACTCTGGTCGACAAACGCCTGGTTCCCATTCCCCCCCTGGGTCACGTAGGCAAGGTTGACCCCATCGGTCTGCTTGATGGTCGCCTCGTTGCCACTGCCATACAGCTGATAGGTGTAGCTCTGGTTGCCACTGCCCGACTGCTCGAGGGTGATGCTGCCGCCATTGCCCGCAGCCAGGCCCTCGGCGTAGTTGGCGGTGCCGCGCTGGTCGGCGATGAGCAGGTTGTCGCTGCCGTTCTGCTCGAAGTACAGCTCGTTGTTGCTGTCGGCCTGGCGGGTCTCCATCTGGTTGCGGTTGCCATCCTGGTTCAGCCGGGCGATCTGGCTGTTGCCCTCCTGGGTGAGGTTGACCCCGTTGCCATTGCCCGCCTGGTTGATCTGCGCCTGCTGACCGACACCGAACTGCCCGCCGGACTTCTCGCCCTTCCAGTTGCTGGCCATGATCTTGTTGGCGTTGCCCACCGTGCTGATGGTCAGGCTGTGGTTGTCACCGGTCTGGTAGGTGAAGTGCAGGTTGTTGTTGCCCACCTGGGAAATACTGGTCACCGCCTGGTTGGTCTCGAACTGGTCCGACCAGCTGGCGTTGCCACGGCCGGTCTGGCTGAGGCCCGCGCTGTTGGCCTGGCCGAAACTCTGGTCGATGTAGCCTTCGTTGCTCTGGCCGTTCTGGTAGACACTGGCCTGGCTCGCGGCCTGGTTGTCCTGCCACACCTCCACCGAGTTGCCGGTGCCGTACTGGTTGATGCCGATGGTGCCGCCCAGGCCGTCGCGCTGGTCGCCGTAGGCCCAGTTCTGCCGGCCTTCCTGGTAGATGGCGATATCGCCGTCCTGGTGGGTCATATGCTCGGCGGCCGCCTGGTTGTCGCTGCCACCCTGCATGATCACGCTCTTGTTGTTGCTGCCGCCGAACAGCTGCTCGACCGTGGCGTCGTTGCCATGGCCGGACTGCAAGATGGTGGCCTGGCTGCCGTACTGGGTGTCCTGCCAGATGACCGAACGGTTGCCGCTGCCTTGCTGGACCTGCAGGGCTTCGTTGTTCTCGCCCACCGACTGGCTGGCGAAGGCGTCGTTGAGGCTGCCGCCGGACTGCTGGGTGATCTGGCTGCCGTTCTCGAACAACTGCTCGGCGTAGCCGGCGTTGAACGAGCCAGTGGCGCTCTGCTGGATATGGCTGGTGCTACTGTCCTGCAGCGCCATGTGGTTGTGGTCGTGGCCGGCCTGGTTCTGCGTGGCCGAGGCGAACGACGCCTGGGTCTGCTTGACCTCGGCGATGTTCTGGTTGCCCTGTTGGGACTGGGTCGAAGTGCTGTCGTCGGCCATGGCCTGGCCGGCAAGGGCCAGGACGATGGCGGCGCTCAGGGGGGCGAGCTTGTGCATGGTGTTGCCTCCAGATCTGTCGATGAGTGCCTAGCGGTACTGGGTGATGTGGACCTGCTGGCCGTTGCCGGCCTGGGTCACGGCGCTGTTGAGCCCCGTGCCGCGCTGGTCGATGGTGGCGCTGTTGTGGTTGCCGATCTGCTCGATGGCGGCGCTGTTGCCGCTGCCGCTCTGGCGGATCGTCGCGTCGTTGCCCTGGCCCTGCTGGCTGATCGCGGCCGTCAGGTCGCTGCCTTCCTGCAGGATGTAAGCCTCCTGCGCGCCCCCGGCCTGGACGATCCGGCCCAGCAGGGCCTGGCCGTTCTGGTCGAGGGCGGCACGGTTGCCGCTGCCCAGTTGCTCGATCACCGCGACCTGGCCGGCGCCGCTTGGCAGCAGGCGCAGCACCAGTGGCTCGCCCAGGTCGCTGCCGGCGGCAAGGTCGGCGTTGTCCATCAGGTCGTCGGCCCAGGCCTGGCCCCCGAGGGCCAGGCACAGCAGCAGTGGAAACAGGGCGTTCATGGCATCCTCCCGGCGCTACTGCACGACCACGTTGGTGGTGCGAGTGGTGCCCTGGCTGCTGGTCACGGTCGCGGTTGGCGCAGCGGTCGGGATCAGCGTGGTGCTGTTGCTCACCGTCAGGCGCCAGCGGCCGGTGACCGGCACGGTGGTGGTACCCAGGGTCTGCACGCCGTTGGTGGTGGTCACCCGCACCGTGATGGTGTTACCGGTGGTCACCGAGGACGTACCGCTGATGTCCCAGTTGAAGCGGTTGTTGGAGCGCGCCGTGACCGTCGCCGCGGTGACCGCGAAGGTCTCCTGGGCCGGTCGTGGCGATACCTGCACCGTGACCGTACCAGGCGTCGAGGTGGCGCCGATCGCGTCACGGGCGACGTAGGTGAAGCTGGTGGTGAACGCCGTGGTGACCGTCGCCGGTGGCGTGTAGGTGATCACGTTGCCGTCGGTGCTCACCGTGCCGCGCCCGGCCGGGGTCGGCTGGGTGACGCTGGCGATGGTCAGTGGCAGGTTGCCTTCCGGGTCGGTGTCGTTGGCCAGGACGTTGATGGTCAGTGGCACGCCGAGGGTGGCGGCGCTGTCGGCCACTGCGGTCGGTGGACGGTTCGGCGCGACGTTGACGGTCACGTTGGTGACCGGCGATTTCAGGCCCTTGGCGTCTTGCGCGCGGTAGCTGAAGGTCGCCACCAGCGGCGAGGTGGCCCCGGCCGGTGGGGTGTAGGTCACTGCCGTGGTGCCGTTCATCACCACGCCGCCCAGGCCGGTGCCCGGTTGGGTGAGGTCGGTGATGCTCAGCGGCACGTTGCCGTCCGGGTCGTTGTCGTTGGCCAGCAGGTTGAGGGTGATCGGTATGCCGACACTGGTACTGCCGCTGTCGGCCTGGGCCACGGGGGCTTGGTTCTCGGCCTGCACCGGGGCGCTGCCGACCACCACCACCGGTTCCACGTCGAAACCACCATGTGCCGACTTGACCGTGATGCTGGCAGGCGGCTGGGCCAGGTCGTTGACCGTGAGGCTTTGCTGGACACCGGACTTGGACATCCGCCCGAAGCCCTGGACCAGCAAGTCCGGCACCACGACTTCGTCGCTGGAACGGGCCTCGATCAGCAACCGCTTGGCGCTCCAGTCATAGCGTGCCGTGCCCACCTTGACCACATCGCTGAGCTTGCTAGATAGCGATGTCGGGCGCGTGGTGCCGGCCGGGCTGCTGGCGGTGACTACCACCACTGACGGAGGCACTGCCTGGCTCAGTTGCTGGTTGAAGAACAACCCGTTGTTGTCGGCGAGCATGCTGAACTGGCAGGGCGAAGGCGGCGAGCCGACCAGCGCCAGGCCGTTGCGCAGGCACAGGCTGGCGCTGTTCGGCGCCTTGGCGAAGACTTCGACGCGGGTGCCCGCGGCGTTGCGCTGGTAGGTGGCGCGTTCCAATGTCGCCGGGGTTTGCTGGCGTTGGTCGAGGACCTTGCCGGAAACGGTGAAGACGTTGGTCTGGATGGTGCCCGCCGGGCCCTGGATGCGCACGAAGTTGGTGTTGTTCGGGCTGCCGGTCACCGCCTCGGTGATGTTAGGGTCGCCGACGAAGGTCTCGGTGGCGCCGGTGTCCGGGTTGACCTCGGTGTAGGGGCCGCCGACACCGCGCAGGAACGGGCCGAGGTTGCCGTTCAGCGCGCCGCTGAAGTTGCCGGGGGCACCGATGCCGATGTCACGGGTGATGTTGATCGCCCGCCGGCCCGCCGTGGTCACGTTGACCGTCTCGACTCCATAGGGGTGGGTGATGGTGTAGGTGCCGGTGCGCGGCACCGAGGCGCGGATGCGGATGCGGGCGAAGCTCTGCTGGTCGCCATTGACCGGATTCTCGGCAGCGAAGGCCGCCTCAAGGCCGGCAACGTAGACCTCCAGCTCGTAGCCACTGTTGCCTACCTGGGGGATCTCGGTCTCGGCCAGGAACCAGAACATCTCCGGTGGCCAGTTGTCCGGGAACACCAGCGGCAGGGCATCGTCATAGACCCCGGGCTCGGGCAGCAGGGTGCACATGTAGGCTGGAGCGCCCGGGCCACCCGGTGATCGGGTGCTGGTGGCGCGCGACTGGCACAGCTCCAGGGCGAGGTTGTTGGCGTCCTTGTACCACATGGGGTAGCCCCCGGTGGCGAAGGTGTAGGGGCCGGGGTCGACCTCCGACAGCGCGGCCCAGGCCGCGCTGCTGAGGGTGAGGGTGAAACCGGCGGCGCAGAGCGCGCGACGCGACCAAGTATTCATGCTGCCTCCTTGAAGGCGTGTCCTGTTCATGGCACCAGCACCACGTCTTCGCTGTCGCTGCCGCCATGGGCGCTGGTGACCTGCACCGTCGCTGGCGGGATCGGCGAGAGCCCGGTGGTCAGGGTCTTGACCGCGCCGTTGCCGCTCAGGCCGCCGATCAACGCACCGTTGCCGGTGCGGGCGGTGAGGGCCGGCGGGCTGGTCTCGTCGCTGCTGCTGGCCACCAGGGTCAGCTGGCCGCTGCCCAGGCTGTATTCGGCGCGGCTGATGGTCACCAGGTCGGTCAGCGGCATCGGTGCGCTGGTCGGGGTGCTGGTGGCGATGGCCAGGCTGTTGTCGGCGGTCACCTGCAAGGTCAGCGGCAGGGTCGGGTTGAGCGGCGACTGGGCGTACCAGGCACCGGTGCCGTTGGCCTCGCCGAGGGGCAGGGTGGGGGTCTGGCTGGTCAGGGTGACCGTGGCGGGCGCCGGCGGCGCCATCACGAACACATCCTGCTGGGCGCGCAGGTCGCCATTCACGGTGTGTCGCGAATAGGTGCTGCGCAGCGGGATCAGCGGCGTCGGGCGGTTGACCGTGGATAGCTTGCCGGAGATGGCGAACAGCTCGGTACGCAGGTCGATGCCATTGGGCCCTTCGATGCGCACGAAGTTGGTGTTGAACGGGCTGCCGGTGACCGGCTCCTCCAGGTTCGGGTCGCCGATGAAGCGTTCGCTGGCGCCGGTGCCTGGGTTGGTTTCGGTATAGGGGCCGTTGACGCTGCGCAGGAACGGCCCGACGTCGCCCCTGAGCGCGCCGCTGTAGTCGCCTGGCGAGCCGATGCCGATGTCGCGGGTCATGTTGATCGCCCGGCGTCCGCCCGCCGCCACCTCGAACACATCGACACCGTAAGGGTGGGTGATGGTGTAGGTACCGGCCACCGGCACATCGACGCGGATGCGCACCCGGGCAAAGCTGACCTGGTCGCCATCCACCGGTTCCTCGGCGCTGAAGGCAGCCTCGATCGCCGATACGTAGGTCAGGTCGATGCCGCGGGCGGCATCGACGATGGCGGCGTCGGCGGTGAACCAGAACGCTTCGTCGGGGAAGTTGCTGGGGAAGACGACTGGCTGGGTGTCGTCGAACACGCCGGGTGTCGGCAGCAGCGTACACATGTACGAGGGCGCGCCGGGAGCACTGGCGACCCTGGAGCTCACCGCCTTGGTCAGGCACAGGTCGAGCACCCGGCCGTGGCTGTCCTGGTACCAGGCAGGGAACTTACCGGTGGGCAGGGTATAGGGGCCGGTGTCGACCGCATACAGCGCAGCCTGGGCCGGGAGCTGGAGCAGGCCGGCGAAGATCGCCACGGCCAGCGGGTGGGGTGTCGGTCGGTGCATGAGTTGCTTCCTCCTGCAAACGGGCCCATGGGTTGGGGCGTCTGGGGAGGGATCGGCAACTGTTGTGCCAAGTTTTGCAGAGGTGCGTCCAGGGCCTTTGCGACGAGGGTTTCAGCGCCCCGGCAACGGTCTGGCGAGGTAGCCATGGTGGGCGGGTGGCCCCAGCATTGGGGAATGGGGTGAGGCTCGGTGTCTGTCGTGGCTGATGACTGCCAGCCAATTCTGAAGCACACTGCCGAAAAATCCGATGCCCGTTGCCCCGCCTGAGCGAGGCACACCAGGAGCACGCAATGGCGCGCCAACTTCCAACAACAACCGCCAATGACCCCTTGCAGCAATCTCGCCTGGTCCGCCTCAAGCTTGCCAGCGAAGGCGAACTGCCCTGCGGCATGCTGCGTGACGAGATCGACGCCTCCTGGCGGCGCAGCCTTGGCCATGGCCTGGACTGCCTGCAGGGCGAGCAGGTCGGCCTGGGTATTCGCCACGGCCTGGACCTGAACACGCTGCTGGAACACAACCGCCTGCTGATCGACGCGGCCACCCCCGAGCTGGACTACCTGATCAAGCGCCAGGGCAAGAACGGCATCGTCATCCTCGGTGACGCCCAGGCCAACGTGCTGACGATCGACGGCCAGAAACACGTGCTCGAGCGCGAGGGCCTGCGCGACCTGCACCCTGGCAGTTGCTGGAGCGAGGCCCTGCGCGGCACCAATGCCATCGGCACGGCAGTGGTCGAGGGCCAGCCGACCCTGATCAACTGCGGCGAGCATTACCTGGACCGGCTCAGCCCGTTCTCCTGCACCTCGGTGCCGCTGCGTGATCCGCGTGGCGAAGTGATCGGCGTGCTCGACGTGACCCGTGAAGGGGTCATGGCCCAGCCCCAGGACAGCCTGTCCACGTTGCTGCTCGCCGCCGGCAATATCGAAGGCCGGTTGTTCGGGCTCTACCATCCCGAGCATCTGGTGCTGGCCTTCCACAGCCGCCCGCAATACCTGGCCAGCGCCTGGCAGGGCCTGCTGGCGCTGAGCCTGGAGGGCGAGGTGCTGGCAGCCAACGACAATGCCTGCCAACTGTTGCAGATGCCACGCCAGGCGCTGCTCGGGCGGCGCAGCAGCGACCTGTTGGGCGAGCGCTCGCCGGCGTTCATCGCGCGCCTGTGGCAGGGCGGTGTCAGCAGCGTGCAGACGGCCGCGGGCGAGTTCTTTTTCCGGGCGCTGCAACTGCCACGGCATGCGCGCATCAGTGGCCCGTCCCCGGTCGCCAAACCAGCACCGCCGAGGGCCCAGGCACTGGAAGCGCTGGCCGGTGGCGATGCGCGCCTGGCGCGTGCCTTGCGCATGGCCCGCCAAGGCCTGGCGAACGGGCTGCCGGTGCTGCTGCTGGGCGAAACCGGCACCGGCAAGGAGGTGGTTGCCCGTGCCCTGCACCAGGCCGGTCCGCGTGCCGACAAGCCATTCGTGGCGGTCAACTGCGCGGCGATTCCCGAGGGGCTGATCGAGTCCGAGCTGTTCGGCTACCGCGACGGCGCCTTCACCGGCTCGCGCCGGGGCGGCATGGTTGGGCGGCTGATGCAGGCCCATGGCGGCACGCTGTTCCTCGACGAGATCGGCGACATGCCGCTGGCCCTGCAGGCGCGCCTGCTGCGTGTGCTGCAGGAGCGCCGCGTGGCGCCCCTTGGCGCCGGCGACGAGCAGGACATCGACGTGGCGCTGATCTGCGCCACCCATCGCGACCTCAAACGCCGAGTCGCCGACCAGCACTTCCGCGAAGACCTCTACTACCGGGTCAATGGCGTGTCCCTGCGCCTGCCGACACTGCGCGAGCGCGACGACCTGGCAACGATCATCCAGGGCCTGCTGGACAAGGCCGGGGCCCGCGCTGTCAGCCTTGACCCGGCACTGGTTGCGCTGCTGGAGAACTTCGACTGGCCGGGCAACATCCGCCAGCTGGAAATGGTGGTGCGCACCGCCCTGGCAATGCGCGAGGAGGGCGAGCAGGTGCTGACCCTCGACCACCTCACCGACTGCCTGCTCGATGAACTGGCCAGCGGCGCCGCGCCGTCCGGCAGCCTGCGCGACAACGAACTGGAACTGATCCGCGCCGCACTGGCCCGGCACCAGGGCAATGTCTCGGCCGCGGCCGAGGCCCTGGGCATCAGCCGGGCGACGCTGTACCGCAAGCTCAAGCAGTTGCGTGGTTGAGCCATGCGCGAACTGTTTTCCCGATTGATCGAATCCAGCGACCCGCAGTTGATGCGCCAGGCCCTGGCCTGGCTCTACGGCTTCGTGCGCCCGCAACGTGGCGCCATCGGCGTGCTCCTGGGGTTGTCCCTGGGCGCCTCGCTGCTGGCCCTGGCGCAACCCTGGCTGGTCAAGACGCTGATCGACGAGGGCCTGCTGGCCAAGGATTACCAGACCCTCTGGCACATGGCGGTGATCATGATCGTCGCTGGCCTGCTCGGCACGCTGCTGGCAGGGATCAACCGCTACCTGCACACGCGCCTGTCCGGGCGCATCCTGTTCGCCCTGCGCGACGACTTGTACCGTCATCTGCAACAACTTTCGCCGACCTTCTACGGGCGGCGGCGCACCGGTGACATCCTGTCGCGGCTCGATGGCGATGTCGCCGAGATCCAGCGCTTTGCCGTGGACTCGCTGTTCTCGGCGGTATCGGCGCTGATCGGCCTGGTCGGCGCGGTGGCCTTGATGCTGATGCTGTCCTGGCAACTGTCGCTGCTGCTGGCGTTGCTGATTCCGCTCGAAGTGCTGTGGCTGCGCTGGATGCGACGCAAGGTCGAGCGCGAGGTGCGCAACCTGCGCGAACGCTCGGCGGACGTGTCGTCGTTCCTGGTCGAGACGCTGCCGGCGATGAAGTTCATCCAGGCCGCCGGCCAGCAGCGGCGTGAGGCCGAGCGCCTCGACCAGTTGGGGCAGGGCTACATGGGGCAGCTGCTCAGGGTGCAGGTCACGGAGTTCTTTACCCAGGCGGTGCCCGGCACGCTGACTTCCTGGTGCCGGGCCTGCGCATTCCTGGTCGGCGGCTGGTGGGTGATCCAGGGCACCTGGCAACTGGGTGCGCTGATCGCCTTTTCCACCTACATGGGCATGGCCGTCGGTCCGGTGCAGAGCCTGCTGGGTCTGTACGTGGCGGTGCAACGGATGGCCGTGAGCCTGGGGCGGGTGATGGAGCTCAAGCAGGAAGCGCTCGCGGTGCGCGAGGCGGACGATCCCCGGCCCATGCCACAAGGGACCGGGGAGTTGCGACTGGACGGCGTTTCGTTCGCCCACGACGGGCGCCAGGGTGTGGTGCTTGACCAGGTGCAGGCCTGTCTGCCCGGCGGCGCCAAGATCGCCATCAGTGGCGCTTCCGGCGTCGGCAAGTCGACCCTGATCGACCTGCTGCAACGCTTCTACGACCCGGATGGCGGGCGCATCCTGCTCGACGGCGTCGACCTGCGCGAGCTCGACCTGCAGGCCCTGCGGCGGCGCATCGCGGTGGTCAGCCAGGACATCGTGCTGTTTCGCGGCACCCTGGCGCAGAACCTGGCCTACAGCACGCCCCAGGCCAGCCGTGAGGAGATCGAGCGGGTGGTGCGGCTTACCCGCCTGGACAGCCTGGTGCAGAGCCTGCCGCTGGGGCTCGATGGTCTGCTGGGCGAACGCGGCCAGCAGTTGTCCGGTGGCCAGAAACAACGTATCGCCATCGCCCGGGCGCTGCTGCAGCAACCGGCGATCCTGGTGCTCGATGAGGCCACCTCGGCGGTGGACGAAGCCACCGAGCGTGAAGTGATTACCGCCATCGACCAGCTGTTTGCCGGGCGTACACGGATCCTGATCAGCCATCGTGCCTCGACCCTCGCCGATGCCGACTTGCATCTGGAACTGCGTGACGGGCAATTGCGCAGCAAGGAGCCCGCCGACCATGGCCGCTGACCTGTGCATTGGCGTGATCGACAGTGGCTGCTCGGCGCAGCAGGCGGATAGCCTGCGCGGCGCGCGGCGCTTCTGGCTTGAGGATGGCGTGCTGTGCGAGGGCGAGCCGCTGCCGGATGCCCTGGGCCACGGCAGCGCGGTGCTGGCGCGGCTGCGGGCCGAGTCCGGCGGCCAGCCGGTGCTGCTGGCCCAGGTGTTCGCCGGGCAGGGCAGCACCAGCGCCTTGCAGGTGGCCGCTGGCTTGTTGTGGCTGGTGGAAGCGGGCGCGACCGTGGTCAACCTGAGCCTGGGCCTGCGCCAGGATCGCCCGGTGCTGCGCCTGGCCTGCGCCGAGGCCGTGGCCGCTGGCGTGCTGCTGTGCGCCTCCAGTCCGGCGCGGGGCGAGGCGGTGTATCCGGCCAGTTATCCCGGGGTTATTCGCGTCACTGGCGATGCCCGCTGCGCCGCTGGGCAATGGTCGTGGCTGGACACTCCCCAGGCCGACTTCGGCGCGGCGGTTGGCGCCGCCGGGGTGGCCGGCGCCAGTCTGGCCTGTGCCGCGTTCACTGGACGGGTGGCGGCCCTGCTGCGCGAAGAGCCCGGCATGACGCGGCAGGCACTGTTGCACTGGCTGGAGCAGCATGCGACGTTCGTCGGCCCTGAGCGCAAGGAGTCGACCGATGCCTGAACCGAGCATCCTGGTACTCGGTGCCGGACCTGCGGGGGCGACTACTGCCCTGGGGCTGCGGCGGATGGGCTACCCCGTCACCGTGGTGTCCGACTGGCGCCGTTTCGCCGCGGTGGAAGGTGTTTCGCAACGTGTGCTGGAGGGCTTGCGCCATGCGGGCCTGGGCGCTGCCCTGGCCGAGGCGACCATGCCGGCCACGCGGCAGGTGCACTGGAACGGTGAGCGGCTGCAACCGAACCAGGAGTGGCTGCTGGATCGCCAGCGCTTCGATCAGGCACTGCGTGATGACTTGAATCGTGCCGGTGTCGAGCTCGTCGAAGGGCGTGTGCGCGAGGTGGAGCAGGGGCAGGGGTACCGGGTCCGGTTGGACGACGGGCGTACCCTGCACGGCGATTTCCTGGTCGAGGCCCGTGGTCGTCAGGCCCCGTTGAGCGAAGGTCGCCTGCGCGGGCCGGAAACCGTCAGCCTGCTCAACCTCTGGCAAGCCGAGCCCGGCACGCCGGCTTCGGCAGTGGAAAGCCTGGACGACGGCTGGGCCTGGATGGCGCGGCTGGCCGATGGCCGCTGCTACTGGCAGGTGACGCTGGACGTGATGGCGGCGCGGTTGCCGGGCAAGACGGCGTTGCCCGAGTACTGTGCCGAGCTTCGTCGTGGCTCGGCGCTGGTGGCGCAATTGTTCGGCGAGCAGGCCTTCGCGCCTGCCCAGGTGCATGCACGCAGCAGCACAGCGATTCTTGTCGGCAACTGCGCGGGCCGTGATTGGCTACGGGTTGGCGATGCGGCGATGGCGGTCGATCCGTTGTCGGGCAATGGCATCTTCCAGTCCTTGTCCTCGGCGCTGCAGGCGCCCGTGGTGATCAATACCCTGCTGCAACGGCCCGGGCAGGCGGACCTGGCGCAGCGCTTCCATCAAACGCGGATCGAACAGTTGTTCCTGCGTTTCGCCCGGATCGGGCGCGACTTCTACGCCCAGGAAGCGCAACGTGGCACACAGCCGTTCTGGGCTCGCCGCCGAGGCTGGCCGGATGCGCAACCGCTGCACGCGGCGGCAAACTGGCAGGCGGTGCGGGTCGAGCGCCGCCCGGTGCTGCGCGATGGTTGGGTGGAGGAGGCCGAAGTGGTGGTGACGGCCGACCAGCCGCTGGGGGTGTGGCACCTGCAGGGTGTCGAGCTGGCGCCAGTGGTGCGCGGGGTGCAGGCCGGCATCGGCCTGGAGCGCCTGGTGACACAGGCGCACCAGCCGATGGTCGAGCGCTGGTTACGCGAACAGGGCTTTTGATTTAGAAGAATGTCCCCACCACCAGTTGCAGGTAGGCCCCGCTATCCCGGCCACCCAACTGCACGCCGCCATCCTGCGCGCTGCGTTGCGGGGTGTAGAACCCCACCAGCGGGCTGATCAGCCAATGCTCGTTGACCATCCACTCCACATACAGGTCCACCTCGCGCCCACCCAGGTTGCCCTGGTCGGTGCTGAGCGGGTCGAAGTCGAAGTACAGCGCGCCCAGGGTCAGCCCCTCCCGTGGCGTGGCCTTGAGCGCCACATGGTGCACCTGGGTATTGCTGTTGAATGGCCCGGCGTAGTTGGCCGCCACCTCGCCCTGGAACCAGGTGCCATAGCCCCGGCTCAGGCCATAGAACAACGGGTCGAAGTGCTCCGAGAAGCGGCTGTAGCGGTAGGTGGCGGTGGGCGACCAGGGCAGCCCGGAGAAGGTCCAGTTGCCCTCCAGGTACCAGGCGTTCTCGCGCCCGTCGGTGCGATCCTGGGTGACATACTCGGCGGCCAGTTCGAGGTCTTTCACTCCCAGGTTGCCACGCCCGCGCAGGCTCACCGTGTCCATGCCGTCGCGGTGTTCCAGGCCAAGGATCTCGGCATAGCGGCGGTCGACATCCAGGCCGCGGATCCAGCTCAGGCCCAGGGTGCCCGCGTCGGCGACATGCTCGAGGTTGGCCACCGCCATGGAGGTGTCGGCCTGGAACGGGTTGTCGGACTTGAGCCACATCAGGTCGCCGCGCCAACCCTGCTTGCCGCCCAGACGCAACACGGCGGTGCGGTCGAACGCCTTGCGCGCCGCCAGGTAGTAGGCGCCGCCACGGTCGAAATCGGCGCCCAGGTCGACGTTGCCGGCATTGACCGGGTCGCCCTGGATCAGGAAACCGTCGCCGAGGGTGATGACCTGGCGCCCACCGGAGAGATCGATGCCGTCTTCGCCAAGCGCCGGAAACAGGGTGCCCGAGCGCCATCCAAGGTAAGCGTCCTCGACGCCGGTGCGACGTTCGTCACCGAGCGTGAAACCCGCGGCGTCGCCATCGCCCCAGGTGGCCTAACTGAGCAGGCTGAAGGCGCCGTAAAGCGTGCCGTTGCCGGTCAGCGCCTGGCTGGCGCTCAGGCCGTACTTGACGTAGCCCTCGCGCCAGTTGCTGCTGCCGGCCTGGCGGTTGCCGAACTGGTCGAAGCTTTCGTCGCTGTGGAACACGCCGAACAGCGCTTCGAGGTTGGCGTCCAGGGTGGTGCCGGCGTGGTTGTACATTTCGTGGGCCTGGGTGAGGGGAGAGGCCAGCAGCAGGGCCAACGTGCAGGCGAGCTTGTGCGTCATGGTGTGCTCCATGTTTTTGTTGTTTTCTGGCTTTTTCATTGCCTGTGCCGGCCTCATCGCCGGCCAGGCGATGAGGCCGGCACAGGTGGAATCAGAGCTTGATCAGCACCGACTTCAGCTCGGTGTAGTGCTCGATTGCCGCCGCGCCCATCTCGCGGCCGACGCCGGAGAGCTTGTAGCCGCCGAACGGCAGCGCCGGGTCCAGCGCGCTGTGACAGTTCACCCACACCGACCCGGACTTGATCCGCGGGATCATCCGGTGCACCGCGGCCAGGTCGTTGGACCAGATGCTCGCGCCCAGCCCGTAGGGGTTGTCGTTGGCCAGGCCCACCACCTCGTCGAGGTCGTCGAACGGCATAGCCACCAGCACCGGGCCGAAGATCTCCTCCTGCACCAGGCGGTGGCGCTGGTCGACATCGACGATCACCGTCGGCTTGACGAAGTAGCCCGGGCCGAAGCCTTCGCCGCCGCAGGCGATGGTCGCGCCCAACTCGCGACCCAGGTCGATGTAGCCGGTGACCCGCTCCTGCTGCCTGGCCGAGATCAGCGGGCCCATCTGTACGCTAGGGTCCAGGCCGTTGCCCAGTTTCATGGCATTGGCGATGCCGGCGATATCGGCCACCACGTTGTCGAAGTGCTTGCGGTGCACATACAGTCGGGAGCCGGCGCAGCACACCTGGCCCTGGTTGAAGAAGATCGCCGTGGCGGCCCCGGCGGCGGCCTCCTGCAGGTTGGCGTCGGGCAGGACGATGGTCGGCGACTTGCCGCCCAGTTCGAGGGTGACGCGGGTCATGTTGTCCATGGCCGCCTTGCCGATCAGCTTGCCGACTTCGGTGGAGCCGGTGAAGGTCAGCTTGTCCACGCCCGGGTGGCGGCTCAGCGCGGCACCGGCGTTCAGCCCGGTGCCGGTGATCACGTTGAACACTCCATCCGGATAGCCGGCCTCGCTTACCAGTTCGGCGAGCTTGAGCGCGGTCAGCGGGGTTTCATCGGCAGGCTTGAGCACCACCGTGCAGCCGGTGGCCAGGGCCGGGCCCAGCTTCCAACAGGCCAGCAGCAGCGGGAAGTTCCAGGCGACGATGGCGCCGACCACGCCCACCGCCTCGCGGCGCACGAACGCGTGGAAGTCGTCATTGGGCATCAGCGGCAGCGACGGCTCGACCGTGCTGCCTTCGAGCTTGGTCGCCCACCCGGCCATGTAGCGCAGGAAGTCGATGGCCAGTTGCACGTCCATCACTTGGGCCACGGCGGCACTTTTGCCATTGTTCAGGCATTCCAGCTCGGCCAGCTCCTGGGCATCGCGTTGCATCAGGTCGGCCAGGCGCCACAGCAGGTTCTGCCGCTCACGCGGACGCATCCGGCTCCAGGCCGAGTGGTCGAACGCCTGGCGGGCGGCCTGCACGGCGCGGTCCACGTCCTGTGCCTCGGCCGCGGGCACCTCGGCGAGGACCTCGCCACTGGCCGGGTTGCGCAAGGTCATGGTGCGGCCGCTTGCTGCGTCCTGCCAGTCTGCGCCAATGCGCATCTTCAGCTGGCGTGCGAGGAAGGCACGGGTGGCGGGCAGAATCGGCAGTTCGGAATGCATGGGGCGGTGCCTCTTGTCATGGTTGGGACCATGGCAGGGCAAGGGGCGTGCCAAGCCGTTCAACGCGTTCACAGCCCTTGATACATGTGGTTTTCGCTTCACATGGCATGCAGTCAGGGAGGCTTGAGCTGTTGCACATTGAGACTGAGTGAGACGGGGATGAAACAGGCCGCTGTGCGGGCCAATGGCCGGCAAGCCGGCTCCCACAGGTACGGCGTTGCTCTCGAAGGTGGCTAGATCCCTGTGGGAGCTGGCTTGCCAGCGATGGCCTGCGCCAGGCCCCGTGTCTCAAGGTGAAACACCTCGTCGCGAAATGGCACGTTCGGCCACAGCCTGCGCTGCTGGGGTTTGCCCCCGCTTTGCGCTCAAATCGTTGATGCAAAACATATTTACCGCAATTGGCACACTTCCTGTATCGCTACTGTCAGATGCACACCGCAGCGTGCGAATAACGATAAGAACGATACCGTGGAGGTCTGACCTTGAAGACGACTCGACTCCGGCGGCAGGCGGGCACACTGGCGCTGGCCGCCACCGCACTGCTGTCCGCCCAGGCCATGGCGGCCGAGCAGGGCCCGAGCCTGTTGCAGAGCAAGTGCATGGGGTGCCATATCCCCGAAGGCAACGACAGCTACAGCCGCATCAGCCACCAGCGCAAGACCCCCGAGGGCTGGCTGATGAGCATCGCCCGCATGCAGGTGATGCATGGCCTTTCGATCAGCGACGACGACCGTCGCACCCTGGTCAAGTACCTGGCCGACAAGCAGGGCCTGGCGCCCAGCGAGACCGACGGTGTGCGCTACGCCATGGAGCGCCGGCTCAATACCGTCGAACACTTCGACGACCCGCTCAGCCAGATGTGCGGGCGTTGCCACTCCGGCGCCCGGGTCGCCCTGCAACGGCGCCCGGCCAAGGAGTGGGAGCACCTGGTCAACTTCCACCTCGGCCAATGGCCGTCCCTCGAATACCAGGCCCAGGCCCGCGACCGCGACTGGCTGGACATCGCCCTCAAGCAGATGGTGCCCGACCTGGCCAAGCGCTTCCCCCTCGACAACCCGGCCTGGGCCGAGTGGCTCAAGGCCCGGCCCGAGTCCAAGGTCCTGGCCGGGCAATGGGCGTTCAGCGGCCATATGCTGGCCAAGGGTGACGTGCGTGGAGTGATGACGGTCAGCGCCGAGCAGGGCGATACCTTCAAGGTCGAGGTCAAGGGCGCCTACGCCGACGGCACGCCGTTCAATGGCAGCGGTTCGGCGATCCTCTACAACGGCTATGAATGGCGCGGCAACGTCAAGGTCGGCGAGGCCAACCTGCGCCAGGTGTTCGCCGCCATCGACGGGCAGATGAAGGGCCGCATGTTCGAGGCCGAGCACGACGAGCGCGGCCTGGACTTCAGTGCGGCGAAGGCCGGGCAGGGGCGCCTGCTGGCAGTGCAGCCGGCGTTCATCAAGACCGGCAGCGACAGCGAGATCACCCTGGTGGGCAGCGACCTTTCCGGCAAGCCCGACCTGGGTGCGGGCGTGCAGGTGACCGAAGTGCTGGAGTCGACGCCGACGCTGATCCGGGTCAAGGCTCGGGCCGCCAAGGATGCCGCCGCCGGCCCCCGCGAGGTGGCGGTGGGCGCGCTCAAGGGCGTGCAGTTGGCGGTGTACGACAAGGTCGATGAGGTCAAGGTGGTGCCGGCGTTCTCCATTGCCCGCATCGGCGAGAACGGCGCCTCGGTGCCGAAGGTGCAAGGTCGCTTCGAGGCTGAAGCCTGGGGCAAGGACGCCAGTGGCCAGCCGCTGCGCATCGGCTACCTGCCGGCCACCTGGAAAGTCGAGCCGTTCAACGAACGGGCGGTCGAGGACGAGGACGTCAGGTTCGCCGGGCAGATGCAGGCCGACGGCGTGTTCGTGCCGGGTGGGGCAGGGCCCAACCCCGAGCGCAAGATGATGACCAACAACGCCGGCAACCTGAAGGTGATCGCCACCCTCGCCGACGGTGGCCAGCAGGGCGAGGGCCACATGATCGTCACCGTGCAGCGCTGGAACAATCCGCCGCTGCCATAGGCATCAACCTGACCAATTGCTTATCGGGAGGTCGCCATGGGCGCACTACTGAACCTGGTCGAACGCAACCTGCACGAAGTGCAGGTCGATGCCGACCGCATGCTGTTCCATATCCCCAGCAGTTCGCTGTTCGCCACCGACGCGGTGACCGGCGGCATCATCGACACCCTGCGCCGCCAGGGCTGTTCCGCCGAGGAGCTGTTGCAGCAGCTCGGCCAGCAGTTCGACGGGCAGGACATCGAGGAAACCCTGCGCGAGCTGATCGCCCTGGAAGTGGTCAGCGACGGCTCGCCGCTGACCCCGGAAATCGCCCTGAAACAGGTCGAGCGCACCGCGCTGAACACCGTGGTGCTCAACGTCAACACCGGCTGCAACCTCAGCTGCACGTACTGCTACAAGGAGGACCTCGACAAGCCCTCCGCCGGCAAGAAGATGAACAGCGCGACCGCCGAAGCCTCGGTGGAGATGCTGCTCAAGGAGTCGCCGAACGAGGAGCGCTACAGCGTGGTGTTCTTCGGCGGCGAGCCGCTGTCCAACCGGGCGTTGATCGAGCACATGGTGGCGTACTGCGAGCGACGCTTCGCCGAGGCGGGCAAGCAGGTCGAGTTCATCATGACCACCAATGCCACGCTGCTCACCGAAGAGATCGTCGATTGGCTCGATGCCCACCGCTTCGGCCTGTCGATCAGCATCGACGGGCCCAAGACCGTGCACGACCGCAACCGCATCACCGTGGGCGGGCAGGGCACCTACGACGTGGTGCGGCGCAAGGCTGACATGCTGCTGTCGCGCTACCGCAGCCGGCCGGTGGGGGCGCGGGTGACACTGACCCGTGGCATCACCGATATCGAGACCATCTGGAACCACCTGTTCAACGAGATGGGCTTCGCCGAGGTGGGGTTTGCCCCGGTAACCTCCGGTGACATGGCCGACTTCAACCTCACCGGCGACGAGCTGGTGCAGGTGTTCGCCAACATGAAGGCCCTCGGCCGGCGTTACCTGGAGGCGGCGCTGGAGCACCGCAACATCGGCTTCTCCAACCTGCACCAGCTGATCACCGACATTCACGAAGGCCACAAGAAGGCCCTGCCATGCGGTGCTGGGCTGAAGATGCTGGCGGTGGACCACGAGGGCGAGCTGAACCTGTGCCACCGCTTCACCGGCTCCAGCCTGCCGACCTTCGGCAATGTGCACCAGGGCGTGAAGCAGGCGCAGCTCAACGATTTTCTCTCGCAGCGCCTGGACCGCAGCGGCACCGGCTGCGACAGCTGCCGCATCCGCAACCTGTGTTCCGGCGGTTGCTACCACGAAAGCTACGCCCGCTACGGCGACCCGCAGCATCCGACCTACCACTATTGCGAGCTGATGCGCGACTGGGTCGACTTCGGCATCGAGGTCTACAGCCGCATCATGGCCGCCAACCCGGCCTTCATCGATCGCTACATCACTCCCCGGAAGGCGCACTGACATGAAGCACCTCAAACCGCTGAACAACAAGGCGCGCATCCTCGAGCAGGCGGCCGCCGAAGACCGCGTCGAGGAAGTGCTGGCGATGAGCGCCGTGGCCGGCTGCACCGCCACCACCGACCCGGGCTGGGAAGTGGACGCCTTCGGTGGCGTCAGCTCGTTGTGCCAGCCGATGGAGGCCGACCTGTACGGTTGCTCCGACCCTTGCTGGTGGCCGGCCCAGGTGCCGGACATGATGAGCACCTACCAGGACTGGAACGCCCAGGCGACCAACTCCGCCGAAGACTGGCGCAACCTCGGCACCGTATTCCCGAAAGACAAATAGAACGACAAGGGGAAACCGCATGAAACCTGGATTCTGCGCGCAACTCGCGCTCACCGTCGCCGCCACGGCCTGCGCCTGGGCGGCCCAGGCCGACGACGCAGGCAAGGCCCTGAAGGCCGGCCATGAATACCTGATCGCCACCAACTACCCGAACAACCTGCACGTGGTCGAGGTGGCCAGCGACACGCTGTACAAGACCTGCCGCATGCCCGATTCGTTCGGCCCCGGCACGGCGATGATGGCGCCGGACAACCGCACCGCCTACGTGCTCAACAACCACTTCGCCGATATCTATGGCATCGATCTGGACAGCTGCAAGACCACCTTCCACGCCAACCTGTCCAGCGTGCCGGGCGAGGTCGGCAAGGCCATGTACTCCTTCGCCATCAGCCCCGACGGCAAGGAGGTGTACGCCACGGTCAACCCCAGCCAGCGCCTGAACGACCACTATGTGGTCAAGCCGCCGCGCCTGGAGGTGTTCCGCACCGGCGACGGCCTGGATGCCAAGCCCGTGCGCACCTTCCCGATGCCGCGCCAGGTGTACCTGATGCGCACCGCCGACGACGGCAGTCTCTATGTGGCCGGGCCAGACATCTACAAGCTGGACGTCAACACCGGAAAATACACCGTCGCACTGCCGCTGCGCAGCTGGAACCGCCCGGGCTACAGCGCGCCGGACGTGCTGTACTTCTGGCCGCACCAGAGCTCGTTGCACGAGTTCTCGATGCTCTACACCATCGCCAGGTTCAAGGACGCCAAGCAGGACCCGGCCACCGCCGAGCCGCTTTACGGCTACCTGAGCATCGACCTGAAGACCGGCAAGGCCCATACCCAGGAGTTCGCTGAGCTGACCGAGCTGTACTTCACCGGCCTGCGCTCGCCGAAGGACCCGAACCAGATGTACGGCGTGCTCAATCGCCTGGCCCGCTACGACATCGCGCAGAAGAAGCTGGTCAAGGCCGCCAACCTGGACCATACCTACTACTGCGTGACCTTCGACAAGGCCGGCGACAAGCTCTACCTGGGCGGGACGTTCAATGACCTGGCGGTGTTCGACCCCAATACGCTGGAGAAGGTGGGGAACATCAAACTGCCCGGTGGCGACATGTCGACCACCACGCCGCAGGTGTTCATTCGGTAGAGCGGTGTTGGCCCTATCGCCGGCTTGCCGGCGATAGGGCCGGATCAATTCCTACAAGAACAACAAGAGACACCCCATGACCCAGCCCAGCCACACCGTAGGCAGCAACGCCATTCCCTTGCTCAACTTGTGCATCGGCGACGCCTTCGACGCCACCGTCGCCCGCTTCCCCGACCGCGAGGCCCTGATTGTCCGCCATCAGCAGTTGCGCTACACCTGGCGGCAGCTGGCCGATGCGGTCAACCAGCACGCCCGCGCTCTGATGGCCCTGGGCGTGCAGGTCGGCGACCGCTTAGGGATCTGGGCGCCCAACTGCGCCGAATGGTGCATCACCCAGTTCGCCAGCGCCAAGATCGGCGCGATCCTGGTCAACATCAACCCGGCCTACCGCACCAGCGAACTGGAATACGCCCTGGGCCAGTCGGCCTGCCAGTGGGTGATCTGCGCCGACGCCTTCAAGACCTCCGACTACCACGCCATGCTGCTGGACCTGGTACCCGAACTTCGCGCCTGCCGAGCGGGCGAGCTGCAAAGCGCGCGCCTGCCCGCGTTGCGCGGGGTCATCAGCCTGGCGGCGACGCCACCTGGTGGCTTTCTACCCTGGTCGGCGTTGCAGGCCCGTGCCGGGGAAACCGCCCCCGGGCAACTGACCGCGCGCCAGGCCAGCCTGCACCGGCACGCGCCGATCAACATCCAGTACACCTCCGGCACTACCGGGTTTCCCAAGGGCGCGACCCTCAGCCACCACAACATCCTCAACAACGGCTACATGGTCGGCGAAAGCCTCGGATTGACCGAGCATGACCGGTTGGTGGTGCCGGTGCCGCTGTACCACTGCTTCGGCATGGTCATGGCCAACCTCGGCTGCATGACCCACGGCAGTACCCTGATCTACCCCAATGACGCCTTCGATCCGCTGCTCACCCTGCAGGCCGTGGCCGAAGAACGCGCCACCGCCCTGTACGGCGTGCCGACCATGTTCATCGCCGAGCTCGATCACCCGCGTCGCCATGAATTCGACCTGTCCAGCCTGCGCACCGGGATCATGGCTGGCGCCACCTGCCCGATCGAGGTGATGCGCCGGGTAATCGACGAGATGCACATGGGCGAGGTGCAGATCGCCTACGGCATGACCGAGACCAGCCCGGTGTCGTTGCAGACCGGCGCCGCCGACGACCTGGAGCGCCGGGTGACCAGCGTCGGCCGCACCCAGCCGTGGCTGCAGAGCAAGGTGATCGATAGCGCAGGCACTACCCTGGCACGCGGCGAGATCGGCGAGCTGTGCACCCGCGGCTACAGCGTGATGCTCGGCTACTGGGACAACCCCAAGGCCACCGCCGAGAGCATCGACACCGAGGGCTGGATGCACACCGGCGACCTGGCGGTGATGGACGAACAGGGCTACGTGCGTATCGTCGGGCGCAGCAAGGACATGATCATCCGCGGCGGCGAGAACATCTATCCGCGGGAGCTGGAGGAGTTCTTCTTCACCCACCCGGCGGTGGCCGACGTGCAGGTGATCGGCATCCCCTGCAGCCGCTATGGCGAGGAGATCGTCGCCTGGATTCGCCTGCACCCGGGGCAGACCCTGGGCGAGGAAGAACTGCGTGAATGGGCGCGGGCACGCATCGCGCATTTCAAGGTGCCGCGCCATTTCCGCTTCGTCGATGAATTCCCGATGACGGTGACCGGCAAGGTGCAGAAGTTCAGGATGCGCGAGATCAGCATCGAGGCGCTGGCGGGCGGGCAGGGGCGGTAGCCGCCCTCAGCGTCAGGCCTGGGCCCGCGCGCCGTTGAGGAACAACTGTTCCACGGTCTGCGCGGTGTTGGCGCTGGCGGCGCGGCCCCGGCGTTCGGCATCGACCATGCCGTAGATCATGGTCATGAACATTTCGGTGAACACCGCCGCGCTGATGTCGATGCGCAGCACGCCCAGTTGCTGGGCACGCAGGAAGAACGCGTCCATGGCCTGGGTGTAGGCCTGCCAGCGCAGATCCTCGGCGTTGTTGAGCAGAGTGTCGGGGCGGTACTGGAACATCAGGAACACCAGCATTTCGCGGTGCTTGAGGTGTTCTGCGATCAGGTGGCGAATGCCGACCAAGGGTTCGGTGCGTTCCAGGTCGGCTTCCTGGATGACCTGGTTGAGCACGTGCTCGCCATGATCCTCGAGCAGGTTCACCAGGTTCTCGCGGGTGCCGCAGAAGCGGTGCAGGGTGGCCTTGCTGACCCCGGCGGTTTCCGCCAGCTCTTTCAAGGTGGCGCGGGGATGGACGACAATGGCATGGGCCAGCGCCTTGAGCAGGCGTTCTTCTTGGAGGGATCTGCGCATGTGGGACCTCGAGTCGGGGTTCGGCTGTCGGGCAGGCGAAAAGAGACGAAAGATCCATCACTGTATCATATGAGACGAATAAATCTCATTGGTTGAACAATTCATCGCGGGTCAAGGCTGCTCCACCTTGGGAGCGGGCTTGACCCGCGATGGGTACGTCAGATCGGATAATGCTTCAGCTCACGGGCGATCAGCATGCGCTGGATCTCGCTGGAGCCCTCGTAGATCTGGGTGATCCGCGCATCCCGATAGTACTTCTCCACCGGGTAGTCTTCCAGGTAGCCGTAGCCGCCATGCACCTGGATCGCCATCGAGCAGACCCGCTCGGCCATCTCGGAGGCAAACAGCTTGGCCTGGGAGGCCTCCGACAGGCAAGGCTTGCCCGCGCTGCGCAGACGCGCGGCGTGCAGGATCAGCAGGCGGCTGGCGTTGATCTGCACCTGCATGTCGGCCAGCAGGTTGGCGATGCTCTGGTGCTCGTTGATCGGTTTGCCGAACTGGATGCGCTCGCGGGAGTAGGTCAGTGCCGCCTCGAAGGCCGCGCGGGCGATGCCCAGGGCCTGGGCGGCGATGCCGATGCGCCCGCCTTCGAGGTTGGACAGGGCGATGGCCAGGCCCTTGCCGCGTTCGCCGAGCAGGTTGGCGGCCGGGATGCGGCAGTTGTCCAGGGTCACCGCGCAGGTGTCGGAGGCGCGGATACCCATCTTGTGTTCGCTGCGGTCGACCTTGAACCCAGGGTTATCGGTGGGCACCAGGAACGCCGAGAGGCCTTTCTTGCCCAGCTCCGGGTCGGTCACGGCGAAGACGATGGCCAGCTTGGCGCGGCGGGCATTGCTGACGAACTGCTTGGCGCCATTGATCACCCACTGGCCATCGACCAGTTCGGCGCGGGTGCGCAGGTTGTGGGCCTCGGAGCCGGCCTGGGGCTCGGTCAGGCAGAAGCAGCCGATCACCTCGCCGCTGGCAAGTGGCGGCAACCAGGCTTGCTGTTGTTCAGGCGTGCCGTAGGCCAGCAACGGGCCACAGCCCACCGAGTTGTGAATGCTCATCAGCGCCCCGATGGCGCCGTCGCCGGCGGCAATCTCCTCGACCGCCAGGGCATAGGCGACGTAGTCGGTGTAGCTGCCGCCGAAGTCCTCCGGCACCACCATGCCGAGCAGGCCCAGCTCGCCCATCTTGCGTACCACGTCGTCATCGATCCAGGCGGCCTTGTCCCAGGCCTGGGCATGGGGGGCGATCTCGCCGCGGGCGAAATCGCGCGCCATGTCGCGGATCATGATCTGTTCTTCGCTCAGTTCCAGGTCTTGCATCTGTGTACTCCCGGGCTCACAGGCCTTCGAAGAATTGGTCGACGCGCTGCGCGGTGAGTTCGCCCAGGGTCGGCGGGTTCCAGCGCGGCTGCTTGTCCTTGTCGATGATCAGGGCGCGCACGCCCTCGATGATGTCGCCGTACTCGAACCACTGGCGGTCGATGTGCAGTTCCATGGCGAAACAGTCTTCCAGGCTCAGGTGGCGGCCACGGCGCAGCAGCTCCAGGGTCACGGCCATGGCCAGCGGCGAGCGGGTTTCCAGCAGGGCGGCAGTCTCCAGCGCCCACGGGTGGCTGTCGCCGATGGTCACGGCGCGCAGCTGTTCGATGATGCTGGGCAGGTCGGGCAGGGCGAAGAAGTGGTCGATCACCGGGCGCAGGCGCGCCAGCGGGGCGTCTTCGAGCACCTGGGTGCCGAGCTTGGCCAGCAGGCCCTGCAGGTCCTTGAGCGGATGTTCGCCGAATACCAGGCGGTCCAGGCCTTCATCCAGCGCAGCCAGCCTGGCGCTGTCCAGGTACCAGTCGGCGAGGCCGCAGTAAAGGGCGTCGGCGGCCTTGACCTGGGTGCCGCTGACACCCAGGTAGATGCCCAGCTCGCCGGGCACGCGGGACAGGAAGTAGCTGCCGCCGACGTCCGGGAAGTAGCCGATACCCACCTCGGGCATTCCCAGGCGGCTGCGCTCGGTGACGATGCGCAGGTCGCAGCCCTGGGCCAGGCCCATGCCGCCGCCGAGGGTGAAGCCGTCCATCAATACCAGCACCGGCTTGCGGTAGCGGTGCAGGCACAGGTCCAGCGCATATTCCTCGACGAAGAAATCCTCGTGCAGCTTTTCGCCCGCCTTGAAGCTATCGTGCAGCGAGCGGATGTCGCCGCCGGCGCAGAAACCCTTGGGCCCCTCGCCACGCAGCATCACGGCCTGCACCTGCGGGTCCTGCGCCCATTGGTCGAGGTGGTGCTGCAGGCTGCGCACCATGTCCAGGGTCAGAGCGTTGAGGCCGGCTGGGCGGTTGAGGGTGAGGTGGCCAATGTGGTTGCGGACCTCGGCCAGTACCTGATCCGTTGCCGAGGGTTGAGCGTGCGCGGTCATCGCGGTCTCCCTGCTTTGTTATTGATTTTCCAAGTGAAGTCCTGGAGTGCGCGAGCGGATCGGTCGATCCTGTCATGCAAAATTACCTTGCACAATTGGCAAATCTGCAGGGCTGCCCTGCATTTTTGTCGTCACGCGCGCTCTTGGCCGAGGCAGCCACTGTAGCAACTACCGGTTACCTGTAGGAGCGGAGCTTGCCCCGCGATGGCTTCGCTACAGGCTGAACGACGGTCGCCTCTCACCCCGAAGGGTGATAGCCGCCCCGTCCCCCCCATGAAACAATCCCGGCCAGCACTCACCCTGGCGGGGAAGACAATAATGAGCAATGCCCAGCTGAATTCGCCCGACTGGTATGCGCAGATGGCCCGCGTGGTCGACGCCATCGGCACCCCAGGCTTCGTCGAGGCACTGTTCGCCGCGCTTAACCAACTGGCAGCGTGCCAGGCCATCACCGTGTTCTTGTATCCGCGCAAGGGCCTGCCGTCGGCGCTGTTTGCCAAGGACGACGAGGGGCCCTGGCTGCCCGAGGGCAACGTGCAGAAGTACCTCGAAGGCTACTACCTGCTGTGCCCGTTCTATCGCGCCTGCATGGACGGCGTGCCCGCCGGTTGCTATCGCCTGAGCGACGTCGCCCCCGATCACTTCAAGCGCAGCGAGTACTACACCTCGTTCTACCAGCACGCGCACCTGGAGGACGAACTCAACTACCTGGTGCCGCTGGACGCCCAGCTGACCATCGCCGTGGCCCTGGGCAGCACCCGGCGCCTGGGCAGCCGTCAGGTGGCCGAGCTCAAGTGCGTCGCCGCCTGGGTGGTGGCGGTGGTGCGCCGCCACTGGGGGCAGCTGGATGCCGAGGCCTTGGGTGGGCGCTTCGAAAGCGCGCTGGGGCGGCAGATCAACGCCGCGCTGAACAACTTCGGCTCGTCCTTGCTCACCGAGCGTGAGTGCCATATTGCCCAGTACCTGCTGCGCGGCCATTCCACGCGTTCGCTGGCCGAGCGCCTGGGCATCAGTGAAGACACGGTCAAGACCCACCGCAAGAACCTCTACGCCAAGCTCGATATCGCCACCCAGGCCGAGCTGTTCTCGCTGTTCATCGCTTCGCTGGCCCAGGCCCAGGAAGGCTTGAGCAAGGACCCGCTGGAAAGCTACCTGCGACGGCGCTGACCCACCGCTTCACCTCATCCAGACAACGACAATCACCGGCCCGCGTGTGGCCGGAGGGGAGACCTGCGTGCATACGAAAAGCGATTGGCTGCAGCGCGCCGCGCGGCAAAGCTTCATCACCACCGCGTTGATCGACGGACGCCCGGTAGCGGCCCGCGACGGCGCCACCTTCGCCGCCATCAACCCGGCGACCGAGCAGTGCCTGGCCCAGGTCGCCGCCTGCGCCGACAGCGAGATCGACCAGGCGGTGCGCGCCGCCCGCCGTGCCTTCGAGCATGGACCCTGGGCGCGCATGGCGCCGGCCGAGCGCAAGCGCGTGCTGCTGCGCCTGGCGGAGTTGATGCTGGCCCACCGCGAGGAGCTGGCGCTGCTCGACTCGCTGAACATGGGCAAGCCGGTGATGGACGCCTACAGCATCGATGTGCCTGGCGCGGCCCAGGTGTTCGCCTGGTATGGCGAGGCGCTGGACAAGCTCTACGACCAGGTCGCCCCGACCGCCGCCAGCGCGGTGGCGATGATCAGCCGCGAGGCGTTGGGCGTGATCGGTGCGGTGGTGCCGTGGAACTTCCCGCTGGACATGGCCGCCTGGAAGGTCGCCCCGGCGCTGGCCGCAGGCAACAGCGTGGTGCTCAAGCCCGCCGAGCAGTCGCCGTTCTCGGCCCTGCGCCTGGCCGAGCTGGCCCTGGAGGCCGGGCTGCCGGAGGGGGTGCTCAACGTGGTACCGGGCCTGGGCGAAACCGCTGGCCGGGCTTTGGGCCTGCACCCGGACGTGGACTGCCTGGTATTCACCGGCTCCACCCAGGTGGGCAAGTACTTCATGCAGTATTCGGCGCAGTCGAACCTCAAGCAGGTGTGGCTGGAATGCGGCGGCAAGAGCCCGAACCTGGTGTTCGACGACTGCCGCGACCTCGACCTGGCGGCGCAGAAGGCCGCGTTCGGCATCTTCTTCAACCAGGGCGAGGTGTGCTCGGCCAATTCGCGGCTGTATGTGCAGCGCTCGATCCACGACGAATTCGTCGAGCGTCTGCTGCGCCTGGCACGCGAATGGCTGCCCGGCGACCCGCTGGACCCCGCCAGCCGTGCCGGCGCCATCGTCGATGCCACGCAGACCGCGCGAATCGAGGCCGCCATCGGCCAGGCCCGGGAGCAGGGCGCGCGTCTGCGCTGCGGCGGTGAGCGCCTGAGCGTGAATGGCTCGCGCAACTTCATCACGCCGACGATCTTCACCGACGTACGCCAGGACATGGCCCTGGCCCGCGACGAGGTCTTCGGCCCGGTGCTGGCGGTCAGCGCCTTCGACGACGAGGAGCAGGCCATCGCCCTGGCCAACGACAGCGTCTATGGCCTGGCTGCGTCGGTGTGGAGCGACGATCTCAACCGCGCCCACCGCGTGGCCAGGCGGCTCAGGGCCGGCACGGTGTCGGTCAACACCGTCGACGCCCTGGACGTGACCGTGCCCTTCGGCGGCGGGCGCCAGTCCGGTTTTGGCCGCGACCTCTCGCTGCATTCGTTCGACAAGTACACCCAGCTCAAGACCACCTGGATCCAGCTGCGCTGACATTCACCCGAGGAGAACAACAATGAACGCACCCATCACCCCGGCGACCGGCAAACGCGATACCCGCGACTACCAGGCTGGCGACGCCGCCCACCACATCCACGCCTTCCTCGACCAGAAGGCGCTCAACGCCGAGGGACCGCGGGTCATCACCCGCGGCGAGGGCCTGTACCTGTGGGACAACGACGGCCGCCGCTACCTGGACGGCATGTCCGGCCTGTGGTGCACCCAGCTCGGCTATGGCCGCAAGGACCTGACCGCGGCCGCGGCCGCACAGATGGACCAACTGCCGTACTACAACATGTTCTTCCACACCACCCACCCGGCGGTGATCGAGTTGTCCGAGCTGCTGTTCAGCCTGCTGCCCGGCCACTACAGCCACGCCATCTATACCAACTCCGGCTCCGAGGCCAACGAGGTGCTGATCCGCACCGTGCGCCGCTACTGGCAGGTGGTCGGCCAGCCGCGCAAGAAGATCATGATCGGCCGCTGGAACGGCTACCACGGCTCGACCCTGGCGGCCACGGCGCTGGGCGGCATGAAATTCATGCACGAGATGGGCGGGTTGATCCCGGATGTGGCGCATATCGACGAACCGTACTGGTTCGCCGCCGGTGGCGAGCTGACCCCGGCGGAGTTCGGCCACCGTTGCGCCCTGCAACTGGAAGAGAAGATCCTCGAACTGGGCGCCGAGAATGTCGCAGGCTTCATCGCCGAGCCGTTCCAGGGCGCCGGCGGCATGATCTTCCCGCCCGAGAGCTACTGGCCCGAGATTCAGCGCATCTGCCGCCAGTACGACGTGCTGCTGTGCGCCGACGAGGTGATCGGTGGTTTCGGCCGCACCGGCGAATGGTTCGCCCACCAGCACTTCGGCTTCGAGCCGGACACCCTGTCCATCGCCAAGGGCCTGACCAGCGGCTACGTGCCCATGGGCGGCCTGGTGCTGAGCAAGCGTATCGCCGAGGCTTTGGTGGAGAGGGGCGGGGTGTTCGCCCACGGCCTGACCTATTCCGGCCACCCGGTGGCGGCGGCGGTAGCCATCGCCAACCTCAAGGCCTTGCGCGACGAGGGTATCGTGCGCCGGGTCAAGGACGACACCGGCCCGTACCTGCAGCGCATCCTGCGCGAGGTGTTCGCCGATCACCCGTTGATCGGTGAAGTACAGGGCACCGGACTGGTGGCAGCCTTGCAGTTCGCCGAGGACAAGGCCACGCGCAAGCGCTTCGCCAACGAGAACGACCTGGCCTGGCAGTGCCGCACCTTCGGTTTCGAGGAAGGGGTGATCATCCGCTCGACCCTGGGGCGGATGATCATGGCGCCGGCCCTGGTGGCCAGCCGTGGCGAGCTGGACGAACTGGTGGAAAAGACGCGTATCGCGGTGGACCGTGTGGCGCGGTCGGTGGGCCGAGGCTGAAACCCGGGGCGCGCAGGCGCCCCTTCGACGGTGAAGCGTCAGCGACGTTCGCGCTGGCGCAGCGCCGTCACCGTCTCGCCAGCGACACCCCAGTTGTCGGTGGGCACCTCCTCGATGACCACGAAGGTGCTCGCCGGTGGCTTGTTCAGCACCTGTTCCAGCAAGCGCGTGGTACCTTCGATCAGTTGGCGTTTGTGTTCGGCGGTGACGCCTTCTTCGGTGACGCGGATATGGACATAAGGCATGTGCGTGGCTCCTGTTTCAGTGCCAGGTGCCGGCGGTGCTGCCACCGTCGACGGGCAGGATGGCGCCGCTGACGAAGCGTGCGTCGGTCAGGTACAGCACGGCGTTCACCACGTCCTCGGGCTGGCCGGTGCGTCCGCTCGGCGACAGTGCGCCGAGGCCTTCGGTGTTGCCGCTATGCAGCGGGGTGTCGATGATCCCCGGGGCCACGGCGTTGACCTGCACGCCGCTGGCAGCGAGTTCCAGCGCCAGGCCCTTGACCGCCTGGTTCAGCCCGCCCTTGACCAGCACCGGCAACAGTGCCGGCACACGGGTGTCCGGTTGCAGCGCCACCGAAGCGGTGATCGCGACGATATGCCCGTGCCCTTGCGCCTTCATCACCCGGGCGGCGGCCTGGGCGGGATAGAAGAAGCCCTTGAGGTTGGTGCCGACCAGCGCGTCGACATCGGCCTCGGTATAGTCGGTCACCGGTTTCGGGATGAAGATGCCGGCGTTGTTGACCAGGATATCGACCCGGCCAAAAGCTTCCTGGGCGGCGACGAACAGCCGCTCGGCGGTGGCTTTCTCGGCGATGTCGCCGGCCACGCCGATAAAGCCAGGCGGGTTGCCCAGGCGGGCGGCGGCCTGGTCCAGGCGAGCCTGGGTGCGGGCGTTGCCGACCACGTTGTCGCCACGCTCGAGGAAGGCCTGGGCCAGGGCGAAGCCCAGGCCGCTGGAGGCGCCGGTGATGATGACGGTTCTTGCGGTGCTCATGGGGAAAGTCTCCGGTGGTTCGAGCCAGTGCTCGGGTGTGCAGCCACTCTAGGCTGCAACGCCGACTTGAAAAATGAGGCGTGGGGCATTTCAATCGATACATCATGTAATCAATCGAGCCGCCCATGACCCGCCACTTCGATGACCTGCAACTGGGCAGCCTGGAGCTGTTCTGTCTTGCCGCCGATGCCGGTAGCTTTACCGAGGCCGCGACCCTCGCCAGTGTCACCCCTGCAGCGGTGAGCCGCTCGGTGGCGCGCCTGGAGGAACGCCTGGGCGTGCGCCTGTTCGTGCGTACCACCCGGCAGATGCGCTTGAGCGAGGCCGGCCAGGCCTACTACCAGCATTGCCGTCAGGCATTGGGTCAATTGGTCGAGGCCGAGCGCCAGGTCACCGGTGGCCAGCTCGAGCCCGCAGGCTGCCTGCGCATCAGTGCGCCGACGCCTTACGCCCATCACCGCCTGTTGCCGCTGCTGCCGCGCTTTCGCCAACGCTATCCGCGGGTGCAGGTGGATGTGCACGTGAGCAACCGCAACGTCGATTTCGCCGAGGAGCATTTCGACCTGGCGATTCGCGGCCGCGCACCGGCCGACTCGCGGCTGGTGGCCCGGCGCCTGGAGGATGCCGAACTGGTGGTGGTCGCCACCCCGGACTACCTGGCCCGGGCCGGTGTGCCACAGACCCTCGAGGACCTGGCGGGGCACGAATGCATCCAGTTCGAACTGCCCAGCAATGGCCGGCGTCCTCCCTGGAGTTTTCGTCGCGAGGGGCAATGGGTTGAGCTGGAAACCCAGGGTGACTTCACCTGTCTGGGCGACTTTCTCGCCACCACTACCCTGGTGCGTCACGGCGGCGGTCTGATGCAGGCCTACCGGTTCACCGTGCAGGACGCCCTGGACAGCGGCGAGCTGGTGGAGGTGCTGGCCGGATATGGCGGCACGTCGCGGCCGTTCATGCTGGTGTATCCCCAGACCCGGCACATGCCGCTGAAGGTCCGCGTGTTCATCGACTTTCTGGTGGCCGAGGTGGCTGTACCGTTGGGCTGAAGCCCTGTGGCGCCGACCTTGGCGGACTATGCTCTGAGCTGCGTCGGCCAACTGGCCGGCGGATATTCCGGCAGTCAGGTTGTTTCCCAGGAGAACACTCCATGAAATCCATGACACTGCTAGTGATCACTTGCGTACTGAGCTTCGCCGCCCATGCCGAGGATGGCCCGGCGACCAACTGCGATGCCAAGATCAAGGACCTGGAATACATCAGCAAGAGCGATGGCCAGGCCTTGCATGGCGGCATGGCCGCCGATTACCACAAGCTGCTCGAGCAGGCCAAGGCCGCCCAGGCCAAAGGCGACATGACCACTTGCCAGGCCTCGGCGGACCGTGCCAAGACGATCTACAACAAGGCGCGGGGCAAGTAGGCGCTGTCGAGACCTCTCGGGGACAAGTCCGCTCCAGCAGGGGCGGGCTTGGAGGTCAGCCCCGGCACGCGGCTGGTTGGGCCTCTCGCGGGCTCTGGTGTAAGCTCTCCCGGTCCTTCCCACGAGACCCGCCGCATGACCTCGCCCAGCCCGCGCCTGGACAGCCTGCTCACCGGCAGCGCCCGGCCATTCACCCGCCCCGGTTCCCTCAGCGCCATCGACAAGCAACCCCGCCAAGGCCCCTTGCGGGTGACCTTGCTCGGTATCGTCGGTGACGAACAGGGCGATCTGCGCGTGCACGGCGGCGTCGAGAAGGCCATCCACCATTATCCCCGCGATCACTACCCCGACTGGGTCGCTGAGCTTGGCGAACACCCCTTGCTGACCCGGCCCGGTGCCTTCGGCGAAAACTTCAGCAGCAGCGGCTGGCGCGAGACCGATGTGTGCCTGGGCGACCGTATCCGCGTCGGCACGGCGTTGCTGGAGATCTCCCAGGGGCGCATGCCGTGCTGGAAGCTCAACGACCGTTTCGACGTGGCGCAGATGGCGCTGCGGGTGCAGCAGAGCGGACGCACCGGCTGGTACTACCGGGTGCTGGAGGAGGGCGAGGTACAGGTGGGCGATGCCCTGCAACTGGTAGAGCGGCCCTATGGCCAGTGGTCGGTGGCGCGGCTTTCGGCGGTGCTGTTCGACAAGCAGCTGGAGCCCGGTCTGTTGCGGGAATGCCTGGAACTGCCGCTGGTGCCGAACTGGCGTCGCACCCTGGAAAAACGCCTGGAGCAACGCCAGGTCGAGGACTGGACTTCGCGCCTGCAAGGTCGCAGCGAAAGCTGAACGGCATCGCGCACAACATTTACCCACACAAGGAATGCCCCATGGCCTTCGAACTGGATGATCGCCTGGTCATCGGTGTCGCTTCCAGCGCCGTGTTCGACCTGAGCGAGTCGGACGCCGTGTTTCGCCGCGACGGCGAGGCGCAATACCGCAAGTACCAGGAGCAGCACCTGGACGTGCCGCTGGGCAAGGGCATTGCCTATCCCTTCATCAAGCGCCTGCTGGCGCTCAACGACCTGCGCGGTGATCCAGAGGACCCGCTGGTGGAGGTGGTGTTGCTGTCGCAGAACGACCCGGACACCGGCATGCGGGTGATGAAGACCATCGGACACTACGGCTTGAACATGACCCGGGCGATCTTCACCCAGGGTCGCTCGCCGTATGAGTACATCCCGGCGTTGAACATCGCGCTGTTCCTGTCCGCCGACAAGCAGCACGTGGACGCCGCGATCAAGGCCGGCTACCCGGCGGGGCAGGTGCTGGATTCGAAGTTCGACGACGATGAAAGCGACGACAACCTGCGCATCGCCTTCGACTTCGACGGCGTGCTGGCTGGCGATGAGTCGGAAGCGGTGATGCAGTCGGGCGGCCTGGGCAGCTTCCATGCCCATGAAGTGATCAATGTCGCCCAGCCGCACAACCCCGGCCCGCTCAAGGAGTTCTTCGTGCGCATTGCCCGCATCCAGGCGGCCGAGGAACAGCACAAGCTGGCCAATCCCACTTACGAGAACCGCCTGCGAGTATCGATCGTCACTGCGCGCAACGCACCTTCACACGAGCGGGCGCTCAATACCCTGAAAAGCTGGGGGGTTATGGCCAACGACGCGTTTTTCCTGGGCGGCATCGAGAAGCGCAGGGTATTGAAGGTGCTCAAGCCGCACATCTTCTTCGATGACCAGTCCGGGCACCTGAAGAGCACCAGCACGGTGGTGCCGTCGGTGCATATCCCGTTCGGTGTGACCAACCGCCCGGGCTGACCGGCGCCGCGCAAGCGGCGCCAGGTCGCCCTCGTCCATCAGTGATCCGCCAACCTGTCATCCTGCGACAGCAGCGCCTGGGCCAGCTCTTCGTCACTGGCCTGCAGCCCCGGATTAGCCTGGCGCACCTGGGCCAGCGCCGCTTCCAGATAGGCCCCGCGTATGGCACCGCCGCTGGCGACAAAGGCCGACAGCTCGTCGCGGGCCGGGATGATCCGTTTGTCGTCCTTGAAGGTCGAGTACAGCGAGGCGGATACCCCCGCCGAGGTGGCGACGTCCCCGGCATCGACGCGGGCCAGGGCGGCACCGGCAGGGAGCAGGAGCAGCAGCGAGGGAACGAGCAGTAAGTGGCGCATGGCGAGTCCTCCGGAAAGGTGATGCCCAAGGGTGTTACTGCATGTTCATAAGAGCGACGCCGGGTGTCAGGAGTTCCTTGCCACATTGACCCCGGCCTGTGCACATGATTTGCTCGCTGTCCTGCAGCCTGCCAATCAAAGGAACCGGATGCCATGGCCGAATACACGCTCCACTGCTTTGCCGAGTCGGGAAACGCCTACAAGGCCGCGCTGATGCTGGAACTCACCGGCCAGGATTGGGCGCCGGTGTTCGTCGATTTCTTCCATGGCCAGACCCGTGGGCAAGACTGGCGTGACGCGGTCAACGAGCAAGGGGAGGTGCCGGTGCTGGAACATGCCGGCGAGAAGCTTACCCAATCGGCGCTGATCCTCGACTACCTGGCCGAGCGCACCGGCCAGTTCGGCCCGCGTGACGATCACGAGAAGCGCGAGATCTGGCGCTGGATGCTGTTCGACAACCACAAGTTCACCAGCTACTACGCGGCATTGCGCTTCATCTACTGCCTGAAGCAGATGGGCGAGTCGGATGTCACCCGCTTCCTGCGCGAGCGGGCCAGGGCGGCGTACCAGATCGTCGATGCGCACCTGGCGAAGACGCCGTTCATGGTGGGTGGGCGGCTGACCATCGCCGATCTTTCCCTGGCGGGCTATGTGTACATGCCCGAGGATACCGGCCTGGCGGTTGCCGAGTTCGGGCATATCGAGGCCTGGAAGCAGCGAATCCAGGATGTGCCAGGGTGGAAGCACCCCTATGACCTGATGCCGAAAGCCGCTGGTTGAGGCAACGCGACCCTAGTGTCCTGTCTCGGAAATACGTTCTCTTTTGGCGAGTGGCTTGGGTGTTCGGCCAAGGCGCCGCGACGAGTCATAGCAGGGCTATGGCGAGGAGTGGCAACGCGGGCCGGGCGCCCAAGACGCCGCCAAAAGTGAACAGCTTATTTCCGCGACAGGACACTAGCTGTGCGGGATGTTCCTGGGCTGCTGCACTCCGGCATACCGCTCTTTCAAATGCCCCTGCTCATCCAGCAGATACGCATCCATCACCTCCCGCACCACCGGCCCCGCCACCCGGCCACCGGCTTCACCGTTCTCGATCATCACCGCCACCACCAGCGCGGGGTGATCGGCCGGGGCAAAACCGACGAACAGGGCGTTATCGCGGTGGCGCTCGAGGGTCTTGTTGCGGTTGTAGCGCTCACCCTGCTTGATCGCCACCACCTGCGCGGTGCCGCTCTTGCCGGCGATGCGGTACTGGGCGCCGGCGGCGGATGCGCGGGCGATGCCGCGCGGGTCGTGCATGACCATCTGCATGCCCTGGCTGACCTGGTCCCAGGCATGCCTGTCGTGCAGTACGATATCCGCCATCGGATGCGGGTCGACCGGCGCCTGGCCACCGATGGTCAGGGCCAGGTGCGGGCGGTGCCACACGCCCTTGCTGGCCAGCAGGCTGGTGGCCTGGGCCAGCTGCAGCGGGGTCACCTGCATGTAGCCCTGGCCAATGCCGAGAATCAGCGTTTCGCCGGGGAACCAGGCCTGGCGCCGGGTGGCGCGTTTCCACGCCTGGGACGGCATCAGCCCCGCGGCTTCCTCGAACATGTCCAGCGAGACCTTCTGGCCGAGGCCGAACTCGGCCATGTAGTCGTGCAGGCGGTCGATGCCCAGCTTGTGCGCCAGGTCGTAGAAGTAGGTGTCGTTGGAGCGCATGATCGCGCTGTACAGGTCCACCCAGCCATCGCCCGTGCGGTTCCAGTTGCGGTACTTGTGCTCGTAGTTGGGCAGCTCGTAGTAGCCAGGGTCGAACACCCGGCTGCCGGGGGTGATCACGCCGCTGTCGAGGCCGGCGATAGCCACCTCGGGCTTGACCGTCGAGCCTGGGGCGTACAGCCCGCGCAGCACGCGGTTGAACAGCGGCCGGTCGATGGAGTCGCGCAGGGCGGCGTACTGCTTGAAGCTGATGCCCTTGACGAACAGGTTGGGGTCGAACGCCGGGTTGCTGACCATCGCCAGCACGTCGCCGTTGGCCGGGTCGAGCACCACCACCGCGCCGCGGCGATCGCCCAGGGCCTTCTCGGCGGCTTGCTGCAGGTGGGCGTCGAGGCTCAGCACGATGTCCTTGCCGGGCACCGGGTCGTGATGATTGAGCACGCGCATAACCTGGCCCTGGGCGTTGGTCTCGACTTCCTCGTAGCCTACCTGGCCGTGCAGCTGGTCCTCGTAGAAACGCTCGATGCCGGTCTTGCCGATGGACTGGGTGCCACGGTAGGCGGTGCTGTCGAGGCTCTTGGCTTCCTTCTCGTTGATGCGTCCGACGTAGCCGACCGAATGGGCGAAGTGTTCGGCCAAGGGGTACTCGCGAATGAATTGCGGCTCCACCTCCAGCCCCGGCAGGCGGAACTGGTTGACCGCGATAAGGGCGATCTGCTCCTCGCTCAGACCGACCAGCAGGGTCACCGGCTCGAACGGCTTGCGGCCGCGGCGCAGGTCCTTGTCGAACTGCTGGCGGTCGTCCTCGGACAATCCCAGGACTTGCGCCAGGTTGTCGAGCACCTTCTTCGAATCGCCGGCCCGCTCGCGGGTCATGGTCAGGTTGAAGCTGGGCTTGTTGTCGGCCAGTACCACACCATTGCGATCGTAGATCAGGCCGCGTTCGGGCGGGATCGGCAGCACGTGCACGCGGTTGTTTTCCGACACCGCCGACTGCTGGTCGTGCTGCAACACCTGGAGCACGTAGAGCCGGCCTACCAGTACCGCCACCAGGCCGAGCACCAGCAGGGCGCAGGCCAGCAGCCGGCGGTTGACCAGGTGCTTTTCCTTTTCGTGGTCCTTTAGGGGAATGGGTTGCGGCATGAGCACAGGGGAGCGGCGGGTGGGGCGGCGATGCTACGCGGGCAGGCGGTGAGGCTCAAGGCGCAGCGCCCCGCGCACTGCTGGCCAGGCATTGCTCTGGCCCGCAGGCAGGGGCTCTGCGGCAATCATGAAGCTTCTTTCATGTGGGCACAGGCCTAGGCAATGAACTCCGATTCTCTTGTCGGCTGAACAACCGCATCCTGGCGAATGCTGAGCACCACGGCCCCTGCGCACAGGCCCAGCAGCCCGACACTGGCCACCACGATATCCCCCATCCCCATGCCGGCGAGCATTAGCACCAGGCTGATACGAAACACTGCGGTCATGGCGATCTCCAGGGCAGGGCGAGCGAAGTCCGAAGTGTCACCATACCGCTCCGAAGGCCGAGGTACAGGGCAGGAGGGAGGGTTTGGCAGTGTATGCGCCTGCTTTGGCACAAAGCCCGCCACTTGACGGCATGGGCCATCCCTGATTTCATTGAAACCGGTTTCATCAACCCTGCACAAACACCTACAAGAAGGGCTCAGGGGTGGATAAAGACGCAGTTCCCGTCCGCGGGCGGGTCACTATCAGCGAGGTCGCCAAGGCGGCCGGCGTCTCCAAGGCAACCGTCTCGCGCTATATGGGCGAGGATCGGCAACTGCTCGCCGCGGCCACCGCGCAGCGGATCGAAGCCGTCGTCGAGCGCCTGGGCTATCGCCCCAACCGCATGGCCAGTGCCCTCAAGCGCGGCCGCACCGGGCTGATCGGCATGCTCCTGGCGGATATCCGCAACCCCTATTCCGTGGCGGTGATGCACGCTGTCGAGACGGCCTGTCGCCAGCACGGCTACAGCCTGGTGGTGTGCAACACCGACTGTGACGACGCCCAGGAGCGCAGCCAGCTGCAGGCCCTGCAGGCGTACAACGTCGACGGCCTGATCGTGAACACCCTGGGCCACCGTGCCGGGGAGCTGGCCAGTCTGGCCCGCGACCTGCCCATGGTGCTGGTCGACCGGCAACTGGCGGGCCTGCCGGTCGATCTGGTGGGCCTGGACAACAGTGACGCCGTCGAGCAGGCGCTCGATCACCTTGAACACAACGGTTATCGCGACATCCTCGCCGTCACCGAGCCACTCGATGGCACCAGCTCGCGGCAGGAGCGCGTGGATGCCTTCCAGGCCTCCATCGCCCGGCGCCGTGGGTTGCGCGGGCAGGTGCTGGAGGTGGGGCCGGGCCTTGCCGAGCAGCTGGGCGCGTTCATCGCCGGGGCAGGGCATGGCCCGCAGGCGCTGTTCAGTTGCAATGGTGTCGCCACCCTGGAGCTGGTGCGGGTGCTGCACGCCAGGGGCGGGCCGCTGTTCCAGGACCTGGGCCTGCTGGCGCTGGATGACCTGGACTGGTATCCGCTGGTGGGCGACGGCATCAGCGCATTGGCGCAACCCACCGGGCGCATTGGCGCGGCGGCGTTCCAGTGCCTGCTGGAGCGCCTGCAAGGCAGCCCTCTGCCGGCCCGGCGCCTGGATTTGCGCGCGCAGCTCATTGCGCGAGGCTCTACCCGATCACAACACTGACGGCGTCGCGGGCGCCGTTGTTGCCGGGGAAAAATGAAACCGGTTTCATCCACAAGAACAAGGACTACCACGATGCGCACGCACACTGTTTCCATCAGCTTGTCGAGTTTCGGGGCCGACGCCGTGAGGCGGTTGGGCCAGGCCAGCTACCTGCCGTTGCTCGCTGCGGCGGGTGCGCGGCGGGTGGAGTGGCGCGAGGAGCTGTTCGACGCCGCGCCTGATGCCGCTACCCTGGCCAACCTGGCCGCCGAGCATGGCCTGCAGAGTCTCTACTCCACGCCACTGGAACTGTGGCGCGAGGACGGCAGCCTGGAGCCCGCGATTGCCCAGCGTCTGCAGCTGGCGAGTGAGATCGGCGCGGTGGCGCTCAAGGTGTCGCTGGGTCATTACCAGGATGGCTGCGATTTGCCGGCGCTGGCGCCACTGTTGCAACACAAGACGGCGCTGTACGTGGAAAACGACCAGACGCCCTACGGTGGGCGCCTGCAGACCTTGGTGAAGTTTTTTCGCGAGGCCCAGGCGCAAGGCGTGGCGCCGGGCATGACCTTCGACATCGGCAACTGGTACTGGCACGACGAGTCGCCGCTGCTGGCCGCGCAATTGCTGGGGCGTTGGGTGCGCTACGTGCACTGCAAGGCGGTAGCGCGCCGCGCCGACGGGCGCTTGGTGGCCGTGGTGCCCGAGGACCTCGACCTGGCCCAGTGGCGCGAATTGATGACGCATTTCGCCCCTGGCCTGCCGCGTGCCATCGAGTACCCCCTGGCCGGCGAGGACCTGCTGGCACTGACTGCGCGCCAGGTCGCGCAACTGGCCGAGCTGGAAGGGCAGGTGTGCCATGGCTGAGCATGACGTGCTGTGCTTCGGTGAAACCATGGCCATGTTCGTGGCGGCGCAGCCGGGCGACCTGGCCCAGGTCGAGGGCTTCGGCAAACGCATCGCCGGTGCCGACAGCAACGTGGCCATCGGCCTGTCACGCCTGGGCCTGCGGGTGCAATGGCTGAGCCGGGTCGGTGACGACTCGCTCGGTGCCTTCGTGCTCGACAGCCTGCGCCGCGAAGGCCTGGACTGTTCCAGTGTCGAGGTCGATGCCGGGCACCCCACGGGGTTCCAGCTCAAGGAGCGCTGCGACGATGGCAGCGATCCGAAAGTCGAGTATTTCCGCCGTGGCTCGGCGGCCAGTCGGCTGTCGCCCGCGCTGGTGCGGCCGGCGTTGTTGCAGGCCCGGCACCTGCATGCCACGGGCATTCCGGCGGCGCTTTCAGGCAGTTGCCGCGAACTTTGCCACCAGTTGCTGGATGGCATGCGAGCCAATGGCCGCAGCATTTCCTTCGACCCCAACCTGCGTCCCTCGCTGTGGCCCGACCGGCAGACCATGGTGCGCGAGGTCAACGCCCTGGCGGCCAAGGCCGACTGGGTGCTGCCAGGGCTGGAGGAGGGGCGCCTGCTCACCGGCCGGCAGTCGCCGCAGGCCATCGCCGAGTTCTACCTTGAGCAGGGCGTGCAATACGTGGCGATCAAGCTGGGGGCCGAAGGCGCCTACTGGCGCGATGCCCAGGGTGCCCATGGCGTGGTGCCCGGCCAGCCGGTCGCCCGGGTAGTGGACACCGTGGGCGCGGGCGATGCCTTCGCCGTCGGGGTGATCAGCGCCTTGCTCGAAGGCTTGCCGCTGCGCCGCGCCGTGGCCCGCGGCAACTGGTGCGGCAGCCGCGCGGTGCAGAGCCGCGGCGACATGGAAGGCCTGCCACAACGTCATGAACTGGACCACCACGAAAACCCTGCGCGCGAAGCACGCTGAAGCGCCGACCTGTGCGCAACCTGATGTGACAAGAACAACAAGACCAGGAGAACACCCATGCAGATCGATCGACTCGCACCCAGACGCTGGTGGTACATCATGCCCATCGTCTTCATCACCTACAGCCTGGCCTACCTCGACCGGGCCAACTACGGCTTCGCCGCGGCCTCGGGCATGGCCGACGACCTGAAGATCACCCCGGCGCTGTCGTCGCTGCTCGGCGCGCTGTTCTTCCTCGGCTACTTCTTCTTCCAGGTGCCGGGCGCCCTGTACGCGCAGAAGCGCAGCGTGAAGAAGCTGATCTTCGCCAGCCTGATCCTCTGGGGCGGGCTGGCCACGCTGACCGGGATCGTCCACGACGTCTATTGGCTGATCGCCATCCGCTTTCTCCTGGGCGTGGTCGAGGCGGCGGTGATGCCGGCCATGCTCATCTACCTGTGTCACTGGTTCACCCGTGCCGAGCGCTCGCGGGCCAACACCTTCCTGATCCTCGGCAACCCGGTGACCATCCTGTGGATGTCGGTGGTCTCGGGTTACCTGGTGCAGCAGTTCGACTGGCGCTGGATGTTCATCATCGAGGGCGCGCCGGCCATTCTCTGGGCGTTCATCTGGTGGCGCCTGGTCGATGACCGACCGGAGCAGGCCAAGTGGCTCGATGCCCGGGAGAAGGCTGCGCTGCGCCAAGCGCTGGACGCCGAGCAGCAGGGCATCAAGCCGGTGAAGAACTATGCCGAGGCATTCCGCTCGCCCACGGTGATTATCCTGTCGTTGCAGTACTTCTGCTGGAGCATCGGCGTGTATGGCTTCGTCCTCTGGCTGCCGTCGATCCTCAAGCAGGCCGCCGCGCTGGACATCGTCACCGCCGGCTGGCTGTCGGCGGTGCCCTACCTGGGGGCGGTGCTGGCCATGCTCGGGGTGTCGTGGGCCTCGGACCGCCTGCAGAAGCGCAAGCGCTTCGTCTGGCCCCCGCTACTGATCGCCGCGCTGGCGTTCTACGGCTCCTATGCCCTGGGTACCGAGCACTTCTGGTGGTCATACGCCTTGCTGGTGATCGCCGGCGCCTGCATGTACGCGCCCTACGGGCCGTTTTTCGCGATCGTTCCCGAACTGTTGCCGGCCAACGTCGCCGGCGGCGCCATGGCGCTGATCAACAGCATGGGCGCGCTGGGCTCGTTCTCGGGCTCGTACCTGGTCGGCTACCTCAATGGTGTCACCGGCGGCCCCGGCGCCTCGTACCTGTTCATGTGCGGTGCACTGCTGCTGGCCGTGGCCCTGACCGCCGTCCTCAACCCCTTGCAACAGGCGCGCCGGCACAGCCTGGCGCCGAGCCGATAGGAGCCTCAGCATGAAAAAGCGCATCGTCGCCTACAAACGCCTGTCCGATGAACTGATGGCGCGCCTGCACGCGCAGGCAGAGGTGACCCTGGTGGAAGCGCCGGCCGCCGATGGCCTGGCGCGCTTGCGCGCGGCGCTGCCGGGCGCCCATGGCCTGCTGGGCGCCAGTCTACGCCTGGACCGCGCGCTGCTTGACCTGGCGCCGCAGTTGGAGGTGATCTCCAGCGTGTCGGTGGGCGTGGACAACTACGATATCGAGGCGCTGGATCAGCGCGGGGTGCTGCTGACCAACACCCCCGACGTGCTCACTGAAACCACCGCCGACACCGGTTTCGCGCTGATCCTGGCCTGTGCCCGGCGCGTGGTCGAGCTTGACGGCTGGATTCGCGCCGGCCACTGGCGGGCCGGGATCGGGCCGGCGCAGTTCGGCTGCGACGTGCAGGGCAAGACCCTGGGCATCGTCGGCATGGGCCGTATCGGCGAGGCCCTGGCCCGACGCGCGCATGCCGGTTTCGGCATGCGCGTGCTGTACCACACCCGTCAGCCGCGGCCCGAAGTGGAGGCGCGGTTCGACGCCGGCTATCGCAGCCTTGATGCGTTGCTGGCCGAGTCCGATTTCGTCTGCCTGTGCCTGCCGTTGACCGCCGCGACCGAGAACCTGATCGGCGCGCCACAGCTGGCGCTGATGAAGCCATCGGCGATCCTGGTGAACATCTCCCGTGGCCGAGTGCTGGACGAGGCGGCTTTGCTCCAGGCCCTGGCCGAGCGGCGCATTCGCGGCGCCGGGCTGGACGTGTTCGTGCAGGAGCCGCTGGTGGCCGATTCGCCGCTGCTGCAACTGGACAACCTGGTGGTCACCCCGCATATCGGCTCGGCCACGCTGGAGACCCGCGAAGCCATGGCCCGCTGCGCAGTGGACAACCTGCTGACCGCGCTGGCCGGCGAGCGGCCGGCGAACCTGGTCAACCCTGTGGCCTGGGAGCGGCGAAACAACTGAACCTGGTGAGCGTCGCGCTTGCCTCATGTCTACCAAAACAACAGCCTTTGTCTGGTTCGAGATCCCGGGGTCGCTCTGCGACCCCTTGACAATTCAAGGCTGGCCGCGCAAGACAGCGCTGTCTTGGGCGACCGGCGCCGGGATATCGATTGGCGAAAAGGGCGACGATTCCCGTATGACCTGATCAACAGAGAGACATCCTCATGTCCAAGGACCAACCCGCCTCCGTGCAACCGGCGCGCCGGGCGTTCCTGCGCCAATCCCTGACCCTGATCCCGGTGGCGACCCTCGCCAGCACGGGACTGGGCGGTGCAGTGCTCGCCGACAGCGCCACCCCGGCACCTGCCGAACCGGCCCGGCCGGCTACCGCGCGCGCCTACCAGCCGACCTTCTTCACCCAGGAGGAGTGGGCCTTCGTCAGCGCCGCCGTGGCCGTGCTCATCCCCACTGATGCCCTCGGCGCGGGCGCGGCCGATGCCGGCGTGCCCGAGTTCATCGACCGCCAGCTCAACACCCGCTACGGCAGTGGCGGGCTGTGGTACATGCAGGGGCCATTCCACCCCGACGCCCCCAGCGAGCTGGGCTACCAGCTCAAGCTCAACCCCCAGGAGATCTACCGGCTGGGCATCGCCGAGACCGACGCCTGGTGCAAGGCGCAGTTCGGCAAGGCGTTCGCCCAGCTCGATCTTGCGCGCCAGCAGCGGGTACTGGAGGCCCTGGACGGCGGTACGGCGACGTTTGCCTCGTTGCCGGCGGCCACCTTCTTCAACATGCTCTGGCTCAACACCCGCGAAGGCTTTTTCAGTGATCCGCTGCACGGCGGCAACCAGGGGTTGGTCGGCTGGAAGCTGGTGGGCTTCCCAGGCGCCCGCGCCGATTTCATGGACTGGGTGGAGCGCGACGAGCGTTATCCGTTCCCGCCGGTCTCCATCAGCGGCGAGCGGGGTTGAAGCATGAGCCAGATGAAAAAAGTCGATGTAGTCATCGTCGGGTTCGGCTGGGCCGGGGCGATCATGGCCAAGGAGCTGACAGAGGCCGGCCTGCAGGTGGTTGCCCTGGAGCGAGGCCCGGCCCGGGACACCTACCCGGATGGCGTCTACCCGCAGACCATGGACGAGCTGACCTACAACTCGCGCAAGAAGCTGTTCATGGACATCTCCCGCGAGACCGTGACCCTGCGCCACAGCGTCAACGACGTGGCCGTGCCGTATCGCCAGTTCGGCGCCTTCCTGCCCGGCACCGGCACGGGTGGGGCGGGGCTGCACTGGTCCGGCGTGCATTTTCGCGTCGACCCGGTGGAGCTGCGCCTGCGCAGCCACTACGAGGAGCGCTACGGCAAGGCCTTCATCCCCGAAGGCATGACCATCCAGGACTTCGGCGTGAGCTACGAAGAGCTGGAGCCGTACTTCGATTTCGCCGAGAAGGTGTTCGGCACCTCCGGCACGGCCTGGTCGATCAAGGGCCAGGTGGTGGGCCGCGACAAGGGCGGCAACCCGTTCGCCGCCGACCGCTCCAGCGACTTCCCGCTGGTGGCGCAGAAGAACACCGTGTCGGCGCAACTGTTCGAGAAGGCCGCCCGTGAAGTCGGCTATCACCCCTACAACCTGCCGTCGGCCAACACCTCCGGGCCTTACACCAACCCGTACGGCGCGCAGATGGGACCGTGCAACTTCTGTGGTTACTGCAGCGGCTATGCCTGCTACATGTACTCCAAGGCCTCGCCCAACGTGAACATCCTGCCGGCCCTGCGCCAGGTGCCCAACTTCGAGTTGCGCAACAATGCCCATGTGCTGCGGGTCAACCTGACCGAGGACAAGCGCCTGGCCACCGGCGTGACCTATGTCGACAGCCAGGGGCGAGAGGTCGAGCAACCGGCCGACCTGGTGATCCTCGGCGCCTTCCAGTACAACAACGTGCGCCTGATGCTGCTCTCGGGCATTGGCAAACCCTACGATCCGGTCAGCAACCAAGGCGTGGTGGGGCGCAACTTTGCCTACCAGAACATCTCCACCGTGACCGCGTTCTTCGACCGCGACAGCCACCATACCAACCCCTTCATCGGTGCCGGCGGCAACGGTGTGGCAGTGGACGATTTCAACGCCGACAACTTCGACCATGGGCCCCACGGTTTCGTCGGTGGCTCGCCGTTCTGGGTCAACCAGGCGGGCGCCAAGCCGATCTCCGGTACCAAGGTGCCGCCGGGCACGCCGAAATGGGGCAGTGGCTGGAAGGCCGCGGTGGCCGACAGCTACCGGCACATGCTGTCGATGGACGCCCACGGCGCGCACCAGTCCTACCGCGACAACTACCTCGACCTGGACCCGGTGTACAAGGACGCCTACGGCCAGCCGTTGCTGCGCATGACCTTCGACTGGAAGGACAACGACGTGAAGATGAACCGTTTCATGGTCGAGCGCATGGGCAAGATCGCCGAAGCCATGGGGCCCAAGGCGATCAGCGCGGGGAAAAAGGCCTTCGGCCAGCACTTCGATGCCTCCACCTACCAGACCACCCACCTCAATGGCGGCGCAATCATGGGCACCGACCCGAAGACCAGCGCGCTCAACCGCTACCTGCAATGCTGGGACGTGCACAACGTGTTCGTGCCCGGCGCCTCGGCCTTCCCCCAGGGCCTGGGCTACAACCCCACCGGCCTGGTGGCGGCGTTGACCTACTGGTCGGCACGGGCGATCCGCGAGCGCTACCTGAAGAACCCCGGCCCACTGGTGCAGGCATGAGGAGGCCGGTCATGAAACTCAAGACACTGTTCATCGCCATGCTCGGCCTGGGTGCGAGCACCTTGCTGCACGCCGCCGACGGCGTCGATCCAGCCTTGGTCAAGCAGGGCGAGTACCTGGCCCGTGCCGGCGACTGCGTGGCCTGCCACACCGCCAAGGGCGGCAAGCCCTTCGCCGGCGGGCTGCCGATGGAGACGCCGATCGGCACCCTGTATTCGACCAATATCACCCCGCACGCCAGCGGCATCGGCCAGTACCGCTACGAAGACTTCGAGCGCGCCGTGCGCCAGGGCATCGGCAAGGATGGCAGTACGCTGTATCCGGCAATGCCATACCCGTCCTATGCCCGGGTCAGCGATCAGGACATGCAGGCGCTGTATGCCTACTTCATGCACGGCGTGCAGCCTGTGGCGCAGCAGAACAAGGCCAGCGACATCCCTTGGCCATTGAGCATGCGCTGGCCGCTGGCGTTCTGGCGTGGGTTGTTCGCGCCCGAGGTCAAGCCGTTCGAAGCCGCAGGGCGCGATCCGGTGGTGGCGCGGGGTGCCTATCTGGTCGAAGGGCTGGGCCATTGTGGCGCCTGTCATACGCCACGGGCGATCACCATGCAGGAAAAGGCATTGGATACCGCCGACGGCGACGCCTTCCTGGCCGGCAGCGCACCGCTCGAGGGCTGGATCGCCAAGAGCCTGCGCGGCGACCACAAGGACGGCCTGGGCAGTTGGAACGAGGCGCAGATCGTCGCCTTCCTCAAGACCGGCCGCAACGACCGCACCGCGGTGTTCGGCGGCATGAGCGACGTGGTCGAGCACAGCATGCAGTACATGAGCGATGCCGACCTGACGGCCATTGCCCGCTACCTGAAGACCTTGCCGCCGAGCAACCCTGATGACCAGCCGTTCCAGGCGGACCCCAGCGTGGCCCAGGCGCTGTGGCAAGGCAATGACGGCAAGACGGGCGCGGCGTTGTACGTGGACAACTGCGGGGCTTGCCACCGTACCGACGGCCAGGGCTATGCCCGGGTATTCCCGGCGCTGGCAGGCAATCCGGTGGTGCAGGGGCAGGATGCCACCTCGCTGATCCACATCGTGCTGGAAGGCGCGACCCTACCGGCCACGGCGAGCGCGCCGTCGACGTTCAGCATGCCCGGCTTCGGCTGGCGGCTGTCGGACCAGCAAGTGGCCGATGTGGTCAACTTCATTCGCAGCAGCTGGGGTAACCAGGCCGTGGCGGTGACCGCGGGGCAGGTGGCGGCGCTGCGCAAGGCGGCACCGGTGCCGCTCAAGGCGCAGACGCTGATCGGCGATACCACGGGGATTGCGGAGCCTTGATCGGCAGGCTCGATTGACAGGGAGGTGTTGTGGGAGCGGGCTTGTCCCGCGATGGCCGCTTGGCCAGATCGCGGGGCAAGCCCGCTCCCACCGGTTGCCGATTACGCCGCTGAATACCTCGAAATCACTTCAACATGTGCTAATAAATTACATTTCATATAACTCATAACTATTTGAATTATATGAATTATTTTTTAGAAACTGCGTGCTGGGCACATTGCTCGTAATACGTCTGTTTGATCGCAGCCGGCTTCAGCCGCGAGCGGCTGTTGTACGTCTGCTCGGTGATCCCGAACGCCGTCATGCGCATCCATGGCTTGGCGAACTTGCGTACCTGCAGCTTCTTGCGCGTGGCATACAGGGTCACCCCGGAAAGCTTGGCCTGTTGCGCCTCGGCGGCGATCTGCGCGCCCCAGCCGCACACCTGGCGATCGTTCTGGCTCAGGGCCCGGGCCTGGGCGCCGAAGGCGGTCGTGGCCAGCAGGCAGCCAGCCACGGTTGCTAGAATTACGCGCATGTTGCTGTCCTAAGCATCTGAAGGAAAACGAAGTTTGCCCGCGCTTTCGACACCTGGGGGCCAGCAGTTTGCCGTCAGGCGATGGCCATTTGCAGGCCATCGTGGGAACGCCAGCGCAACGATTGCAGGGACAGGGCGGCAACCCACAACACGCTGATGCCGTAGTTGAGGCGCTGGTACAGGCCGAACAGTTCACCGCCTTGCGCGGCCTTGGCCATCAGCACCACGGTGATCATCGCCAGCACCGAGCACAGCAGTGACCACCTTCCCAGCCACGGGGAGCCTGCCACGCGCTTGCCCAGCCAGATCCACAACACGCTGGCCAGGGTCAGCGAGAGGAACATCAGCAGGCCGCTGAGGTTATGCATCTGTTGCGAGAACGACGGCTCCAGCGGCGCGCAGCCCTGGTCGCAGGGGAACCAGCCGGTACCCAGGCTGCCGACAGCGTGCAGCAGCACCAGCCCCGCGCTCAACCGAGCCAGCCCCGAGTACCGCCAGCGCCGCGCCAGGCCCCAGGCGAACAGGCCGAAGAGCAACGCCAGGGGGAAGTTGTTGACCCAGGGCGAGAAGCCATGGGTCGGCGCGCCGACCGCGCCGAGCTGGCTCATGGCCTGTTGCAGATGGTCGTAGCCGGGATAGGCCAGGGCGGTCAGGCCAACGCCCGCCAGCAGCCAGAGCGGGATGAGCAGGCCAGTGGTGAGCAGCAAGCGATCGAACGTCTTCATGCGGTTTCCTTCCTTGGAGAGAGCAGGTCGCAGCCTACAGCGCGGGCATGACCGATGGCCAGGCTCAATCGCCAACGAGCAGCATCACCAACAGTACGCAGGCGAGCAGCGCCAGGTAGGCCCGGGCATGCACGTGGTCGGGGATTCGCCCCAGCAAGGGGGCGGCCAGGTGCATGCCCAACCATGCGCCAGCTGTCATCACCAGCGCGGCGCGCAGGTCGATCAGCCCGAGCACGCCGACACCCAGGTCAGCCTGACTGCTCGGCACCAGGGCGTAGACCAGCGTGGCCGCCAGGGCCATGGGCAGCGACAGCGGATTGGCCATGGCGGTGGCGGTGCGCATGCTGGCGCCGCGGCGGCGCATCAGCGGCACGGTCATCACGCTGCCACCGACGCCAAGCAGCGCCGCCAGCGCGCCGATGGGCAGGCCGGCCAGGGTTGCGCCGGTACGGCTCATTTCAGCCAGTGCCTGCCCGTCTGTGCGGACGAAGCCCGGGCGCAGCCAGGCATCGAGCAGGCTGAGCAGGAGATAGCCGATGAACAACCCGCGCAGCCAGGCGCTGGTCACGTACAGGGCGGCCCAGGCGCCGAGCAGGGCGCCGACGGCAATGGCCGGCGCCAGGGGCCGCACCAGGTCCCAGCGCAGGCTGCCGGCGCGGTGGTGGCGCCAGGTGGCCAGGGCGCTGCTGAAGATCATCACCGTGGCCGAGGTGGCCACGGCGATCTGCATGGCATGCTCCGCCACGGCCGTGCCGGCGCCGTGGCTGGTCAGCAGCAGGGCATAGAGCAGCGGCACGGCGAAGAACCCGCCGCCGAAGCCGAACAGCAACGTGGTGACGCCGGCACACAAGCCGAACAGGCCAAGCAGGGGGTAGAGCATGGGAACAGCCTCAGGGCCAGGACAGGGGCTCTCAGCGTAGGCACCTGCCCCTTGGCCGGCTTGCGCCAATTGGCCAATAATAATCGCATCACGGCCAGAGCCTGTTGTCATGCGCAATGTTCCCCTGTCCCAGATCGATGCCACCCCCCGTGCGGTACTGGCCATCGCCACCGATTACCCGCCCGACACCCTGTTGCCCAGGCATGTCCATCGCCGGGCGCAATTTCTGTATGGGATGAGCGGGCTGATGGAGGTGCTGACCGACGATGGCGCCTGGGTCATTCCACCCGGCAGCGGCGTGTGGATTCCTCCCGGCAAGCCACACCAGGTGCGCATGCGCGGCGTGAGTACCCGCAGCCTGTACATCGAGCCGACAGTGCTGCCTCGCCCGGGCCCGCTATGCGAGGCATTGCGTGTCGAACCGCTGCTGCACCAGCTGTTGCTGGCCAGCGCCGAAGTGCCGGCCCTGCATGACGAGGCGGGGCGCGACGGCCTGCTGCTGGGGCTGCTGCTGCATGAGCTGGGCCAGGCCGAGCGCCTGCCGCTGTTCGCGCCGATGCCAACGGAGCCACGTTTGGCGGCCCTGTGCCAGGCGTTCCTGGCGCAGCCGTTGATCCATGCCCGCGCCGAGGCCTGGGCGCGTCAACTCAACTGCAGCCCGCGTACCTTCAGCCGGCGTTTTCGCGAGCAGACCGGGTTGTCGTTCGGCCAATGGCGCCAGCAGGCCTGCCTGATGGCGGCGGTGACACGCCTGGCGGCGGGCGAGGCGGTGACGGCCATCGCCCTGGACCTGGGCTACGAGAGCCCCAGCGCATTTTCCAGCCTGTACCGCAAAGTCATGGGCCACACGCCCTCGGCGGCGCGCCAGGGCGCATGAAAACCCGCCCGGACGTATGTGATCGTACAACTGCTTGCGCTATCATCGCGCCTGTCTTCCACAACCAGACAGACAGGGCATGACAGAGCAGCAGGTACAGGCACGGACCCGGCGCAAGCCACGCAGTCTGGCCCAGGAACTGGTCACGGTGCTGACCGAGCGCATTCGCAGCGGCCAGCTCAAGCGCGGCGACAAGCTGCCCACCGAATCGCAGATCATGGCCGAGGAAGGGGTCAGCCGCACCGTGGTGCGTGAGGCCATCTCGCGGCTGCAGGCCGCAGGCCAGGTCGAGACCCGCCACGGTATCGGCACCTTCGTGCTGGACACCCCAAGCACCGGGGGTTTTCGTATCGACCCGGCGACCATCGTCACCCTGCGCGAGGTGTTGGCGGTGCTGGAGTTGCGCATTGCCCTGGAGATCGAGTCGGCGGGCCTCGCGGCCGAGCGTCGCAGCGACGAGCAACTGGCCGGCATGCGCGCCGCGCTGGATGAGCTCAACGAGGGCGCGGCCCATGCCTCGGATGCGGTGTCGGCGGACTTCCAGTTCCACCTGCGCATCGCCCAGGCCAGCGGCAATCACTACTTCGCCGACATCATCAATCACCTGGGCACCAGCATCATCCCGCGTACCCGGCTCAACTCGGCGCGCCTGGCCCATGACGACCAGGCGCATTACATGAGCCGGTTGATGCACGAGCACGAAGCGATCTACGAGGCTATCGCCCGACGCGACAGCGAAGGCGCCAAGATGGCCATGCGCATGCACCTGAGCAACAGCCGCGAACGCCTGCGCCAGGCCCATGAAGAGGCCGAGGCGCAGCGGGGCTGACGTCCGAGGTGGTCAAACGCGTGGGAGCCCGGTATCAGGCCTGCTCCCACGTCGTTTCCAATCGCGTTTCCAGGTAGTCAGACTGCCCCTTCGCTCCACTGTCCATTCACCAGCCGCCGCAGCCCCAACGGGTTGCCATCGCGCAACGCCTCCGGCAGCAAAGCCTGCGGGTAGTTCTGGTAACACACCGGCCGCAGGAAGCGATCGATCGCCAGCGTTCCCACCGAAGTGCCACGGGCATCCGAGGTCGCCGGGTAAGGCCCGCCATGGACCATGGCGTCGCACACCTCGACCCCGGTCGGGTAGCCATTGACCAGGATGCGCCCGACCTTCTCTTCGAGCAGCGGCACCAGCCAGGCAAAGGCCTCGAAGTCGTCCGGCTCGCCGATCAGCGTGGCGGTGAGCTGGCCGCGCAGGCCGAGCAGGGCGGCGCGCAACTGCGCCTCGTCGGCGACCTCCACGGCCACCGTGGCCGGGCCGAACACCTCCTCCTGCAGCAGCGGGTCGGCCTCTGCCAGCAGGCGGGCATCGGCCTTGAACAGCTGGGCGCGGGCCTGCTCGCCTTGCTGCGGCTGCCCCGCCAGATGCTGGATGCCGGCGTGGGCCTGCAGATGCTCCAGGCCGCCGACATAACTGCGCAGGCCGCCGGCATTGAGCAACGTCTGCCCGGCCTGCTGATCCAGGTGCTGGCCCAACTCGCCCAGCAGTTGGCTGAAGCCTGGGGACTGCAAGCCGATCACCATCCCGGGATTGGTGCAGAACTGGCCGGCGCCCAGGCACACCGAGCCTGCCAGTTCGCGGGCGATGGTCTCGCCGCGCTTGGCCAGGGCGCCGGGCAGGATTATCACCGGGTTGATGCTGGACATTTCGGCGAACACCGGAATCGGTTGCGGCCGCTCGGCGGCCATGCGGCACAGCGCGTCGCCGCCTTTCAGCGAGCCGGTGAAACCGACGGCCTGGATGGCCGGGTGCTTGACCAGCCATTCGCCGACACCACCGCCGAACACCATGTTGAACACGCCCTTGGGCATGCCGGTGCGGTCGGCGGCGCGCAGGATGGCGCAGGCCACCAGGTCGGCGGTGGCCATATGGCCGCTGTGGGCCTTGAACACCACCGGGCAGCCGGCGGCCAGGGCCGCGGCGGTGTCGCCACCGGCGGTGGAGAAGGCCAGCGGGAAGTTGCTGGCACCGAACACCGCCACCGGGCCGACCCCGATGCGCATCTGGCGGATGTCCACCCGTGGCAGCGGCTGACGCTCGGGCAGCGCCAGGTCGATGCGCGCGCCGAGGTAGTCGCCGCGACGCAGCACCTGGGCGAACAGGCGCATCTGGCCGCTGGTGCGGCCGCGCTCGCCCTGGATGCGCGCGGCGGGCAGGGCGGTTTCACGGCAGACGATGGCGACGAAGTGGTCGTCGAGTTCGTCCAGTTCGGCGGCGATGGCTTCGAGGAACTCGGCGCGGCGGGCCGGGGGAAGTTGGCGGAACGCGCTGAAGGCTTCGGCGGCGGCGCGGGCGGCACGGTCGACTTCGCCCTCGGTGGCCTGGGCGAAGCTGTAGGGCAGGGCTTCGCCGCTGGTGGCGTCGAGGCTGTGCAGGCGTTGCGGGCCAAGGGCGCTGCGCTGGCCGGCGATGAAGTTGTGGCCGAGGATATTGGGCATGGAAACTCCAGGATGAGTGATGAGCCAGTGCGTGGGAGCGGGCTTGTCCCGCGCTTGCATC
>NZ_JBMDJQ010000041.1:0-51121 GCF_057809275.1 Pseudomonas sp. FG36
CCCCCCCCCCCCCCCCCCCCGGCGATGGTGCCGCCGGTGGCGAGGATGACCACGTTGGCGAGTTTCTGTTGTTGCGCGGCTTCCTTGGCGGAAACGCCGGTCGGCAGTACCAACAGCAGCGCCAGGGCGCTCGGTGCGAAGGTCTTGATAGCGGATTTCATCATTACTGCTTCTCTCTTCCTGGGTGAGATGTGCGTTATGTCGCACTGGGGTAAAGGCAGATTTCGTACCAGCAACTACCGTTCGTCGAATTTCATCTGGAAACCCCTGTTGCGACTGGGGGTACTCGAAGCGACCACGGGGTCAAGCCGATCCCGTGGTGTTCGGCTGACCGAACAAGCGAAGGAAATGTGTTCGGTTTTTCGGACAAATTGCGGATAATCCGACCGGCGTAGCCGTGGCTGCCTACGCAATGGATTTGACAAAAGCGGGGCCTGTTTACATAGTTAGTCACCGCAAACGTTTGCGATCCGATAAAAACCACAAGATTCGGAGTCATTTCCATGAAGCTGCCGTTTTCCGGCCGTCCGCTGGCCCTCGCCGTTCTGTCGTCGCTGATGTTCTCCCTGCCTGCCGCCCACGCCGAGGAGGCGCCCAAGGTCGCCCTGGTGATGAAATCCCTGGCCAACGAGTTCTTCCGCACCATGGAAGACGGCGCCAAGGATTATCAGAAAACCCATGCCAGCGAATTCGAGCTGGTCGCCAACGGCATCAAGAACGAGACCGATACCGGCGAGCAGATCCGTATCGTCGAGCAGATGGTCAACTCGGGCGCCAAGGCGCTGGTCATCGCCCCGGCCGACTCCAAGGCGCTGGTGTCGGCGGTGAAGAAGGCCATGGACAAAGGCGTGATCGTGATCAACATCGATAATCGCCTCGATCCCGAAACCCTCAAGAGCAAGGGCATCAGCGTGCCGTTCGTAGGCCCGGACAACCGCAAGGGCGCGCGTATGGTCGGCGACTACCTGGCCCAGCAAAAGCTCAAGGCCGGTGACCAGGTCGGCATCATCGAAGGCGTGCCGACCACCACCAATGCCCAGCAGCGCACCGCCGGTTTCAAGGACGCCATGGAAGCCGCGCAGATGAAGATCGTCTCGGTGCAATCCGGCAACTGGGAGATCGACAAGGGCAACGCCGTTGCCGCCTCGATGCTCAACGAGTACCCCGATTTGAAGGCGCTGCTGGCCGGCAACGACAGCATGGCCCTGGGCGCCGTCTCGGCCGTGCGCGCCGCCGGCAAGACCGGCCAGGTGCAGGTGGTCGGCTACGACAACATCAAGGCCATCGAGCCGATGCTCAAGGATGGCCGCGTGCTGGCCACCCTCGACCAGGCGGCCAGCCAGCAGGCGGTGTATGGCATCCAGGCGGCGCTGAAGATGCTCAAGGGCGAGCAGCCGGGCGTGGATGCCGACAATGTCATCCAGACCCCGGTCGAGCTGATTACCAAGTGACAAAGTGGTCTCTGTAGGAGCGGCTTCAGCCGCGATGCAGGCACTGCGGTGCCTGGCACCCGCTTCGCGGGTGATCGCGGCTGAAGCCGCTCCTACAGGGGGGTATGTCTATCTAGGAGAATGGCCATGTCAGTACCGGCCAATGAAACCGTGCTAGCCGTCAGCGGCCTGGGCAAGACCTACGCCCAGCCCGTGCTCGGTGATGTCACCCTCGAGCTGCGCGGCGGCGAGGTGCTGGCTTTGACCGGCGAGAACGGCGCGGGCAAGTCGACCCTGTCCAAGCTGATCAGCGGCCTGGAGATCCCCACCACCGGGCAGATGCTCTACCGCGGTCAGCCCTATGCCCCCGGCAGCCGCGCCGAGGCCGAGCGTCTCGGCGTGCGCATGGTGATGCAGGAACTCAACCTGCTGCCGACGCTGACCGTGGCCGAGAACCTGTTCCTCGACAACCTGCCCAGCCGCCTCGGCTGGATCAGCCAGAAGCGCCTGCGCCAGCTGGCCACCGCGGCCATGGCCCAGGTCGGCCTGGATGCCATCGACCCGGACACCCCCGTCGGCGAGCTGGGCATCGGCCACCAGCAGATGGTCGAGATCGCCCGCAACCTGATCGGCGACTGCCATGTGCTGATCTTCGACGAACCCACGGCCATGCTCACCGCCCGCGAGGTGGAGCTGCTGTTCACCCAGATCGAGCGCCTGCGCCAGCGCGGCGTGGCCATCGTGTATATCTCCCACCGCCTCGAAGAACTGCAGCAGGTGGCCCAGCGCATCGCCGTGCTGCGCGACGGCAAGCTGGTGTGCGCCGAGCCGATCCAGCGCTACAACAGCGAGCAACTGGTCAACCTGATGGTCGGCCGCGAGCTGGGCGAGCATATCGACCTGGGCCAGCGCACGATCGGTGCGCCGCTGCTCAAGATCGACAGGCTCAGCCGTGGCGACAAGGTCCGCGAGGTGTCGCTCGAGGTCAGGGCAGGGGAGATCTTCGGTATCTCAGGCCTGATCGGTGCCGGGCGCACCGAGCTGCTGCGCCTGATCTACGGCGCCGACCGCGCCGACAGCGGGCAGGTCGCCCTCGGCCAACCGCCGGTACCGGTGACCATCGACTCGCCCAAGGCGGCGGTCAAGGCTGGTATTGCGCTGATTACCGAGGACCGCAAGGGCGAAGGCCTGCTGCTGAGCCAGTCGATCAGCGCCAATATTGCCCTGGGCAACCTCGGCGCCGTGTCCCGTGCCGGCGTGCTCGACGCCGACGCCGAGCGTGAGCTGGCCGAGCGCCAGATCGGCGCCATGCGCATCCGCAGCGCCAGCCCCGCCCAGGCCGTGGGCGAGCTGTCCGGCGGCAACCAGCAGAAGGTGGTGATCGGCCGCTGGCTGGAGCGCGACTGCCAGGTACTGTTGTTCGACGAGCCAACCCGCGGCATCGACGTCGGTGCCAAGTTCGACATCTACGGCCTGCTCGCCGAGCTCGCCCGCCAGGGCAAGGCCCTGGTGGTGGTGTCCAGCGACCTGCGCGAGCTGATGCTGATCTGCGACCGTATCGCCGTGCTCAGCGCCGGCCGCCTGATCGACACCTTCGAGCGCGATCATTGGACCCAGGACCAACTGCTTGCCGCCGCCTTCGCCGGCTACCAGAAACGTGATGCCCTGCTGCACGACGCAGCCCCCAGGATGGACGCATGAAAACCACAACAAACACCTCGGACGCCGCGCCAGTGCGCCGCAGCGGCACCTATTTCGGCCTGGGCACCTACCTCGGCCTGGCCGGCGCCTTGCTGGCGATGATCGTGCTGTTCTCGTTGCTGAGCAGCCATTTCCTGTCCTATGCCACCTTCAGCACCCTGGCCAACCAGATCCCCGACCTGATGGTGCTGGCGGTGGGCATGACCTTCGTGCTGATCATCGGCGGCATCGACCTGTCGGTCGGCTCGGTACTGGCCCTGGCGGCCTCGGCCGTCAGCGTGGCGATCCTCGGCTGGGGCTGGGGCGTGCTGCCCGCCGCCTTGCTCGGCATGGCCGTGGCGGCCTTGGCCGGCACCGTCACCGGCAGTATCACCGTGGCCTGGCGCATCCCGTCGTTCATCGTCTCGCTGGGCGTGCTGGAGATGGCCCGTGGCCTGGCGTACCAGTTCACCGATTCGCGTACCGCGTACATCGGCGATGCCTTCGCCTGGTTCTCCAACCCGATCGCCTTCGGTATTTCCCCGGCCTTCATCATCGCCTTGTTGGTGATCGTGCTGGCCCAACTGGTGCTGACCCGTACCGTGTTCGGCCGCTACCTGATCGGTATCGGCACCAACGAAGAGGCCGTGCGCCTGGCCGGTATCGACCCGCGCCCCTACAAGATCCTGGTGTTCGCCCTGATGGGCGTGCTCGCCGGTCTTGCCGCGCTGTTCCAGATCTCGCGCCTGGAGGCCGCCGACCCCAATGCCGGCTCGGGCATGGAGCTGCAGGTGATCGCCGCCGTGGTGATCGGCGGCACCAGCCTGATGGGCGGGCGCGGCTCGGTCATCAGCACTTTCTTCGGCGTGTTGATCATTTCGGTGCTGGCCGCCGGCCTGGCCCAGATCGGCGCCTCTGAGCCGACCAAACGCATCATCACCGGGGCGGTCATCGTCATCGCCGTGGTACTCGACACTTATCGCAGCCGGCGTGCGAACCGGCGGAACTGAAACCATGGCAACCATCAAAGACGTCGCGGCACTTGCGGGTATTTCCTACACCACCGTGTCCCATGTACTGAACAAGACCCGCCCGGTCAGCGAACACGTGCGGCTGAAGGTCGAGGCGGCGATCGCCGAGCTCGACTACGTGCCCAGCGCCGTGGCCCGCTCGCTGAAGGCGCGCAGCACCGCCACCATTGGCCTGCTGGTGCCCAACAGCGTCAACCCGTATTTCGCCGAGCTGGCCCGGGGTATCGAGGACGCCTGCGAGCGCAACGGCTATTGCGTGATTCTGTGCAACTCCGATGACAACCCGCAGAAGCAGCGCAGCTACCTGCGCGTGCTGCTGGAAAAGCGCATCGACGGCCTGATCGTCGCCTCAGTGGGCGAGGACCAGGACCTGCTCGACAGCCTCAGCGGCGTGCGCACGCCGATGGTCATCGTCGACCGTGCCCTGGAAGGCGTCGAGGCCGACCTGGTACGGATCGACCACGAGCAGGGCGCCTACCTGGCCACCCGCCACCTGCTCAAGCTCGGGCACCGCGAGATCGCCACCATCGGCGGTCCGGTGGACACCGGGGTCAGCCAGCTGCGCCTGGCCGGGTTCCGCCGGGCGATGGCCGAGGGCGGCGTGCGCGTTGCCCCGGGCCATGTGCTGCACAGCGACTTCACCAGCCTCGGCGGGCATGCCGCCGCGGCGCGCCTGCTCGATGGCGAGCGGCCCACGGCGATCTTCGCCGGCAACGACATGATCGGTTTCGGCGTGCTGCGTGCCGCCGCCGAACGCAATATCGACGTGCCCGGCGAGCTGTCGGTGATCGGTTTCGATGACATCGAACTGAGCCGCTACGTGTACCCGGCGCTGACCACGGTCGGCCAGTCGATCCGTGAGCTGGGCGAGAGCGCCGCCGGGCTGTTGCTGTCGCGCATCGTCACGCCGCGTCGCGACGGCGCCGCCGAACAGCGCATCGTCGCCCCGCGCATCGTGCTGCGCGAATCCACCGGGCCACGCCCGGACCTGTTCAACGATTACCGTTAAGGAATGCCCATGGATGCCAAGGTGGTAGTGGTCGGCAGCCTCAACATGGACCTGGTGGCCCGCGCCCAGCGCCTGCCCCGGGGAGGCGAGACCCTGACCGGCGACAGTTTCTTCACCGCGCCCGGCGGCAAGGGCGCCAACCAGGCGGTGGCCGTGGCCCGGCTGGGCGCCAGCGTGGCGATGGTCGGCAACGTTGGCGACGACGCCTACGGTCAGCAACTGCGCCAGGCGCTGCTCACCGAGGGCATCGATTGCCAGGGTGTGAGCGTGTGCCCGGGTGTGTCCAGCGGCGTGGCGCTGATCGTGGTGGATGCCGCCAGCCAGAACGCCATTGTCGTGATCCCCGGCGGCAACGGCCTGCTCAGCCCCGAGTCGGTGAGCCGTTTCGATGCACTGCTGCAGCGCGCCGAAGTGATCATCTGCCAGCTGGAGGTGCCTAGCACCACCGTGGCCTGGACCCTGGCCCGCGGCCGCGAGTTGGGGCGCACGGTGATCCTCAACCCGGCGCCGGCCAGCGGGCCGCTGCCAGCGGAGTGGTATGCCTACATCGATTACCTGATCCCCAACGAGAGCGAAGCCGAGGCCCTGGCCGGGGTGCGGGTCAACGACCAGGAAAGTGCCCGTCGCGCGGCCGAGCGGCTACGCCAGCTGGGGGCGGGGAAGGTGATCGTCACCCTTGGCGGCGATGGCGCCTTGCTGGTCGACGCCAGCGGCAGCCGGCACTTCCCGGCCCCACGGGTGCAGCCGGTGGACACCACGGCGGCCGGCGACACCTTTGTCGGCGGCTTTGCCGCTGGCCTGGCGCGGGGCTTGTCGGAAGACGAGGCGATCAGCTTTGGCCAGCGCGCCGCCGCATTGTCGGTGACCCGGGTGGGCGCGCAGCCGTCCATTCCCCTGTTGAAGGAGCTGGCGCCATGAAGAAGACGCCGCTGCTGAACATCGCCCTGTCGCGGACCATTGCCGGGCTCGGCCATGGCGACATCCTGGTGATCGGCGATGCCGGCCTGCCGGTGCCGCCAGGCGTCGAGCTGATCGACCTGGCACTGACGCCGGGTATCCCGGATTTTGCCAGCGTGTTGCGCGTGGTACTGAGCGAGATGCAGGTCGAACGGCATGTGCTGGCCGATGAAGTGTTCCAGGCCCTGCCGCCCGGGTTGGCCGAGGTCGAGCGTTTGCACGCGGGCGGTGAGCTGGGCCAGCGCCAGGTGCTGAGCCATGCCGACTTCAAGACCCTGTGTCGTCAGGCCCGGGCCGTGGTGCGCACCGGGGAGTGCAAGCCGTACAGCAATATTGCCCTGGTGGCTGGCGTCACTTTCTAGACCGAATGCGAGGGCGTGCGCCCTCGATCGCCGGCAAGCCGGCTCCCACAGGTCGGGCGCAACCTCGGGCTGCAACTGTGGGAGCCGGCTTGCCGGCGAAAGGGCCGCGAAGCGGCCCCTTGTGAATCCATCCCCCTAGCAACAAGGAGTGCTGAATGTCCCTCAAGAACCTGCTCCAAGGAGCCGTCCTCATGTCCGCGCTGGCCGCGACTTCCCTCATGGCCGCGCCCCGCGACCTGATCATCGACACCGACCCCGGCGCCGACGACGTCGTCGCCCTGCTGCTGGCCATGGCCTCGCCCGAGGAACTGAAGATCCGCGCCATCACCACCGTGGCCGGCAACGTGCGCCTGGAGAAGACCTCGCGCAACGCCCGCCTGGCCCGTGAGTGGGCTGGCCGCGAAGAGATCCCGGTGTACGCCGGGGCAGGGCGGCCGATGGTGCGCACGCCGATCTACGCCGCCAACGTGCACGGCGAGGAAGGCCTGACCGGCGTCCAGGTCCACGAGCCGAAAAAGCCGCTGGCCCAGGGCAACGCCGTGCAGTACCTGATCGACACCCTGAGCGCCGCCGAGCCTCACAGCATCACCGTCGCCATGCTCGGCCCGCAGACCAACCTGGCCCTGGCATTGATCCAGAAGCCGGAGATCGTCAACGGTATCAAGGAAGTGGTGGTGATGGGCGGCGCCCACTTCAACGGCGGCAACATCACCCCGGCGGCGGAATTCAACCTGTTTGCCGACCCGCACGCCGCCGAGGTGGTGCTGGCCAGTGGCGTGAAACTCACCTACCTGCCGCTGGACGTCACCCACAAGGTGCTCACCAGCGACGCGCGCCTCAAGCAGCTCGCCGCGGTCAACAACAATGCCAGTAAGCTGGTGGTGGACATCCTCAACGCCTACATCAAGTTCGACATGGACAACTACGGCATGCCCGGCGGCCCGGTGCACGACGCCAGCGTCATCGCCTACCTGCTCAAGCCCGAGCTGTTCAAGGGCCGCCAAGTGCACATGGCGGTCGACAGCCGTGAAGGCCCGACCTTCGGCCAGACCATCGCCGACTGGTACGGCGTGCTCAAGCAGCCGGCCAATGTGATGTGGATCGAGGAGGGCGACGCCCAGGGCTTCTTCGACCTGCTCAGCGCCCGCCTGGCCCGATTGAAATAGTGTCGTGGTGCGCGTAGCGCTCGAACACCTGGTCGATGAAGCTACGCGCCGCCTCGCTGCCACGATCGCGTACCAGCAGGTCGATGGCGATCAGCAATAGCTCCTCGGGGGTTCCCGGGCTGTAGGCGCTCTGGCCTTCGTCCCACTTGACCTTGATATCGGCGTCGATGCTGTGGCTGCTCATGGGGCGGTTCTCGCTTGGGCCTGGGTGATAGGTCGAATACCGCGTCCTGGCGTTCGAAGGGGAGGTGTTTCATGCTCCACTTCTTGCAGTAAATCATGCCTTTGCGCAACCGGATCTGCGACTTAGGCATAAGCCCTGCGTTTGGCCGAACCTGCGGTTCGGTGCAAAATCCGGTGACGATTGCGTTTCGCATCCCCTGGCCGAGTCAGGCAGAATCTCTGGTTTTGCAACAAAACGTTGGTGAAACTGTCGCATAAGGCAGTTCCCGGATCGATTTAGGAGGATTCATGTTCCGTACCCGCGCTTCCCTGGCGACCCTGCTGGTGGCTACCGTCCTGGCAGGTTGCAGCACCGGTGGCTCTTCGGGCGCCAGCGCCCCTGCCGCCCCTGCCGCCCCGGCCGGCAATGACGGCCGCTGCGAAGCCAGTGGCGCCGATTTCACCGTCGGCAAGCCGGCCAGCGCCGAGCTGTTGGAGCAGGCGCGCAAGGCCAGCGGCTCGCAGATGGCACGCATCCTCAAGCCGCACGATGTGATCACCCTGGAGTACCGCTCCGAGCGGTTGAACCTGAACGTCGATGACAAGGGTGTGGTGACCCGCGTCAACTGCGGCTGATTGCCCGCACGCTGTCACTTGGCGCGGGCTGGCCCGCGCCTCCCGCCCTTATTCCACGCTTGCCGGTTCGCGCCGTTCCTCGCGAGTGAACAACCCCTCTCCCAAGGCGCGCGCGGCTCGCAGATGCCGTGCCGGATCCTGTCCTTCGCTGTCGTCCAGCAACGTCGAACTCAACACTTGAGCGCCGCAGTAATCGAAGATGCCGTGCTCGATCTGCACGCGCATGGCCTCGCCGTAGCCGTGGCGCTCGAAGGTGCCGGCATCGGCCCCGGCAACGCCGATCAGGTGCGCGGTCAAACCGTGCAGGCGCTTTGTGGTACTACCGTCCGCGGCCTGGTAGAAGGCCCAGCCATTGCTGAACACACGCTCGACCCAGCCCTTGAGCAGGGCCGGGAGCGACCACCAGTAGATGGGATAGACCAGCACCACGGTGTCGGCGCGTTCGATACGCGCCTGCTCGGCCAGCACATCGGCCGGCGGCGGCCCAAGGCGGCGGTGCACGGCGTGGTCGGCCAGGCTGAAACGGGGGTCGAAACCTTCACGGGCCAGGTCGGCGAACTCGCTGGTGTGACCGGCCGCGCGCAACCCTTCGGCAACCTGTTGGGCGAGGGCATGGGTGAGGGAGTCGGTGTCGTGGTGACCGATGACGATCAGGGCATGCATGGCAGAATCTCCAGAATCAGTATGCGAGAGCCTCGGGAGCGTTATATACTCCCAGTAAGTTACGTTTAGTAAGTTACTTTTGGTAGGTAATCGATGTCAAGCGAGGAAAAGACCGCGCCGCGCAAACGCCTGTCCCGCGAGGAGCGTCGCCGGCAACTGCTGGATGTGGCCTGGCAGCTGGTGCGCGAAGAAGGCACCGATGCCCTGAGCCTGGGGCGTCTGGCCGAGCAGGCCGGGGTGACCAAGCCGGTGGTGTATGACCACTTCGAAACCCGCAACGGATTGCTGTTGGCGCTGTACCAGGAGTACGACGCACGCCAGACGGCGATGCTCGACACGGCCCTGGCCGGTTGTCCGGCGGACCTGCCGGGGCGGGCCTGGGTGATCGCCGAGGCCTATGTGGACTGTGTGGCGACCCAAGGGCGCGAGATCCCCGGTGTCAGTGCGGCACTGGCCGGTTCGCCGGAGCTCGAGGCGCTCAAGCGCGGCTATGAAGGGCCCTTCATGGACAAATGCCGGGAAGCCTTGGCGCCGTTCGCGCCGGGCGGCGATATCGGCGTGGCCGGCCTGTGGGTGCTGGTGGGGGCGGCAGAGGCGCTGTCCCTGGCGGCGGCGGCCGGCGAATTGGCCGCCGAGGCCGCCAAGCGCGAATTGCAGGCGACCATCGTGGCGATGGTCCTGCGTCAGTAACTGCCGGCGCGGCGCAGGCCAGCAATCAAGCCGGCAGGCTCTGGTACGTCTGCTCTTCGCCCGGACTGCGGGCAAACTGGCGCTTGTACTCGCGGCTGAACTGCGAGGTGCTCTGGTAGCCGACCCGATGCGCCACCTGGGCCACGCCCAGGCCTTCGCCGATCAGCATCTGTTGCGCCTTGAGCAGGCGCAGGCGCTTGAGGTACTGCATCGGCGCCAGGTCGGTGCAGCGCTTGAAGTGCTCATGGAAGGTCGACACGCTCATGTTCGCCCGGCCGGCCAGTTCATCCACCCCCAGCGGCTCGGCGTAGTGCTCGCGCAGGTAGGCCAGGGCCGAGGCGATCCGGGCAAAATGTCCCTGTTGTTCGACCAGTGCCCGCAGCACCCCGGCCTGGGGGCCGCGCAGCGCGGTGTAGAGCACCTCGCGCACCCGCGCCGGCCCCAGCACCCTGGCGTCCAGCGGATCCTGCAGGCACTGCAGCAGGCGTTCGACACTCTCGCGCATGGCCGTGTCCAGCGCCGCCGAGGTCATCGACTGCGGGGTCTGTACCTGAACCGCGGCATCCGGCCCCAGGTTCATCGCTTGCACCAGCTCGCCGAGCATGGCGCGATCGATGTCCACCGCCACGCCCAGCAGCGGCGCCTGGGGTGTGGCGAAGGTTTCGCAGAGAAAGGGCACCGACAGCGCCTGCACCAGGTAATGCCCGGCGCCGTACTCCAGGGTGCGCGGGCCCAGGCGCGCCAGCTTGCTGCCCTGGGCGACGATGATCAGGCTGGGTTCGTAGATCTGCGGGCTGCTGGCCACGTAGTGGTCCCAGGTCAGGACTTGGACCTGGGGCAGGGCGGTGGGCACGAACCCCGGGCGCGTGGCGAGGCTGCGGATCAGTGAGCAGAGCGTGGCATTGGCATCCACGTGGCAAGTCAGGTGCATGGCGAAACCGGGCAGAGAATCGGACACTGGCATCTTCGCAGATTGGCTGGCTGGCGCCAGGGGGGAGCGGGCAGGTCAGGAGAATCAGGCATGCATGCCGGAGAATCGGCCGTGGCCGGGGCGGGCCAGGCTACGCAAAATGCGCCGCCTGAAACGTTTCACCTGAGAGAGGTCCGCATGTACACCGCCATCGGCTACGCCGCCCAGTCCCCCACCAGCCCCCTGGCCCCCATGACCTTCCAGCGTCGCAGCCCGCGGGCCGACGATGTCGCCATCGAGATCCTCTACTGTGGCGTGTGCCACTCCGATATCCATCAGGCCCGCAACGAGTGGGGCATTGCCGTCTATCCGCTGATGCCGGGCCACGAGATCGTCGGTCGGGTCACTGCGGTTGGCGCGCAGGTCAGCCGCTACCAGGTGGGCGATCTGGTCGGTGTCGGCTGCATGGTCGATGCCTGCCGTCACTGCGAAGCCTGTCGCCAGGGCGTCGAGCAATACTGCCTGGAGGGCCCGACCATGACCTACGCCACCCCCGACCGGGTCGATGGCAGCAACACCATGGGCGGCTACTCGAGCAGCATCGTGGTCAGCGAGGATTTCGTCCTGCGCATTCCCCAAGGCCTCGAGCTGGCCAGCGCGGCGCCGATCCTCTGCGCCGGCATCACCACCTACTCGCCGCTCAAGCACCATGGCGTTGGCCCGGGGCACAAGGTCGGCGTGCTGGGCATGGGCGGGCTGGGCCACATGGGCATCAAGTTCGCCAAGGCCCTGGGGGCGCATGTCACGCTGTTCACCCGTTCCGCGGCCAAGGCCGAGGAGGCCAGGCGCCAGGGTGCCGATGAAGTGATCGTGTCTACCGACGCCGAACAGATGCGCGCCGCGGCCGGCCGCTTCGACTTCCTGCTCGACACCATCCCGGTCCAGCACGACCTCAACCCCTACCTCGAGACGTTGAGGTTCGACGGTGTGCATATCCTGGTCGGCTTGATCGAGCCGGTCGACCCGCCGCTGCATGCGGCCAACCTGGTGATGCAGCGCCGGGTCCTGGCAGGCTCGCTGATCGGCGGTATCGCCGAAACCCAGGAGGTGCTCGACTTCTGTGCCGAGCACGGGATCAGCTGCGATATCGAGATGCTCGACATCCGCAACATCAACCAGGCCTACGAGCGGATGATCGCGGGCGATGTGAAATACCGTTTCGTCATCGACATGGCCACATTGAAGGCCTGAGTCGACGCGGCTCGTTATCTGAGGGGCGCCGCATACGCCTGGCGCAGGTCGACGCCCCAACCATCGAGCACGGCCTTGACGTTGTCGGCCGTCATCACCTGGCGGTCGTTCTCAAGCGGCACGCCAGTGCCTGCGAGCATCGCCTCGCCCACCACCCTCCCGCTGGTGCCGGCTTCGAACGACAGTTCGGTGGCGATCTCGCTGTCCCGGTCGCGCATCCCCACGGCACTGCTTACTCCAGCCGCGACCAGGGTGATCGGCAGCCACTCGTAGTAGCGCAGGCTTTGTGCGTCGGCGCTGATACGGGTAATGGCTGGCCTGACCACCAGCGTGTTCGGGCCAGGGGTATCCACTACCTTCATCACCTTGCCAATTTCCTTGCGCAGTACCGCGTCGTAGTAGTGGCTGATCGAGGCGAGGGTTGCCTGAGGAATACGCGGGCTCGGTTCGGGTGTCGGGTAGAAGCGGCTGGGCGCCAGGTAGACCTCGATATAGCGCCCCCGTGGCCACTTGGGGTCGGCCCAGCTCAGTACGGTACCGCCAGACGGCGCCTGGTGCGGGGTGAGCAGGCCGTAGTCCTTGAGAAACCCGGTCGGTGCCGGCTTGTTGCTGCTGCATGCCGAGAGGCTCAGGGTGCTGGTCAGCATGACCGTCAGCAGATGCCGCCGGCTCATGGGCGGCGCTCCTCTTGCGCGGCGGCCTGCCAGGCCTGGGTCGGGGGCGCGTCCTGCGAGGCCTGGATCTGCAACTTGCCATGCGCCATCAGCCAGTGGATCAGCTCACGAATGGGCACGGTATGGCTGTATTCGACCCATTCGCCACAGCCTGGGTCGTAGTGCTCGAAGTAGCGCCGCAGGGTGATGTAGCCCAGGTCGTCCGCCAGGCCCAGGCTCTCCTGCTGCACGATCAGGGAGCCTGCCTGGCCGCGGCTGGTGTGGCGCTGGCTGAGGATCAGGGGGGCGGAACCTTCTTGAACATCAGTGTTGTTGCGGCTGTCGGCTATCTTCATGGGGAGCCCTCGGCGAATGGAAGGCCCGCAGGGTGCAAGGTAATGTTTGCCAGGTGATGTCCGAATCGTGTCACTCGTGACGAAATGTTGCTCGATTGAAATAAATGACCCGGGCGGCGCAATGGTTTTAGATACGCCTTTTTTCCGGACCTGAACCACCGTGAGCAGACTGCTGATCGTCGATGACGATGTGGAAATCCTCGCCCTGCTGAAAAAGTTCTTCGTCCAGCAGGGCTACGAGGTGGACCTGGCCGCAGAAGGCCAGGCAATGTGGGCGGCCATCGAGCGCCAGCGCCCGGACGCGATCATCCTCGACCTGATGCTGCCGGGCGAGGGCGGCCTGAGCCTGTGCCAGAAACTGCGTGCGCAGGTCGGGGTGCCGATCATCATGCTCACCGCCATGGCCGAGCTGAGCGACCGCATCATCGGCCTGGAGCTGGGCGCCGACGACTACCTGACCAAGCCTTTCGACCCGCGCGAACTGCTGGCCCGCCTGCGCGCCGTGCAGCGCCGTGCCGGCGAGCAGGCCCCGCGCGGCGAGGCGGCCAGGCCGGTGATCGGTTTCGCCGGCTGGCACCTGGACGTCACCTGCCGCGAGCTGCGCTCGCCCGAGCAGGTGATGATCCCGCTGTCTGGCGCGGAGTTCGACCTGCTTGTGGTGTTCCTTGAACACCCGCAGCGCATCCTCACCCGTGAACAACTGATCGACCTGACCCGTGGCCATGGTCACGACGCCTACGACCGCAGCATCGATGTGCAGGTCAGCCGGCTGCGGCGCAAGATAGAGCCCGACAGCAAGCGCCCGGAGCTGATCCGCACCGTGCGCAATGGCGGCTACCTGTTCAACGCCAAGGTGACCCGCTCGTGATCCGTCGTCTGCTGGGCCGCGACACCCTGCGCAAGCGGATTGCCCTGACCATCTTCGTTGCGTTGCTGGCCTCGCTGGCGTTCAACGCCTTGTTCGTCCAGCTTGCCGGCAGCTGGGCGCGTCCGCCCATCGAGCGCACCGGCCTGCTCGATCAGCTCGCCGTGACCGCCCATATGATCGAGACCGCGCCGCCAGCGTTGCGCGGGCAACTGGCCGAGGCGGCGAGCACGCCGACGTTGCGGGTAAGGTGGAGCACACGACGGGCAGACTTCGGCTTGCCCGGTCCGGGCGTGCCGCTCAATTCCGGGCAGGTGCCGGCGATGGCGCAATTGCTGGGCCCTTCACGCCCGATCGAAGTGTACAACCCGGGCGATTGGCCTGATGGCAGCGCCGATGCGCACTATGTGGCGCTGGTCGGGCTGGATGATGACAGTTGGCTGCTGTTCGTGCCGCCGGAGCGCAGTTGGGGCATGGGCGCTCCGGCGCGGCTGGCGGTGGTCATCGGGCTGGGGCTGGTGGCGACCCTGCTGGTGGCCTGGCTTGCCACCCGGCAGCTGGCCGCGCCGCTGCAACGCTTCGCGAATGCGGCGCGGCGCTTCGGCGGCGATCTGCAGGCGCCGCCCATCGCCATCGAAGGCCCCGAGGAGATCCGTCAGGCGATCATCGCCTTCAACACCATGCAGGCGCAGATCCAGCACTTCATTCGCGAGCGTACCCACATGCTGGCGGCCATCTCCCACGACCTGCGCGCCCCGCTGACACGCATGCGCCTGCGCAGCGAGTTCATGGAAGACCTGGACCACAAGCACAAGCTGATCCGCGATGTCGAAGAAATGCAGAGCATGATCAACGAAGCCCTGGCGTTCTTCCGCGAAGGCACGCAGCTGGAGCAGCGCACGGCCTACGACCTGTCGGAGCTGTTGCAGACCCTGGTCGACGACTACCGCGACCAGCAGCTCGCCGTCACCTTCACGGGCCCGGCGCACCTGGTGCATGACGGCCGTCCGCTGGCGACCAAGCGGGTGATCGTCAACCTGCTGGAAAACGCCATGAAGTATGCCCGTGATCCGCAGGTTACGCTGCGCCGCGCGGCCCACCTGATCGTCATCGAGGTGCGCGACAGTGGTCCGGGCATTCCCGAGGAGGCCCTACAGCAGGTGTTCGAGCCGTTCTACCGACTGGAGGGCTCGCGCAACCGCGACACCGGCGGCGTCGGCCTCGGCCTCTCGGCCGCCCGTGCCAGCGTGCGCGAGCAGGGCGGCGAGCTGACCCTGCGCAATCGCGTGGGCGGCGGGCTGGTGGCCCGGGTCGAACTGCCCGATGGGCGCTGAGCGGGTCAGTACACCCACACCTCGACGCGGCGATTGCGCAGGCGCCCCTGTTGCAGGTCGTTGTCGGCTACCGGCAACTCGTCGCCCATGCCCGTCACGTCCCTGGCCTGGACCCCGGCCCGGGCCAATTCGCGACGTACCGCCATGGCCCGCAGCCGCGACAGCAGGGCGGCGCGGCCGGGTGTTTCCTTGGGGTCGCCGAAGCCCACCAGCACCACCTTGCCCTGCAGCTTGCCGGCCTGGCGCAGGTAGTCGCCGACCCGTTGCACATCGCGCAGGGCCTTGTTGTCGAGGCTGGCGCTGCCCTCCTGGAAGCGGAAGTTGACGCTCAGGCGTTGCGCTTCGCTGGCCAGTGCCCGGTAGCGCGGTGGCATGTCGGCCTGGGCCGGTACCGGCTGTGGCTTGATCTGCTGGGAGACGAACCCCTGGTCGGCGACGATCGCCTGTCCGGCGGGGCTCTGGGCGAACTCCGCCAGGGCCCTGGCCTGGGGCGTGGCGTGGGCGGGCAGGTAGAAGAACAGGCGACGCGACAGCGGGTAGTCTTCGCTGGCCACCAAGGCGCGGCTGGGGAGCAGGGCCGGCGCGTCACCCTCGGCCACCGCCAGCACCTTGGCCTGGTGGACCGTGCCCAGGCCGCTGAAGCCGATGGCCTGGCGGTCGGCCATGACCTGGGCGGCCAGCACATCGGCGGATTCGAAGCGCCGTGCCTGGGGGGCCAGCGCCTGGTTGTGCGGGGCAAGCACCAGGGCCTTGAAGGTCTCGAAGGTGCCGGAGCGGTCGTCGCGGGCATACAGGTGGATCGCCCCACCGGGCACGCCCAGCTGCTCCCAGCGCTGCAACTGACCGGAAAACACCTGCGCCAATTGCGCGGTGGTCAGTTGCGCGAGGGGGTTGTCCGGATGGGTGATCACCGCCACGCCATCCAGGGCGATGACCTGCTCCGAGCCCGCGCCGCGCAGGTTGCCCAGGGCCTGCAACTGTTGCAGCTCGCTGTCACTGATCGGTCGCGAGGCCGCGGCCAGGTCCGCTTCGCCCCGGGCCAACGCGGCGAAGCCGGTGCTGGTGCCGTGGGCGGCGATGTCGATGCGCAAGGGCAGGCCGTTGCGATCGACAGCGTGAAGCGTGGTCTCGTTGGCGGAGGCACCAGGTTGGCGCTCGATGGCGCTCGCGCCCTGCGCTTGCAACAGGCCCCGCACCAAGGCTGGGCCAAGCGCGGCGCCGATGGTGTTGGAGCCCTGGATACGCAGTTGCGCCGGCTCGGCGCAAGCCAGGCTTGCAAGCAGGCACAGCAGTAGGGGAAGCAGGCGAGGCATGCCGGAGACCTGTGGCACAGAGTTGCACCGCAGATTACGACAGAGATCTGACTGAAAGATGACAGCGCTGTTTTGGCCAGATGCAGCCTGGGAGCGGCGCTGCGCCGCTCCCAGGCTTGAGGGCGTTCAGCTCAATGGGTCTGCGGCACGATCATGCTTGCCGGTGCCTGGGCCGCCCGACGGCGCGCCACGCAGTAGTACAGCACGCTGGGTACCACCAGGCCGATCAGCCACGACACGTCCACGCCGCCCAGGTGCGCGACCATGGGCCCGGTGTACAGCTTGGTGTCGATGAACGGCATCTGCACCAGCACGCCGAAGGTGTACACGCCGATGCCTGGCCAGTTCCAGCGCCCGTAGCGACCATCCGGGTCGGCCAGTGCCGGAATGTCATAGCGTTCCTTGGTGATGAAGTAGTAGTCCACCAGGTTCACCGCGCTCCAGGGCACGAAGAAGGTCAGCAGGAACAGGATGAACGACTTGAACGCGCTGAGGAACGAGTGCTGCCCGAGCAGCGCGACCAGGGTCGCCGCGCCGACGATGCCGAGCACGAACACCAGGCGCTGCGCACGGCTGATCTGCAGGTGGCCACGGAAGCCGCTGATGATCGTGGCGATGCACATGAAGCTGCCGTAGCTGTTGAGGGTCGAGATGGTCACCTTGCCGAAGGCGATGCAGAAGTACAGCAGCGCCGCCGTGGTACCGGCACCGCCCAGGCCGACGATATAGGCCACCTCGCGGCCGGAGAACTGGCCACCGGCGATGGCCGCGGCGAACACGCCGAGGATCATCGAGGCCTGGGCGCCGAGCACCGAGCCCAGGCCGGCGGCGAGGAAGGTCTTGAGCGGCGAGGTGTGGCTGGGCAGGTAGCGCGAATAGTCGGCCACGTAAGGGCCGAAGGCGATCTGCCAGGAGGCCGCCAGCGACACAGCGAGCAGGAAGCTGGCCCAGCTGAAGTGGCGGTTGTCGAGGAGCTGGCCGATATCTGCCAGCATCAGGATGCGGCTGAACAGGTAGACGAAGGCGATGATCCCCAGCACGCTGGCCACCCGGCCGATCCAGTGGATCACCCGGTAGCCGGCCAGGGTTGCCAGCACGATCACCCCGGCGAAGATGAGGATGCCGGCGCTGTCGCTGATGCTCAGCAACTGGCCGATGGCCTGGCCGGACAGCACCGTGCCGGTGGCGGTAAAGCCCAGGTACATCAGGCACACCAGGGCCATGGGGATGGCCGCGCCGTACACGCCGAACTGCACGCGGCTGGAAATCATCTGCGGCAGCCCCAAGCGCGGACCCTGGGCGGCATGCAGGGCCATCACCGCGCCGCCGACCAGTTGCCCGAGCAAAAGGCCGATCAACGACCAGAACACGTCGCCGCCCAGCACCACGGCCAGGGCGCCGGTGACGATCGCGGTAATCTGCAGGTTGGCTCCCAGCCACAGGGTGAATTGGCTGTAGACGCGTCCATGGCGCTCAGACTCGGGGATGTAGTCGATCGAGCGGCGCTCGATCACGGGTTTGCTGGACATCGGGAGGCTCCGCTTCGTTGTTTTTGTGAAAGGCGGCGGCTATCGGCGGGACGCAGGGCGGATGGCCGAAGCCCGATATGAGCATGTATATACAAGTCTGGTCAAGTGAAGCTTGCGCAGGGCGATCGCGGGCTTTCGCCGGCCATCACAGCCGACTGTTACACAAGGCTGGTACGCAACTGTGCTGGTCCGCGGCGGCGTGATGCCCGTATGCTGTAACCAAATATGTCTATAACAAGCCTGAAGAAGGAATGCCTGCAATGCCACTCAAGGACCTGCTGATCGCCCTGGTGGTGATCATCGCCTGGGGCGTCAACTTCGTGGTCATCAAGGTGGGGCTCGACGGCCTGCCGCCGATGCTGCTCGGGGCGCTGCGTTTCCTGCTGGTGGCCTTCCCGGCGGTGTTCCTGATCAAGCGCCCGAACCTGCCGTGGCGCTGGCTGATCGCCTATGGCGCAACCATTTCCCTGGGCCAGTTCGCCTTCCTCTTCCAGGCCATGGCCAGTGGCATGCCGCCTGGGCTGGCCTCGCTGGTGCTGCAGTCCCAGGCGTTCTTCACCCTGGGCTTCGCCGCGATGTTTCTCGGCGAGCGGCTGCGCCTGGCCAGTGTGCTTGGCCTGCTGGTGGCCGCCAGCGGCCTGGCGGTGATCGGTAGCGAGGACAGCGGCCACGTGCCGCTGGTCGCGCTGCTGCTGACCCTGTGCGGCGGCGCCATGTGGGGCATGGGCAACATCATCACCCGGCGTTTCGGCCAGGTGGACCTGGTCGCCCTGGTGATCTGGGGCGGGCTGATTCCGCCGCTGCCGTTCCTGGTGCTGTCGTGGTGGCTGGAAGGCCCCGAGCGCATTGGCCATGCCCTGGCCAACATCGGCTGGAGTTCGGTGCTGGCCCTGGTGTACCTGGCGTTCGTCGCCACCATGGTCGGCTACAGCCTGTGGAGCAAACTGTTGTCGCGCCACCCGGCGGGCAAGGTGGCGCCGTTCTCGTTGCTGGTGCCGGTGGTGGGCCTGAGCTCCGCGGCGCTGCTGCTGGGCGAGCGCCTGAGCGAGGCGCAAGGCTGGGGCGCGCTGCTGGTGATGCTGGGCCTGTTGATCAACGTGTTCGGGCCGCGCCTGGGGATGCGCCTGCGCACCGCCAGCGCCGGGCGCACTTGAACGGCGCTCATACCAGCAAGGCCGACCAGGCCGACACCAGCAGCAACCCCGCCAGACCCTGGTTGAACAGGCGCAAGGCCCGCGACGAGCGCAACCAGCGTGCGCTGCCGATGCCCATCAATGCCCAGGCGGTCATGCTGGGCAGGGCGACCAGCAGGAACACCAGGGCCAGCCAGCCCATCGGCAGTGCCGGGGTGGCGAACAGGCCGACCATCGCCACCGCCGTCACCCAAACCTTGGGGTTGACCACCTGCAGGGTCGCCGCGCTCAGTGGGCCAAGGCCACCGTCGCTGCCCGCCAGCAAGGGGGCGCTGGCGCTGCGCAGCATCTTCCAGGCCAGCCAGCTGAGCCACAGGGCGCCGGCCCAGCTCATGGCCATTTGCGCCAGGGGATAGCGCAGCAGCAACGCGCCCAGCCCCATTCCCACCAGCCACACCACCGCCGCTGCCGCGCAGCAGGCCGCCATGATCGGTGCCAGGCTGGCGCGCAAGCCGCGCCGGGCACCGTGGGCGAGGATCAACAGGTTGGTCGGCCCGGGGCTGATGCTGGCGGCCAGGGCAAACAGGATGAAGGGCAACAGCGAGTGCGACATGGTCATGGCTCCGTGTGATCGAAGCACCATGGTCGCGGCCAGCGCGGCTTCAGTCTGGAAGGTTTGAGCAGCGCTTGCGGTAGTCCGCCGGGGTCAGCCGGTAGGCGCGGCGGAACCAGCGGCCCAGGTGGCTCTGGTCGGCAAAGCCCAGGGCGGTGGCGACGCTGGCCGGCGTTTCGCCCAGGGCCAGCAGCCGCCGCGCGCGGGCCAGGCGCAGCTGAATCAGGTAGGCATGCGGCGCCAGGCCGAAGGCTGCCTTGAACGCCCGGGTCAGGCGGAAGCGGTCGACGCCGCAGACCTGTGCCAGCTCGGCCAGGCCGATGTCCTGGTCCAGGTGCGCATGCAGATAGTCGCGGGCGACCTGGGCGCACAGCGGCAGGCGTGGATCGGGGTCCAGGCGTTTGCGCCAGTGCAGGTGCCCGGTGAGACAGCCCAGCAGATCGTCCAGGGCGGTCTGGCGGACGATGCGCAGGTCGCTATAGTGCACCGTCTCGAAGGCCCGGGCGGTCGCGCCGGCCAGGCGCGGATCCTGGTGCAGCAGGGTGCCGAAGCTGGGCAGGGCGCCTGAGGGGGTGTGCTCGAACAGGGCGCGCAGTTCGGTTTCCAGCCAGTTGGCGTCCAGGTACAGGGTCGAATAGGTGAAGCCTTCCACGGTCGGCGCATGGCCGTCATGCAGGTCGCCAGGCTCGAGCACAAACACCTGGCCGGGCGTGCTGCAATGGCGTTCGCGGCGGCAGTTGAACTGCTGCACGCCCTGTTCGGTCACCCCGACCAGGAAGCTGTCGTGCCAGTGCGGGTCGTAGGCGTGGCCGGTGAAATGGGCGCGGACCGACTCGATGCCGGTGTCGGCGTCCTGTCTGAGGTCGATCCAGTTGCTCATGGAGGCGGGCCGTGTGGGTGGTCGATGGATGACCTTAACGCACAAACGGCCCGGGCGTTTAGAACGATTGTGCAGCCTTCAGCGCTGCGCCAGTGCCAGGTTGAGGCCAAGCCCGGCGAATGAGGCGGCGAAGCCGCGGCGCAACCAGGCCTGCACCTTCGGTGAGTCGATCACGGCGCGGCGGAACAGGTGGGCGAGCAGGCCATAGAGGACGAAGACGACGAAGGTCATGGCCATGAACACCGCGCTGAGGCTGAGCATCTGCACGGTCGCGGAGCCGGCCTGCGGGACGATGAACTGCGGCAGGAAGGCGAGGAAGAACAGCGTCAGCTTGGGGTTGAGGATATTCAGCAGGCAGGCTTTGATCACCAATTGGCTGGCGGCGGCGGGGGTGGCGTGCGCGTCCACGGCGAAGGCCGCACGGTCGCGCCAGGTGGCGTAGGCCAGGTACAGCAGGTAGGCGACGCCGGCGAACTTGAGGCCCTGGAAGGCCAGGGCGCTGGTGTGCAGCAGCGCCGAGAGCCCCAGCACCGAGGCCAGCAGGTGTGGGACGATGCCCAGGGTACAGCCGGTGGCGGTCCACAGGCAGGCGCGTCGCCCGGCCACCAGGGCGCTCGATACGGTGAGGATGACCCCGCTGCCGGGGATCAGCACGATGATCAGCGCGGTGACGAGAAATTCCAGGCTCGGCATGAATGACAGCTCCTTGCGGTCGGGGGTGGATGCACTATACGCCCGGCGACAACGGCTGCAACATGTCGTCCGGGCGCAGCGCGGCGAAACGCTCGCGCAGCCACAGGTGCAACTGGGCCACGGCGGGGGTGAGCTGCTTGCGGTGCGGGCACACCAGGGTCACCGGGGTCAGCTCGCCGGGGTATTCGGGCAGCAGCAGCTCCAGCTCGCCGGCGGCGACATCGGCGCTGACATCCAGCCACGACTTGTAGACGATGCCTTCGCCTTCCAGCGCCCAGCGCCGCACCACGTCGGCATCGTCACTGAACAGCGGCCCGCGCACCTGCACGGTGCGGTTGCCCAGGCGCCATTTGTCGTACACCCGGCTTTGCTGCAGGTACAGCAGGCAGTCGTGTTGCTGCAGGTCCTCGGGGGTCAGCGGGCGGCCATGGCGCGCCAGGTAGTCCGGCGAGGCCGCCAGCACCCGGCGATTCCACGGCGCCAGGGGCAGGGCGATGTAGTTGGCGTCCTCGTTCTGGCCGTAGCGGATGGCGACATCCACCGGATCGCGGTACAGGTCGGCCAACTGGTCGGAGAGGAAGAAGCGCAGGCCCAGCCCTGGGTGCTCGCGGCGAAATGCACTGAGCCAGGGCCGCAGCAGGTTGCGGCCCATGTCCGAGGGCGCCGCCACCTGCAACACGCCGCGCAGGCAGCTGTGGCTGCCATGCAGGTCCTCGCGGCCCTGGCGCAGGGCATCGATCACGCGCTGGGCGGTGGGCAGGTACAGCTCGCCTTCGGCGGTCAGGCGCAGGCTGCGGGTGGTGCGGGCGAACAGGCGCACATCGAGCTCGCGTTCCAGGCGCTTGATCGCCGCGGCCACCTGGCCGGGCAGCAGGTCGGCCTCGTGGGCCGCGGCGGTGAAGCTACCCAGGGCGCTGGCACGGGCGAACAGTTCGAGGTCGTTGATGCGCAGCATTTTCACTCCAGGGATGAAAGTGTTGCTGCATTGTGCTGGTTTTTCTTTGCGGTCGGGAAGATAAGATGCCATTCATTCACGAACCCTTGAGGAATTGCCCTAGATGGACACCGTTGCCCTCGCCAAACGCCGTTACACCACCAAGGCCTACGACGCCAGCCGCAAAATCCCCCAGGCCACCATCGACGCGTTGCTCGAGCAGTTGCGCCACAGCCCGTCCTCGGTCAATTCGCAGCCCTGGCACTTCGTCGTGGCCGACAGCGCCGAAGGCAAGGCGCGCCTGGCCAAGGCCACCGATGCGCGATTCGCCTACAACAGCCCGAAGCTGCGCGATGCCTCCCATGTGATCGTGTTCGCCGCCCGTACCAACATGACCGAAGCCCACTTGCAGGCGGTGCTGGGGCAGGAAGCCGCCGATGGCCGCTTCCGCAACGAGCAGGCCCGCGAAGTCCAGGACCAGACCCGTCGCGGTTATGTCGACCTGCACCGCCATGACTTCAAGGACCTGCAGCACTGGATGGAGAAGCAGGTCTACCTGGCCCTGGGCACCGCGCTGCTGGGCGCCGCCGCCCATGGCCTGGACGCCACGCCGATCGAAGGCTTCGACGCCAAGGCCCTGGACGCCGAACTGGGCCTGCGCGAGCAGGGCTACACCAGCGTGGTGCTGCTCAGCCTGGGCTATCGCAGCGAGGAGGATTTCAATGCCGGGCTGAGCAAGTCGCGGTTGGCGGCGGGGCAGGTATTTACCTTCCTGTGAGTATCAGCAGTGGCGCTTGACCTGGGTCAGCCCTGAATCAGCGGCCCCAGGCGTTCGGCCAGGGCCTGGACCATCGCGCTCACCTTGGGCAGGTGTCCGCGGTTGCGGCGCCAGGCCAGGTTGATCGGCAATCCTTCCATCGCATACGCCGGCAGTACCTGCTGCAGCGTCCCGGCATCGAGCTGGCGCTGCACCAGCCAGGTCGGCAACTGGGCGATGCCGTGCCCGGCGCTGACAGCTAGCGCCTGGCCTTCGGCATCGCCGATGGCCAGGCGCCCGGGCATGCCGCGCAGCTGCGTCAGGCCCGGGCGGGCGCCGGCAAAGTGCAGGGCCGGCGTGCTGCCGTCTGCGCAGGCATAGAGCACGCAGCCCTGGGCCTGCAGTTGCTGCAGGTCGTGGGGTGTGCCGTGGCGGGCCAGGTAGGCGGGGGCGGCGCAGAACACCAGGCGCTGGCTGCCCAGGTAACGGTGCTCGATGCCTGGCTGCCAGGTTTGTGGTCCGCCGATGCGCACGACGATGTCGATGGCGTCCTCGACCAGGTCGACGAAGCGATCGGAGAGGGTGATGTGCGGTTGCAGCCGTGGATGCCGCGCGGCGAAGTCCAGTACCGCGGGGAGCCCGTGCAGACGGCCGAAGGTGGCTGGCAGGTCGATGCGCAGCTTGCCGCAGGGCGTCTGGTGTTCGTCGTTGAGGGCCAGCTCGGCTTCCTCGATGTCCGCCAGCACGCGAGTGCACGCGCGGTAGTAGTCGGCGCCGCTGTCGGTCAGGGCCAGGCGCCGGGTGGTGCGTTCGAACAGGCGCACCTGCAGGCGTTTTTCCAGGCGCGCGACGCCCTTGCTCACGGCGGAACTGGTGAGGTTCATGCGTTCGGCGGCGGCGATGAAGCTGCCAGCGTTGGCCACGCTGACGAAGAAGTCGATGTCCTTGAGGCGTTCCGAGGCAGACATGGCGAGGCCTTTTATTGCTGAATTTCATTCACTTGATAAAGGAATAACTACCAGTAATCGGAATGTATTTCCAGATTAAGCTGGCCTGCCATTCAACCAGGATCGCAGCCGATGTCCACTTCCAGCCTGACCCACGCCACCCTCACGCGCCCAGCGCCGCGTACGGGGTTGTCCATCGGCCTGTTCGCCATCGGCGGCTTCGCGGTACTGACCACCGAATTTCTGATTCTCGGCCTGCTGCCAGCGCTGGCCCGCGACCTTGGCCTGTCGGTCGCGGGCGCGGGCCAGTTGGTCACGCTGTTCGCCGTGACCGTGATGTTGTTCGGGCCGCCGCTTACCGCCTGGCTGTCGGCAGTGCCGCGCAAGGGACTGTTCATCGCCATCCTGCTGGTGTTCGCCGCGTCCAACGCGCTGTCGGCGCTGGCGCCGAACATCTGGGTGCTGGCATTGGCACGCTTTATCGCCGCGCTGGCCTTGCCGGTGTATTGGGGCACCGCCAGCGAAAGCGCCGGGCAATTGGCCGGGGCGGGGCGCGAGGGCTGGGCGGTGTCACGGGTGTACCTGGGCATCACTGCGGCATTTGTCTTCGGCATTCCATTGGGCACGCTGGCCGCCGGGCTGGTCGGCTGGCGTGGCAGTTTCGCGTTGCTCGCCGGGCTGTGCCTGCTGGTGGCGCTGTTGATGTGGGCGTGGCTGCCGACTCTGCCGGCGGCACCCACCCGTGCGCCGGGGGAGCGGCAGACGGTAATCCTCAAGGACCGCCGTTTCATCGCCCATGTGCTGCTCTCGGCACTGGTATTCACCGCCATGTTCACTGCCTACACCTACCTGGCCGAGACGCTTGAACAGCTGGCCGCCGTGCCGGCCGGCGAAGTGGGCTGGTGGCTGATGGGCTTCGGCGTGGTCGGCATGCTCGGCAACGGCCTGGCCGGGCGCATCGTCGATCGCAGCCCGTTGCGGGCGACCCTGCTGCTGTTGGCGATGCTGGCGCTGGGCATGGGCGCGGTCACCCCGTTACTCGGTACGGCATGGCTGCTGGGAGGCGCGCTGGTGCTGTGGGGCATCGCCTACACGGCGCTGTTCCCGGTCTGTCAGGTGCGGGTGATGCAGGCCGGCGCCAAGGCCCAGGCCTTGGCCGGGACCTTGAACGTGTCGGCGGCCAATGCCGGTATCGCCGCCGGTGCGGCGTTGGGCGGCGCGACGATCCAGGTCCTGGGTCTGGGCGCCCTGGGCTACGTGGCATGCGGGTTCGCCGTGCTGGCGATGATCGCCACCCTGGCCATGCTGGCGAGCGAGTGAGGCCTACACCGCCCGGGTGTTGAGCAGGCGCACGCCCAGGCCGATGAACAGCGCGCCGCTGGCGCGCTTGAACCAGGCCGCCAGGGGCGAAGCCTTCAGGCGCAGGCCGAAGCGCCAGGCGGTGAAGCAGTAGAAGGAATGCACCAGGCAGACGATCAGCGAGCCGCTCAGGTACATGGCCGCGAACTGGCCGAAGATCGGCCGCCCGGGCTCGAGGAACTGCGGCAGGAAGGCGCAGAAAAATACCAGGGTCTTTGGGTTGCTCGCCGAGACCAGGAAGGCTTCCACGGCGATCCGCCATTGCGTCTGAGGCGGCGTCGCGGCCACCTGCGCCGCCGGTGCGCTGGGGGTTCCTTTACCCAGCAACTGGCGCAGGCCGAGGTAGATCAGGTAAGCGGCGCCAGCCAGCTTCAGCACCAGGAACGCCGTGGGCAACGAGATCAGCAGGGCGCCCACGCCCATGGCCACGGCGGTGATCGTCAGCAGTTGCGCGGTGAGGTTGCCGAACAGGGTCATGCCCATGCCGGAAGGGCCGTAGCGCAAGGCATTGCGCACGGTGAGCAGGACATTCGGGCCGGGGAGCAGCGAGGTGAGCAGGTAGGCGAAGGAGAAGGTCAACCAGAGGTGCAGGGCCATGGAGCGGGTCCTTTGCGCTGGGAAAGGCACACAATGCCAGTAATCGGCGCGGACCGCCATTGGGCACCGCTGAGGGAGCGGCTTGCCCGCTCCCAAAGAAGTTGCCCAGGCCGGTTCAGCGTGCCAGGCGCCCGCTGACGAAGTGGGCGACATCGTTGAAGCCCGGGGTCGAGGCATGGCCGGGCGTCACCAGCGAATCGATGAAGGCCTCGTCCTCCGCCGTGACCTTGACCTCCAACGCACCGGCATAGGTGTCCCACTGCGCCTCGGTGCGCGGCCCGACGATGGCCGAGCTGACCAGGCGGTTGTTGAGCACCCAGGCGATGGCGAACTCGACGATGCCCACGCCCTTGGCCTCGGTATAGGCATGGATCTTCTGGGCGATGGTCAGCGATTCCTGGCGCCATTCCACTTCCATGATGCGCTTGTCCTGGCGGCCGGCACGGCTGCCTTCGTCGGGAGTGGAGCCTGGCGCGTACTTGCCGCTGAGCACGCCACGGGCCAGCGGGCTGAACGGCACCACGCCCAGGCCATGGTAGGCGGCGGCGGTGAGTTGTTCGGGCTCGGCCTGGCGGTTGACGATGTTGTACAGCGGCTGGCTGACCACCGGCTTGGCCACCCCGAGCCTTTGCGCCACGTTGCAGATCTCGGCGATGCGCCAGCCGCGGAAGTTGGACACGCCCCAGTAGCGGATCTTGCCTTGCGCCAGCAGGTCGCCGATGGCGCGCACGGTTTCTTCCAGCGGTACCGAATGGTCCTCGCGGTGCAGGTAGTAGATGTCCAGGTAGTCGGTGCCCATGCGCGTGAGGGTGGCCTCGATGGCATTGAACAGGTGTTTGCGCGACAGGCCGCTGCGGTTCGGCAGGCCATCGACCGGGCCATAGCCGGCCTTGGAGGCGATGATCCACTCGTGACGGTTGCGCGCCACCGCCTCGCCGACGATCTCCTCGGAGCGGCCGCCATTGTAGACATCGGCGGTGTCGACGAAGTTGATGCCCTGGTCCCAGGCCTTGTCGATGATGCGCAGCGAGTCTTCGGTGCTGGTCTGTTCACCGAACATCATGCTGCCGAGCGTCAGGGCCGAGACTTGCAGGCCGGAGTGGCCGAGGGGGCGGTAGATCATTGCAGATAATCCTTTTCTGACATCCTGAGAGGGGTTCCCCTCTTTTACACAGTTCCGCCCTGCTTTGAAAGCGCGGGCCAGGCGCCGTTTCCAGGCCCTGGCGAATGGCTCATCCCTCTGGCCAGGCATCGATCAGCTCACGCGCCTCGCGGCTCGACAGCGGCCGCTTCATGCGCTGCGACAGCACGGCCATGGCCCGTGAATAGCCCTTGGCGATCATCGCCTCGACCTGGTCGTCCAGGCACTGCAGGGCGATGAAGTCGCCCTGTTCCGGCGAGCCGACGTACTCGATACGGTTCCAGCCGCTGGCATGCCCGAGCACTTCGTAGGTGCGCCCGTGCTGGTAGGTCCAGAAGAACGGCACGTCGTCGTAGCGGCGCCGCTCGCCGAGCATGTTGGCGGCGGCGATCACGCCGTGCTGCTGGGCCAGGCGCCAATGCTCGATGCGCACCGGCCGGCCAGCCAGGGGGAAGGTGGCGATATCGCCGGCCGCCCACAGGCCGTCGGCGGCCTGCAGGTGCGCATCCACCGTGAGCGAATGGTCTTCGGCCAGGGCCAGGCCCTGGACGAAACGGGTGGCCGGGGTGACGCCGGTGCCCAGCAGCACCAGCGCGGTTTCCAGGCGCTCGCCATTGGCCAGCAGCACGGCCTCGACGCGCTCGTGGCCGTCGAAGCCGATCACCTCGGTCGGCCCGTGGAACTGCACACCCTTGCGCTCATGCAGCTCGCGCAGGGTCTGGCCGATGCGCTCGCCCAACTGCCGGGCCAGCGGGATGGCGTGGCGCGTGACCACATGCACCTGCAGGCCGTACTTGCGCAGGGCGCTGGCGGCCTCCAGGCCGATGAAACCGTCGCCGACGATCACCACCGGCTGGCCCGGCTCGGCCAGGTCGAGCAACTGCGCGGCATCGGTGCGCGAGCGCAGTACGCAGATGCCGGGCAGTTGCACGCCGGGGAGCTGGGGGCGGTTGGGCTTGCCGCCGGTGGCCAGTAGGGCGGCGTCGTACTTCAACTGCTGGCCGTCGGCCAGGCTGATCACGCGCTTGCCGGCATCCAGCGCGCGTACCTTGCCGTAAATGCGCTGCAGCTGGCCTCGGTGCAGGTCGACTGGGGCGAGCAGTGAGGCTACTTCGTCCACCGGCATCTGCCCGGCGATGACGAATTTGCTGAGGGCGGTGCGATCGTAGGCGTTCGGCTGTTCCTGGTCGACCCACAACAGGCGGCCGGCAAAGCCATGGTCGAGCAAGGTGGCGATGGCGGCTGCCCCGGCGGCGCCGGCACCCACCACGACGAAGGTGCGCGCGTCGCTGTGGCGCGGCGCATCGGCCTCGGGCAGTGGTTGGTCGTCCACCCATACCTGGCCGTCCCTGACCTGCACGGCATGCCGGCGCAGACCGGCCAGCGCCGGTGGCTCGCACACCGCGCCCTCGTCCACGGTGAAGGCGGCCTTGTGCCAGGGGCAGATCAGCAACCCACCACAGACCGCGCCTTGCTCCAGTGGCGCGCCCTCATGCGGGCAGTTGGCCTGGTAGGCACGCACCCGCTCGCCCTGGCGTACCAGGACGATGTCTTCGGTGCCGGCCTGGACGCGCAGGGGACGGTGTTCATCAAGCTGGTCGAGGCTGGCCACGGCATGGAAGGTCATGGGGATCTCCTCAGCAGGTTGTGTTCATTTGACGCCTGCCATGGAGCCAGGCTGCGCTTAGCCGACGACTGGAGAGGTGATTACAACATTTCACAAAAACCTCAAATGAGACTAAATTGACTCAAATCGAATGTGTAAGTACCATCCGCGCCAATTTTAGTTAACGGCTCGGGTGAGTTCATGAGCAATTTGCGTGCAATAGGGATGGTCAGCTGGCTGGCAGTGGCGGTAGCACTGGCCGGCTGCGGAGCGGCTGAAGAACAGCAGGCCGCGACTGAAACGGCATTTCCGGTGGAGACCGTGACGCTGGCCAGCGAACAGCTGGCCCTGGCCGCGACCCTGCCGGGCCGGGTCGAACCGATGCGGGTGGCCGAGGTGCGTGCCCGGGTGGCCGGCATTGTCCTGCACAAGCGTTTCGAGGAAGGCGCCGACGTCAAGGCCGGCGATGTGCTGTTCCAGATCGACCCGGCACCGTTCAAGGCTGCCCTGGCGCGTGTCGAGGCCGACCTTGCGCGGGCCCAGGCGGTGCAGCAGGAGGCCCAGGCACGGGTCAAGCGCTATGAGCCGCTGGTCAAGATCGAGGCGGTCAGCCAGCAGGACTTCGACACCGCCAGCGCCGAGCTGCGCAGCGCCCAGGCGGCCGTGCGCTCGGCCCAGGCCGACGTGCAGACCGCGCGCCTGAACCTGGGCTATGCCACGGTCACCGCGCCGATCTCCGGCCGCATCGGCCGCGCCCTGGCCACCGAAGGCGCCCTGGTCGGGCAGGGCGACGCCACCTTGATGGCGCGCATCCAGCAGCTCGATCCGATCTACGTCGACTTTACCCAGTCCGCCGCCGAAGCCCTGCGTCTGCGTCAGGCCCTCAAGGACGGCGCGCTCGGCGCTGGCGACGACAAGGCGCTGACCGCCCAGGTGGAAGGCACCGACTACCAGCGCCAGGGCGCGCTGATGTTCACCGACGTGGCGGTCGACCGTGGCACCGGCCAGGTCACCTTGCGCGGTCGCTTCGACAATGCCGATGGCATCCTGCTGCCGGGCATGTATGTGCGCGTGCGCACCCCACAGGGCACCGACCAGCAGGCCATCCTGGTGCCGCAGCGCGCGGTGCAGCGCGGCAGCGATGGCGAGGCGCGGGTGCTGGTGGTCGGCACCGGCAACCTGGCCGAGGCGCGCAGCGTGCGCACCGGCGGGATGCACGGCTCGCGCTGGCAGATCACCGAGGGCCTGCGCGCCGGTGACCAGGTCATCGTCGGCGGCCCGGCCGGCCTTGCCCCGGGCATGCCGGTGCAGCCGGCCCAGGCGCAACAGGCCGCGGCACACTAAGGCGAGGGTAGCGAGATGTCCAAGTTTTTCATCAATCGGCCGAACTTCGCCTGGGTCGTGGCGCTGTTCATTTCCCTGGCCGGTTTGCTGGTGATCCCGGCGTTGCCGGTGGCCCAGTATCCCAGCGTGGCGCCGCCACAGATTTCCATCAATGCCATCTACCCGGGCGCGTCCGCCAAGGTGATGGTCGAGTCGGTGACCAGCATCATCGAGGAGTCGCTCAACGGCGCCAAGGGCCTGCTGTACTACGAGTCCACCAACAACTCCAACGGCGTGGCCGAGGTGATGGTGACGTTCCAGCCCGGCACCGACCCGGACATGGCCCAGGTCGACGTGCAGAACCGCCTGAAGAAGGCCGAGGCACGCATGCCCCAGGCGGTACTGACTCAGGGTCTGAAGGTCGAGCAGGCCAGTTCCGGCTTCCTGCTGATGTACGCGCTGACCAGCGCCACCGGTGGCCGTGACGACATCACCACCCTGGCCGACTATGCCGCGCGCAACATCAACAACGAGCTGCTGCGCGTCCCCGGCGTGGGCAAGCTGCAGTTCTTCGCCTCCGAGGCGGCGATGCGGGTCTGGGTCGATCCGCAGAAGCTGGTGGGCTACGGCCTGTCCATCGACGACATCGGCAACGCCATTCGTGGCCAGAACGTCCAGGTACCCGCCGGCAGTTTCGGCAGCACGCCCGGCGCCAGCGAGCAGGAACTGACCGCGACCCTGGCCGTGCAGGGCACCCTGGAAACCCCCGAGGCCTTCGCCGGCATCGTCCTGCGCGCCAACCCGGACGGCTCCAGCGTGCGCCTTGGCGATGTCGCGCGCCTGGCCATCGGCAGCGAGAACTACAACCTCTCGGCGCGCCTGGACGGCAAGCCCGCCGTAGTCGCCGCGGTGCAGCTGGCACCGGGCGCCAACGCCATCGAAACCGCGACCCTGGTCAAGGAGCGCCTGGCCGAGCTGTCGCAGTTCTTCCCGGAGGGCGTCGAATACTCGGTGCCCTACGACACCTCGCGCTTCGTCGACGTGGCCATCGAGAAGGTGATCCACACCCTGATCGAAGCCATGGTGCTGGTGTTCCTGGTGATGTTCCTGTTCCTGCAGAACGTGCGTTACACCCTGATCCCGTCGATCGTGGTGCCGGTGTGCCTGCTGGGCACGCTGATGGTCATGAAGCTGCTGGGTTTCTCGGTGAACATGATGACCATGTTCGGCATGGTGCTGGCCATCGGTATCCTGGTGGATGACGCCATCGTCGTGGTGGAGAACGTCGAGCGCTTGATGGCCGAGGAAGGGCTGTCGCCGGCGGAAGCGACCATCAAGGCGATGGGGCAGGTTTCCGGGGCGATCATTGGCATCACCATGGTGCTGGCGGCGGTGTTCCTGCCGTTGGCGTTCATGTCCGGTTCGGTGGGGGTGATCTACCAGCAGTTCTCGGTGTCGCTGGCGGTGTCGATCCTGTTCTCCGGCTTCCTGGCCCTGACCTTCACTCCGGCGCTGTGCGCCACGCTGCTCAAACCCGTGGCCCATGGGCACCACGAGAAAGGCGGTTTCTTCGGTGCCTTCAACCGCGGCTTCGCCCGTGTGACCGAGCGCTATTCGCTGATGAACAGTGCACTGGTGGCCCGTGCCGGGCGCTGGATGCTCGCCTATGTCGGCATCCTGGTGGTGCTGGGTTATTCCTACCTGCGCGTCCCGGAGGCCTTCGTGCCCGCCGAGGACCTCGGCTACGGCATCGTCGACGTGCAACTGCCGCCTGGCGCCAGCCGGGTGCGCACTGACCATACCGCCGAAGCGCTCGAGCAGTTCCTGATGTCTCGCGAGGCAGTGGCCAATTCGATCGTGGTGACCGGTTTCAGCTTCTCGGGCCAGGGTGAGAATGCCGCGTTGGCATTCCCGACCTACAAGGACTGGTCGCAACGCGGCAAGGGCCAATCGGCGGCAGACGAAATCGTCGCGACCAACGAGCGCTTCGCGGCCAACGGCGACGGCGCCATCACCGCGGTCATGCCGCCGCCGATCGACGGCCTGGGCAACTCCGGCGGTTTCGCCCTGCGCTTGATGGACCGTGGCGGCCTGGGGCGTGAAGCGTTGCTGGCGGCCCGTGACCAGTTGCTGGCCCGCGCCAACGGTAACCCGGTGTTCCTGTACGCGATGATGGAAGGCTTGGCAGAAGCACCACAGTTGCGCGTCAAGATCGACCGCGACAAGGCCCGCGCCCTGGGGGTGAACTTCGAGTCGATCAACAGCACGCTGGCCACCGCCTTCGGTTCGGCGGTGATCAATGACTTCACCAATGCCGGGCGCCAGCAGCGCGTGGTGGTGCAGGCCGAGCAGGGCGAGCGCATGACCCCGGAAAGCGTGCTGCGCCTGTACGCACCTAACGCCAGTGGCGAGCAAGTGCCGTTCAGTGCCTTTGCCACCACCCAGTGGGAGGAAGGGCCAGTGCAACTGGTGCGCTACAACGGCTACCCGTCGATTCGTATCGCCGGCGACGCCGCGCCCGGCTACAGCACTGGCCAGGCGATGGCCGAGATGGAGCGCCTGGTCGGCGAGCTGCAACCCGGCATCGGCTATGCCTGGACCGGCCTGTCCTACCAGGAGAAGGTCTCCAGCGGCCAAGCCGCCGGCCTGTTCGCCCTGGCCATCCTGGTGGTGTTCCTGCTGCTGGTGGCGCTGTATGAAAGCTGGGCCATTCCGCTGACGGTGATGCTGATCGTGCCGATCGGCGCCTTGGGCGCGGTCTGGGCGGTACTGCTCACCGGCATGCCCAACGATGTGTACTTCAAGGTCGGCCTGATCACCATCATTGGCCTGGCGGCGAAGAACGCCATCCTGATCGTCGAGTTCGCCAAGGAACTGTGGGAGAAGGGCTACAGCTTGAGCGACGCCGCGATCGAGGCCGCGCGCCTGCGCTTCCGCCCGATCGTGATGACCTCCATGGCCTTCATCCTCGGCGTGGTGCCCCTGGCCATCGCCACCGGCGCCGGCGCGGCCAGCCAGCGCGCCATCGGTACCGGGGTGATTGGCGGCATGCTCAGCGCCACCTTGCTGGGGGTGGTGTTCGTGCCGATCTGTTTCGTCTGGGTGCTGAAGCTGCTCAAGCGCAAGCCGGCCCCTGTGCAACACGCTGTCGAGGTGACGAAGTGATGGTCATGGGTAAATGTGCACTCCCGTTCGCGCTGGCCGTTACCCTGGTCGGTTGCTCCCTGGCACCGACCTACCAGCGCCCGGAGGCGCCGGTGGCGGCTGCCTGGGGCGATGCCGCCGGCCATCATGGCAAGTCGGTGGAGCAGCTGGACTGGCAGGCGTTCATCGTCGATCCGGCCTTGCGTCAACTGGTCACCACGGCACTGGACAACAACCGCTCCCTGCGTCAGACCCTGCTCGACATCGAGCAGGCCCGAGCGCAATACCGTATCCAGCGGGCCGATCGGGTACCAGGCCTGAACGCCGGTGCCTCCGGTAACCGGCAGCACCTGCCGGCGGACCTGTTGAACAACGGCAGGGAAGGGGTCAGCAGCAGTTACCAGGTGGGGCTGTCGCTGCCAGAGTACGAAGTGGACCTGTTCGGTCGGGTCAAGAGCCTGAGCGATGCGGCGCTGGAGCAGTACCTGGCCACCGAGGAAGTCGGCCGTGCCGCGCGTATCGCGCTGATCGCCGAAGTAAGCCAGGCCTACCTGACCCTGGACGGTGCCGAACGGCGCCTGACGCTGACTCGCCAGACCCTGGCTAGCCGCGAGGACTCGCTGGCCCTGGTCGGCCAGCGACGAGGCGCCGGCACGGCCACGGCGCTGGACCACCAGGAAGCGTTGGGGCTGGTCGAGCAGTCACGGGCTGAGCTGGAAGGCATCGTGCGCGAGCAGCGCCAGGCCTACAACGCCCTGGTACTGCTGCTGGGCAGCGCCGAGGCGGCCAAGTCGATTCCCGCCGAGCGGGCGCAGGCGCCGATGGTCCTGCAGGACATCGCCCCAGGCGCGCCGTCGGCGCTGATCGAGCGCCGTCCGGACATCCTCGCCGCCGAGCATCGGCTGCGGGCGCGCAATGCCGATATCGGCGCGGCGCGGGCGGCGTTCTTCCCGCGGATCAGCCTGACCGGCAGTTTCGGCACCTCCAGTGCGCAGATGTCCGGGTTGTTCGACGGCGGCTCGCGTAGCTGGACGTTCATGCCGCAACTGTCGCTGCCGCTGTTCGACGCCGGGCGCAACAAGGCCGGCCTGAGCCTGGCCGAGGCGCGCAAGGACTCGGCGGTGGCCGCTTACGAAGGCACGATCCAGAGCGCCTTCCGCGAAGTGGCCGACGCCCTGGCCGCCACCGATACCTTGCGTCGCGAGGAAGCCGCGCGGCGTGCCCTGGCCGACACCAGCCGGGCGACCGTGGCGCTGGCCAAGGCGCGCTATGAGGGCGGGGTGGACAACCACCTGCGCTACCTGGACGCGCAGCGCAACGGCTATGTCAACGAAGCGGCGTTCATCCAGGCCAGCACCCAGCGCCAGCTGGCACTGGTCGATCTGTTCCGTGCCTTGGGCGGTGGCTGGCCGGCCCAAGGTTGAAATGCCTCCTTTGGTTGGGAAATCCAACCGCTTGGCCCCAGGTGTCCCTGCCTTGGGGCCTTTTTTTGCCCCGCGATAGGGCCCGAACAGGCGAGCACTAATCGCGCAACAGATCCGGACTGTTGAAGTTGCTCAACCGCGCATCGTCCTCGGCACACGCCAACCCCTGCACGTTCGCCTGCAGCAAGGCCTTCTGCAAACTCCGCTCACCCGCCTGCCAGGCTTGCTCCAGCAATGGCAACACGCGCCGGGGCAGCACACTGAACATCGGCTGCCAATACCCACCCTGGCGCACCATGGCCGTGCTGTCATGCGCCACGGCCAGGCGCAGCAGGTCCTCGACCAGCGCCCGGTCGATGCGCGGCGCATCGCAGGCCAGCACTACCACCCATTCGTGCCGGGCTGCCCTGAGTCCGCTGATCACGCCGGCCAGCGGGCCGGGAAAGTCCGCTTCGGCGTCGGTGACGAGCTGGTCGGCGTAGATCGCGTAGGCCGCCTGGTTGCGGTTGCAGGAGATCACCAGGTCATCGCTCAGTGCCCGCAAGGCGCGTTGCACATGCGCCACCAACGGCTCGCCGCGCCAGGGCACCAGCCCTTTGTCGCGCCCGCCCATGCGCTGGCCACGGCCGCCGGCAAGAATGAGGATGGAGCAGGGGGGAAGAACGTCGGGCATGAAAAAGGGTTCCGGGCAGTCGATGCCGGGAACCCTCCCATTTACCGCAGGGCTTGTCCAGTCAGGCCTGGTGGCTGGCCACCTGCGCCGTCTTGGTCTTGCCGCGCCCGGCCAGGCGCATCACCACGACGAAGAATACCGGCACGAACACCACGGCGAAGGTGGCGCTGAGCATGCCGCCGATCACCCCGGTGCCGATGGCTTGCTGGCTGGCCGAGCTGGCGCCGCTGGCGATGGCCAGCGGCACCACGCCGAGAATGAACGCCAGCGAAGTCATCACGATCGGGCGCAGACGCAGACGCGCGGCCTGGATCGCCGCGTCCGCCGCATCCACGCCCTGGTCCACCAGGTCCTTGGCGAACTCGATGATCAGGATGGCGTTCTTCGCCGACAGTCCGATCAGGGTGATCAGGCCGACCTTGAAGAACACGTCGTTGGGCAGGCCGCGCAGGGTCACCGCGAGCACCGCGCCGAGCACGCCCAGTGGCACCACCAGCAGTACCGCGGTGGGGATCGACCAGCTTTCGTACAGCGCGGCCAGGCACAGGAACACCACCAGCAGCGACAGTGCCATCAGCAGTGGCGCCTGGCTGCCGGACAGGCGTTCCTGCAGCGACAGGCCGGTCCACTCCAGGCCGGCACCTGCCGGCAGCTGCGCCACCAGGCGCTCGATCTCGGCCATGGCCTCGCCCGAGCTGTAGCCGGCCGCCGGCTCGCCGGAAATCGACACCGCCGGGTAGCCGTTGTAGCGGGTCAGCTGCACCGGGCCGGACTGCCAGCGGGCACTGACGAAGGCGCCCAGGGGCACCATCTTGCCGCTGCTGTTGCGCACGTGGATCTTCAGCAGGTCCTCGACCTGGCTGCGCCGGTCGCCTTCGGCCTGCACCACCACCCGCTGCATGCGGCCCTGGTTGGGGAAGTCGTTGACGTAGTTCGAGCCCACCGCGGTGTCGAGCACCGCGCCGATATCAGCAAACGATACGCCCAGGGCGTTGGCCTGGCGGCGGTCCACTTCCAGCTCGACCTGAGGGCTTTCCGCCAGCGAGGCTTCGCGCACGTTGACCAGCACCTTGCTCTTGCGCGCCGCGTCCAGCAGTTGGTCGCGGGCCTCCATCAGCCCGGTGTGGCCCATGCCGCCGCGGTCCTGCAGGCGGAACTCGAAACCGGTCGACTCGCCCAGGCCGTCCACCGGCGGCGGCAGCACCGCGTAGGCGATGGCGTCCTTGAGCTGGGTGAAGGCCAGGGTGGCGCGCTCGGCGATCGACTGCGCGCTGTCGTCGCCACCGCGCTCGGACCAGTCCTTGAGCGTGGTGAAGGCCAGCGCCGCGTTCTGCCCGCTGCCGGAGAAGCTGAAGCCGAGGATCAGCGTGGTGTTGGCCACGCCGGGCTCTTCGGCGTTGTGCGCCTCGATCTGCTGCCCGACCTCGATGGTACGTGCCTGGCTGGCGCCCGGCGGCAGCTGGATGTCGGTGATGGTGTAGCCCTGGTCCTCGGTGGGCAGGAAGGCGGTGGGCAGTTGGCTGAAGCCGTACACCAACACGCCGACCAGCGCGGCATACACCAGCAGGTAGCGACCGCTGCGGGCCAGGGCGTGGGTCACCCAGCGCTGGTAGCCGTTGCTCATGCCTTCGAAGCGGCGGTTGAACCAGCCGAAGAAGCCCTTGCGCTCATGATGCTCGCCCTTCTCCAGCGGCTTGAGCAGGGTGGCGCACAGGGCCGGGGTCAGGCTCAGGGCGAGGAACGCCGAGAACAGGATCGACACCGCCATCGACACCGAGAACTGCTGGTAGATCACCCCCACCGAACCTTGCATGAAGGCCATCGGCAGGAACACCGCCACCAGCACCAGGGTGATGCCGACGATGGCGCCGCTGATCTGGCCCATGGCCTTGCGCGTGGCTTCCTTGGGCGGCAGGCCTTCCTCGGCCATGATCCGCTCGACGTTTTCCACCACGACGATGGCGTCGTCCACCAGGATACCGATGGCCAGCACCATGCCGAACAGGGTCAGTACGTTGACCGAGAAGCCCAGCACGTTCATCACCGCGAAGGTACCCATCAGCGCCACCGGCACCACCAGGGTCGGAATCAGCGTGTAACGGAAGTTCTGCAGGAACAGGAACATCACCGCGAACACCAGCACCATGGCCTCGAGCAGGGTGTTGATCACCTGCTTGATCGAGACCTTGACGAAGGGCGAGGTGTCGTAGGGGATGTCGTACTTCACCCCGGCCGGGAAGTAGCGCGCCAGCTCGTCGAGCTTCTGCTTGACCAGGGTCGCGGTTTCCATGGCGTTGGCGCCGGGCGACAGCTTGACGCTGAAGGCGCTGGTGGCCTTGCCGTTGAGGCGGGTGCCGTACTGGTATTCCTGGGCCCCGATCTCGACCCGCGCCACGTCACCGACAGTGACCGTGGAGCCGTCGGTGTTGGCGCGCAGGACGATGGCGGCGAACTCCTCGGGGGTGCTCAGCTGGCCCTTGACCACCACGTTGGCGGTGATCTCCTGGGTCGGTCGGCTCGGCAGGTCGCCGATGCTGCCGGGGGCGACCTGGGCGTTCTGCGCGGCGATGGCCTCGTCCACGTCGTTGGGCGTGAGGTTGAAGCCGACCAGCTTGGCCGGGTCGATCCAGATGCGCATGGCCCGTTCGGAGCCATACAGCTGCGCCTTGCCGACGCCCTTGAGGCGACGGATCTCGTTCATCACGTTGCGCGCGAGGATGTCCGACAGGGCGATCTCGTCGAGGCTGCCGTCCTCGGAGGTGAGGGTGGCCAGCAACAGGAAACCGGTGGACACCTTCTCGACCTGCAGGCCTTGCTGGGTGACCGGGCGCGGCAGGCGCGACTCGATCACCTTGAGACGGTTCTGCACGTCCACCTGGGCCATGTCCGGGTTGGTGCCGGGCTGGAAGCTGGCGGTGATGGTGGCGCTGCCCAGGCTGCTCTGGGATTCGAAATAGAGCAAGTTGTCGGCACCGTTGAGCTCCTGCTCGATGATGCTGACCACGCTCTCGTCCATGGTCGCCGCCGAAGCGCCGGGGTAGACGGCGTAGATTTCCACCTGCGGCGGGGCCACGTCGGGATACTGGGCCACCGGCAACTGCGGGATGGCCAGGGCGCCGACCAGGAGGATGAACAAGGCCACCACCCAGGCGAACACCGGGCGGTCGATGAAGAACTGCGGCATGGATCAGGCCCTCATTGGCCGTTGTGTTGGGCGACTGCGGTGGCGCCTGGTTGTTCGTCGACTTGCACCTGGTCGCCGGCCTTGACGTGTTGCAGGCCCTCGACCACCACGCGGTCACCCGGGGCCAGGCCCTCGCTGACGATCCAGCGGTCGCCCTGGGCACTGCCCAGGGTCACCTGGCGTTCGCTTATGCGGTCCTGGTGGTCGACCAGCAGCACCTTGGGCACACCGGCGCTGTCGCGCAGGATGGCGCGCTGCGGCACGCTGATGCCCTGGGGCTGCACGGCCTGGTCCAGGCGCACGCGCACATAGCTGCCGGGCAGCAGGTCGAGGTCCGGGTTGGGGAACTCGCTGCGCAGGGTGATCTGGTTGGTGCTCGGATCGACGCTGATATCGGAGAACAGCAGCTTGCCGGCCAGCGGGTAGGCGCTGCCATCGTCCTGGATCAGCGTGGCCTTGACCTGGTCGCGGCCCACCTGCTGCAGCTCGCCGGCACGCAGCGAGCGGCGCAGGGCGTTGAGTTCGCGGGTCGACTGGGTGACGTCGGCGTGGATCGGGTTCAACTGCTGGATGGTGGCCAGCGGCGTGGTCTCGCTCTGGCCGACCAGCGCGCCCTCGGTCACCAGGGCGCGGCCGATGCGCCCGGAGATCGGTGCGGTGACGGTGGCGTAGCCCAGGTTCAGGCGCGCGCGTTCCAGCGCCGCCTTGGCTTCGCCGACCGCGGCGTCGGCCTGGAGGAAGGCGGCGCGGGCGTTGTCGTACTCCTGGCGGCTGACGGCCTTGTCGTCGACCAGTTCGCGGTAGCGTTGCTCCTGCAGGCGCGCCTGGTACAGCGTCGCCTCGGCCTTGGCCAGGGTGGCGCGGGCGCTGTCGAAGTCGGCCTTGAACGGCGCCGGATCGATCAGGAACAGCACATCGCCCTGTTTCACGTCGCTGCCTTCGCGGTACACCCGCTTGAGCACCACCCCGGCCACCCGGGCGCGCACCTCGGCGGTGCGGGGAGCAAGGATGCGGCCGCTGAGTTCGGTGCTGATGGCCAGCGGTTGCACGGCAAGGGTTTCGACCCGGACCTGAGAGGGCGGGGCCTTTTCTTCCTGCTCGGCGGCGTCGTTGCAAGCGGCCAGGGAAAGGGTCATCAGCGCCAGCAGCGCCAGAGGGCGCAGGCGCAAAGCACGGAGCGTGGACATACGGATCTTCCAGGTTTGATCCAGCGTATGCTAAAGCAGCCGTTCGGGTGGCGGCTGTTAAGCTGTGTTGGGCGTGTGTGAAAAAGTGTGAACAATCGGCGGTGGCCCGCCCGGGATTCTATATCCTGCCCTACTTCAATCTTTCGTCAAATCCCCTTATGCCGAACATTCTCCTGGTCGAAGACGACAGCGCGTTGTCCGAACTGATCGCCAGCTACCTGCAACGCAACGATTTCCATGTCCGGGTGATTGCCCGCGGCGACCATGTGCTGGACGAATTCCGTCGGCAGAAACCGGACCTGGTGATCCTCGACCTGATGCTGCCGGGCCTGGACGGCCTGCAGGTATGCCGCCTGCTGCGCCAGGAGACGCAGAGCCTGCCGATCCTCATGCTGACCGCCCGCGACGACAGCCACGACCAGGTGCTGGGGCTGGAGATGGGCGCCGACGACTACGTCACCAAGCCGTGCGAACCCCGCGTGCTGCTGGCCAGGGTGCGCACGTTGCTGCGCCGCAGCAGCGTCAACGAGCCGCGCCTGGATTGCGACCTGATCCAGATCGGCGGCCTGTGCATCGACCTGGCCGAGCGCACGGTCACCTGGCGCGGCGAAGAAGTGGAGCTGTCGAGCGGCGAGTACAACCTGCTGGTGGTGCTGGCGCGCAACGCCGGCGAGGTGATGAGCCGTGACCGCATCCTCCAGCAATTGCGCGGTATCGAGTTCAACGGCACCGACCGTTCGGTGGACGTGGCCATCTCCAAGCTGCGCCGACGTTTCGACGACAGCGCAGGTGAAGCGCGCAAGATCAAGACCGTGTGGGGCAAGGGCTACCTGTTCAGCCGCGTCGAGTGGGAGTACTGATACGCCATGCTGAAGATCCTGGTGCGGTTGTACCTGGTGATCATCGTCGCCTACGCCGGGGCGATCGCGCTGATTCCCGACACCATCGTTGGCTTGTTTCACGATCGCTTCATGGCCTACAACCTCGACCAGGCCAAGGGCGTGCAGACCCTTATCGTGCGTCAGTTCCAGCAGGCGCCGCGGGAGCAGTGGCCGACGGTGGAAAAGGAACTGGCCGCGGCGTTCAAGCCGTTGGAGGTGCGCTTGCTGCGCATGGACGACGCCGAGCTGAGCAGCGAGGAAAAGGCCCGGCTCGAACATGGCTTGTATGTGGTGCGCATGGCCGATTGGGGCTACTACGAAACGGCGCTGGCGCCGCTGGACCAGGACTGGCTGGTGCGCCTGCACTCGCCGGACGACCCGCTGGACATCAACGTGCTGTCCTGGGGCGTGACTGTGCTGATCGGCGCGGCCATGCTTGGCTGCCTGCTGCTGTGGGTATGGCCGCACTGGCGCGACCTCGAGCGCCTGAAGGACACCGCCCGGCGCCTGGGGCGCGGCGAGATGTCCGAGCGCACGCATATCTCGCCGCGCTCGAACATTGGCGAGCTGGCCGGAGTATTCGACACCATGGCCAGCGACCTGGAGCGCCACGTCAACCAGCAGCGTGAACTGCTCAACGCGGTGTCCCACGAGCTGCGCACACCGCTGACCCGCCTGGACTTCGGCCTGGTGCTGCTGTTCGACGAGGTGCCGCCGGCCAGCCGCAAACGCCTGCTGGGGCTGGTGGGCCATGTGCGCGAGCTGGACGAGCTGGTGCTTGAGCTGCTGTCCTACAGCCGCCTGGAAAGCGCCGACCAGGCCCGCGAGCGGGTCGAGGTGTCGTTGCTCGAGCTGGTGGACAGCGTGCTCGGTGGTTTCGCCGAAGAACTCGACGATCGCGGCATCCAGTGGGAGGTGCAATGCGACGCCGACCTGCCACGCTTCGTCCTCGATCCGCGACTGACTGCCCGCGCGGTACAGAACCTGGTGCGCAACGCCATGCGCTACTGCGACGAAAGCCTGCTGCTGCGCCTGCGCCTGGAAGAGGATGGCGCCTGTCTGGTGACAGTCGAGGACGACGGCATCGGTATTCCGGTCGAGGAACGTGAGCGGATATTCCAGCCGTTCTACCGCCTGGACCGCAGCCGTGACCGCAACACGGGTGGTTTCGGCTTGGGCTTGGCGATCAGCCGGCGGGCCATCGAAGGGCAGGGTGGCACGCTGACGGTGGCGCAGTCGGCGTTGGGCGGGGCGCAGTTCAGGATTCGCTTGCCAGCCGGGTAGTCCACCGGACGAAGCGGTCCTTGCCCGTATGCTTGGCTTCGTACAGTGCCTGGTCCGCCCGGATCAGCGCCGTGCTCAGGGTATCGCCGCTATCGATCCGGGCCAGGCCGATACTGATGGTCACCGGGTGTGCCCCGAGGTCTTCGCGTACCCGCTGGCACAGCCTCGCAACTTGCTGCTCGGCGCCTGTTTCATCCAGCCCCTGGAAGAAGATCGCGAACTCCTCGCCGCCCAGCCGGGCGATCTCATAGCCGATCATCGTCGCCTTTATGTGCGCCGCCACGCGCTTGAGCACCTCGTCGCCGATGTCGTGACCGAAGCGGTCGTTGACCTGCTTGAAATTGTCGATGTCGATCATCGCCAGGTACTGTTCGCCGGCCTGTTGCAGCTGCTTTCCGGCCTTGGCCATGAACGAGCGACGGTTGGGGATGTCGGTCAACGCGTCGATATAGGCCTGCTCCAGCAGTACCTTGGTCAGGTAGAAGTTGTGCAGCTTGGCCTGGCGGATACGCAGGTAGCTGTAGATCACCAGGCCGCTTAGGCATACCGCGTAGCTGACCAGCATCGCGCCTTCGAGCTCCAGGGCTTCGATACGGGTGTGGAAGAAGGGGTTGAGCATGACCCAGGTGATGCCCATGGCGCAGAAGAACGACCAGCGCCGCACCGGCAGCACCGACACGGTGTACAGCACCGTCGAGACGCCGAGCACCAGCCACACCGGGCGCAGGGCGATGGGGATGCCCTCGATCACCAGGCGCATGGCCAGAGTGATCACCGTCACGAACAGCAGGTTGAGTACGTCGAAATGCTGGCTCCTGCGGGTGAAACCCAGGACCACGGTGAGGCTGCACAGCAAGGCGATGAACACCCCGGACAGCCAGGTGAAGCCCTGGCCGCCGAGGTAGCTGACGATCAGGTCGAAGACCAGCCAGATGGCAATGCCGATGCAGAAGATCAGCAGGCAGAAACGGCGCATGGCCTCGAATTCGTGCTGGCGGAACTCGGCGCGCAGGGCGGCGGGGGCGACCTGCTGGCGGATGTGGGCTTCGAGGGTCTTGTACATGCTGGAGGATGCCCTCGGCTATTGTGCTGTTCTTGCTGGCCCCGCGTTGGGATTCGTTCAGACGGCTGGTTTCAATCCCTGGAAAGCGTCCCTCTGGCCCAGGGCCGATAGCGCAGGGCGAACACGGCTTCGGCGTGGCAGCCTCCGCTCAGCGCCGGCTGCGCAGGTTCGGCGCGGAACGGTTGGCCAGGCTTGCTGACTTGGCGAAACGCCTCGCGCACGATGCCCACCCGGCAGGGCAGGGCCTGTTCGTAGCCTTGGCGTACCAGCGGCGCCAGGCGGCCTGTGCCAACGCCGTCCTGCCACCAGACGTTCAGGCCAAGGCTGGCCAACTGCTCCAGCCACGCGCCATTGACCCGCGGCGACAGCTGGCCGGCACTGAACGCGCTGATATGCAGGGGCTTGTCCAGTTGCCGGTTGAAAGCCTGCAACTGCGTGTGCAGCGCATCGCGCCTGGCCGGGTCGCGAAAGTGCAGGTCGTCCAGTTCCATGGGCAGGTACCAGCCGGCCACCGGCAGCGCCCATTCGGCCTTGAGCTGCTGGTATTGGGTGAGCGAGCGTCCCAGCTGCGCCTTGAAGTAACTGTTCAGGCCTTCGCCGTCGAGCTGTTCGAGGCGCTGGTAGTAGGCCGGATCCATGTATAGGCCCAGCACCAGCTCGAGGCCTTGGGCCTGCGCTTCGCGCAGGCTCCCGGCCAGCCAGCCCTCGGAGCCTCCAAAGTCGCTGTCGCCGTAGGCGCTCCACTGCACGATCAGGGTCTTGCCGCCCTGGGCCACGGTGGCTCGCCACAGGTTTTGCCACTGCGCCGGGGTGACGTTCGCGTCACGGTTGAGCGGCTGGTAGAACAGGCGCTGGTCGGCCTGGGCGGGTAGCCACAGGATCAGCAGGCAGAGAGCCAGGAAGCTACGCATCAGAAGTTCATCTCCACACCCAGCAGCACGCCGTTGCCGCGTTCGTAGAGGTTGCCGCCCAGTGCCTGTTGGTACTCGGCGCGTACTTTCAGCGAGCCGCGATAGGCGTTGTAGCGGTCGTCGTCGAACCACCACTGCCAGCGCACGCCGACCCCGGCGCGGGCGTCCTGGCGCCAGTCGTTGCTCGGGTCCTGGCTGGAAAACTCGAGGAAGCCGTAGGGCATGATCGTCTGCGGCGACTGGCTGGGCAGTTTCCACGCATGGCCCTGCTGGAAGCGCGACAGCCAGGCATGGTCGCCGGCACGGGTCCACCAGGCGGCGTCGAGGTAGAGGAAGCGCTCGTCCCAGTCGTCCTCGTCGATACGCCAGTCGTTGCGGTATTTGCCCTGATCCAGGAACGAAGCCGTGGCGCGCAGCAGCAGGTCGTTGCTCGATTCGGCGTTGTGACGCAGGTCGCCCCAGTTGCCACCGACCTTGGCCGGGCTGAGCAGTTCGCCCAGGCTCAGGCCGCTGTAGTGCGTGCTGTCGATCTGGCGCTGGTGATAAAGCTCGGCGTACAGGTTGAGGTTGGCCTGGCCGAGCGGCTTGTAGCGCAGGCCAACACCGGTGCCCATGCTCTGCGCGTAGTCGGTGCGGCTCTGGCCACCGAACAGCACGCGGCCGTAGACCGACAGGGTGCTGCCATTGCGGCTGGGCTCCTCGCCCAGGGCGTGGTCCCACATCGCCAGCTGCACGTTCTGCGAGCGGGCCCGGCGCGAGCTGCCGCTGCGTTCGCCGTTGTCGAGGAACTTGTCGTTGGTCGAGGTGCCTGCGGGCGACCAGGTGCTGGCCAGGGTGATGCTGTCGCGGCGCGACAGGGCTTCATGGGCGCGGCGCTGGCGGTACTTGCGCGCCTCCAGGCTGCCGTACTCATCGTCGCCGTCGACCAGGTTGCGCTCCACGTCCAGTACCCGGCGCAGCTCGCGGCGGGCCGAGGCACTGTCCTCGACCTCGTCATAGCGCAGGGCCAGGGTCTCGCCCAGGCGGTAGTCCTCGGGGAAGTCGCGGGTGGCACGCTCCAGGTAGGGTATGGACTGGCGGCGTTGCTGCTTGTCCGCCGAGCCCGCCAGGCGCATGCCGTAGTCGGCGCGGTAACGCGGCTGGTCCGGCGCCAGGCGCACGGCCTCGGCCAGCCAGGCGCTGCTCTGAGTGCTGTCGCCGGCCTGCTGGGCGGTGCCGGCGGCAGCGTAGTAGTGATCGGCGCGCGGGGCATGACGCAGCGCTTCGCGCTGGAAGGCCAGGGCCTGCTGCGGGTCGCCCTGGCGCTGGGCAATGGCGGCGCCCAGCGCCCAGTCGTCGGCACTCTGGTGCGCCGCCGCATCCCAGTGGCGGCGGGCGGCGTCGGCGTCACCGGCGTTCAGCGCGCCACGGGCGGCGGTCAGGCGCGCATTGTCGGTCCAGGCGCTGGCCGGCAGGCTGTTCCAGATCGGCAGTGCCGCCTGGGAGTCGCCGGAGGCTTCCAGGGCGTAGGCCAGGGGCAGGCGACTGCCGCTATCGCCCAGGCGTTCGGCGGCCTGGTAGTAGACCACCGCCTCGCCTGGCTGATCAGGCATGGCGCAACGCCCCAGGGCGCGATACTGCCCGGCTTCGACCGGGGTGGCCGGGATGGCCTTGCGCACGGCGTCGCACTGGCCGGCTTCGGCCAGGCGGCCCAGTAGCTGGCCACGGGTGATGGCATCGACCCGTGGCACCAGAGCGAGCATGCGTGGACCGTCCAGCGGGCCGTCGTTGCGCGCATAGAGATTGCCCAGGCGTTGCAGCAGCGAAGGTGTCAGCCTGCCCTGGCGACGCGCGTAGGCGTTGTCGAGCAACTGCCTGGCGCGCTCGCTCTGGCCGCTTTCGAGCAGCATGAAGCTGGCTTGTTCCAGGGCGGCGAGATCGCCAGTCTGCCGGTAGCGTTGCTCCCACTGCGCCGCAGTGCGCGGTTGCGCAGGCTGCGCGGGGTCGCCATACAGGCGTTGCCTGAGGATGGCATAGCTGCGCGGATTGTCGCGGGCCTGGCATTGGCCGAGCTGCTCGCGGGCCAGCTTCAGGTCCTTGTGGGACAGCCAGTCGACGGTCTCCAGGCACGGGCGTTGCAGTTCATTGCTCAGCTGGCGCACCAGCGGCGCATCATCGCCTTCACGGGCCAGCTCCCACAGCTGCTGGCGCTGCTCGGGGTGCTGCAGTTGCTCGGCGGGTAGGCTCTGCAGCCAGCGCTCGGCCTGTTGGTTGTGGCCCATGGCGATGGCGCGGTTGGCCATGGCCAGGCGGGCGCGGGTCGCCGCTTCCTGGGAGGGGGCGCTGGCCAGGAGTGTGTTCAGGCCCTTTTCATCGACCTGCTGGATATACGCATTGGCCAGGCGCTGCCAGTCCTGCGGGGGCAGTTGGCCCTGGTCGGCCAGCGGTTGCAACTGGTTGATGGTCTCTCCCCAGTTGCGCAATTGTTCGGCGAAGTTGGCCCGGGTCATGCGCAGCACCATGCCATCGTCGCGTACCGGCAGTTGGTTGAGCCACTCCAGGGCCTTGGCCGCGCCGCCGAACTTGGCCAGGCTGACGCTGTAGGCCTGCCACAGGCGCACACGCTGCTGGCCCTGGCTGTCGGCGAGCCAGGCCTCCACCTGGCTCGCGGCCGGCGGGTCCTGTTCGATCCAGGTCAGGCGCAGTTCCAGCAGGGCATCGGCGTGTTCGGGATTGTCGTCGAGGTCTTCGGCAATGGCCTCGGCTTCCTTGTACCGCCGTTGATGGGCCAGGGCTTCGGCCAGCAGGGCGCGGGCCTCGTTGTTGTTCGGTACGCGCCCCAGCACATGGCGGGTCAGGCGCTCGACCTCGGCCCAGTTGTCCTTCTGCGCCTCCCGATAGCCACGCTCCATGAACGGGTAGCTGGTGAAGCGCTGGAAGTCGGTCATCGGCTTGGTCGGCGCGGCCAGGGCGGAAGAACACAGCAGCAGGCTGGCGATGGTCAGGGAAAGACGGGGCGTCATGCCACCTCCCGGGTCAGGTCGTAGGCGGCCTGCTGTTCGCTGGCCTGCTCGGCGAGGGCTTGCTGCAGCACCTCCTCGGTGATGATGCCGCGGGCGATCAGGTGTTCGCCCAGGCTCTGCTGCTCAGGGTTGAAGTCGATCAGGGCCTGGTTGAACAGGGTCACCGGCACCATGCCGCGCACTTGCAGCAGCGAACCGAGCATCACCTGGTGGGTACCGACCCTCTCCAGCAGCGCGGCATCGTCCTGGTGGCGTTCGAGTACCTCGAGCATTTCCCGGGTCTCGGGTTTCTGCCAAGGGCTCGGGTAGTGATAGCGCAGGCCCAGGGTTACGCGCCCCTGCGGCGCCAGGCGGGCACGCACCGGGCGCTTGAGCTGGCGGCTGATGACCCCCAGCGAGACCTGGCTGACCGGGCTTTCGCTGGCCAGCACCAGGGTGTCGCCGTCTTCGTCCACCGGCAGCACGCCGTAGTGGGTGGCGAGTTTGCGCGGCAGCTTGGCGATCAGCGCCGGGGCGATCTTGAACGGATTGAGCGGTGCCCAGGGCAGGTCCAGTTGCTCGGCCAGGGTCTCGACCAGCTGTTCGCTGGTGAGCCAGCCGCGCAGCAGCAGCTCGCGCCCGAGGCGCCGGCGTACCGGGCTGGTGATGGCCTGCTCCAGTTGTTCTTCGCTGAGCAGGCCTTTCTCAACCAGGCGATGGCCCAGCGGGGTGCGTGCCGGCGCGGCGAGGGCAGGGAACTCGTGGGTGGTCTTGTCCCAGGCCACCCGCCGCGAATCGCCCATCTCCATCACCTGGCGCAGGGCGCGCAGGTTGGCGAAGAAGTTGACGAAGTTGCTCCACATCATCCGTGGTGCCGAGAGCAGGCCTTCGAAGACGCCGTAGTAGCGGGTGACGAACCAGAACCGCTGGAACAGGCGGTTGAACAGCAGCAGGCCGTTGAGCCAGAGCAAGGTGCTGAGCAGCGTGCTGTCGCTGAGGATCGACATGAACCGCCACGACTCCGGCGCGATCACCGTGACCAGCCACATGGCCAGCAGCACCAGCAGCAACAGGTTGACCAGGAAGCTCAACAGGTAGGCGAACAGCCCGCGGCGGTCGCGCCAGAGGAAGTAGTTGAGCGCGCCCTTGCGGCTCCAGCCGAGGTTGCTGGTGCCCTGGAACACGATGCCGACGATCCACCGCGATTTCTGGCGGATGGCGTGCTGCCAGTCACGGGGGAAATGCTCGCGCACGCAGATCACCTGGGCGAACTCGCGGCTCATGCCGGGGCGCCACTCCTGCTTGAGGGCCAGCGCCGGGTCGGTGATGGAATAGCGGGCGAAGATGCACTTCATGCCTTTCTGCTTGAGGCGGAAGCCGATGTCGTAGTCTTCGGTGAGGCTCTGCACATCGAAGGCGATACCGTCGCCGTCCTCCAGCAGCGCGCTGATCGCCCGGCGGCTGAAGCAGGTGCCGACCCCGGCGCTGGGCACCTGGCCGGTGAGCGCCTCGCGCACGATGACGTCCTTGCCGTGGTTCTCGGCGAACTCGTCGACGTAGTGGCCAGCGGTGAAACCCTTCCATTCCGGGGCGTAGGGGTACACCGGGATCTGGATCATGTCCTTGTTCGGCAGCAGGTAGTTGAACAGGCGCAGTTCCATGGGCGAGATGACGTCCTCGGCGTCATGCAGGATGAAGCCGGCGAACTCGATGCGCGCGTCCTGCTGGAAACGCAGGATGGCGTCGATGATGTTGTTCAGGCAGTCGGCCTTGCTGGTGGGGCCGGGACGGGCGCAGACCACCTTGTGCACGTTGGGGTAGTGCAGGCACACGGCGTCGACGTCGGCCTGGGTCTGCGGGTCGTTGGGGTAGGTACCGACGAAGATCTGGTAGTTCTCGTAGTCGATGGTCGAGGCCGCCAGGCGCGCCATCTCGCCGACCACGCCGACCTCGTTCCAGGCCGGCACCATGATCGCCAGGGGCTTTTCCGGCACCTCGAACAGGCGCTTTTCGTCGGCCTTGTCGAACTTGTCGTAGATGCGGAAACGTCGGATCAACTTGCGGCCCCAGTAGCACAGGTCGATGAACAGATCGTCCAGTCCCAGCAGGAACATCAGTGTCGCCAGGATGATGGCAAGGATCTTCAGGCCGAACAGGACGTAGGTGAGGAAATCGATGAAGGCCAGGCTCATGCGTTGTCCCGTGCGGCGGATTGCTCGGCGAACCAGCGGCTCAGGCGTTCGGCGATGCGCTCGCTGGCGTGGCCGTCGCCGAAGGGGGTGTAGACCTGGGCCATGCGCTCATAGGCAACCGGGTCGTCGAGCAGTTGGCTGGTCTCCTGGACGATGCGCTCGGTGAGCGTGCCGACCAGCTTGACCGTGCCGCCCTTGAGCACCGCGGGGCGCTCGGTGACCTTGCGCAGCACCAGCACCGGCTTGCCCAGCGCGGGGGCCTCTTCCTGCACGCCACCGGAGTCGGTGAGGATGATGTGCGCGCGGTTCATCAGCCAGACGAAGTGCGGGTAGTCCTGGGGCGCGACCAGATGGATGTTGTCGCGGCCCGAGAGCACGCTGTACACCGCGTGCTGCACCTGCGGGTTGAGGTGCACCGGGTAGAGGAACTGCACGTCCGGGTAACGCAGGGCCAGTTCGGCCAGGGCCAGGCAGATGCGTTCGAAACCGCTGCCGAAGTTCTCCCGGCGGTGGCCGGTGATCAGCACCATGCGCTGGTCATCGCGCAGCACATTGAGCGGGGAGTCGGCGGCGGGGCGCCAGTTGTCCTTGTTCAGCTTGTCGCGCATCCACAGCAGAGCGTCGATCACCGTGTTGCCGGTGACCTCGATGTGCTCGGGCGGCACCCCTTCGCGGATCAGGTTGGCGTCGGAGTCGCGGGTGGGGGTGAAGTGCAGGTCGGCGAGCACGCCGGTCAAGCGTCGGTTGGCTTCTTCGGGCCAGGGCTGCTGCAGGTTGCCGGTGCGCAGGCCGGCCTCGACATGGCCGATGGGAATGTGACGGTGGAAGGCGGCCAGCGAGGCGATGAAGCTGGTGGTGGTGTCGCCGTGGACCAGGACGATATCGGGCCTGACCTGTTCATAGGCCTGGTCGAGCTTGTCCAGCAGGTCGCGGGCCAGGCCGTTGAGGGTCTGGTTCTGGGTCATCACCTGCAGGTCCTGGTCGACTTCGAGGCCAAAGGCGGTGAGGACCTGTTCGAGCATTTCGCGGTGCTGGCCGGTGGAGCAGATCTGCAGGTCGACCTCGGGCCAGTCGCGCAGAACGCGGGCCAGCGGGGCCATCTTGATCGCTTCGGGGCGGGTACCGAATACCATCATCACGGTGTAAGCCATCGTGTAGTTCCTCGTTCGATTCCCTGGACGAAGTTGTACGACGTGTCGCCGCTTGCAGTCATAGATACAAGCAGCCGATCGCGGGGTTGTCCAATACGCGGCGTGCCCCGGACAGTGCGGTGCAGGCCATTGCTGAAGTGTCACGCAGAGGGGGTCGTAGCGGCGAGGAGGTGCTTGCCGAGCGCCAGGGATAGGTGTTGCGGAAACGTTTATGCTAGTTTTTTTTGATTGAACGGTCAGTCAATAAAGTATTTCTGACTTTTTCTTGCGGCGTTCTTCTTGTAGTTTTGCAGGTCTTTTCTTCAGGGAGCTGAACATGCAAGGCAAGGCGCGCAAGGTCGTCCAGGCCATCCTTTACGAGGCCATCGCCGTGGCCTGCGTGGCGCCGGTACTGGAGCTGGCATTCGGCGCGGGCATGGCGCAGTCGACGGTATTGTCGATCCTCATGTCGGGCATCGCGATGAGCTGGAACATGGCCTACAACTGGGCCTTCGAGCGCTGGGAGGCGCGCCAGCACCAGCGCAGCCGCACCTTGCTGCGGCGCCTGCTGCATGCCTTGGGTTTCGAGGGCGGGCTGGTGCTGATCCTGCTGCCGCTGGTGGCGTACTGGCTGGATATCGGCCTGTGGGCGGCGCTGGTGACCAACCTGGCGTTGTTCGTGTTCTTCTTCGTCTATGCGTTCGTGTTCCAGTGGGGTTTCGACAAGGTTTTCGATGTGCCGGTTTCGGCGCAGGAAGTGGCGAAGGGCTGCTGATATCGGGGGCTTTTCGCACAAGCCCCTGGGATTCCCCTTTGTATCGCCCATCGCCAATAATCCTCCATCCACCCTTGCCAGGCTCGCATCAATGCCGCGCCCGATCATCCTGCCGCTCGCCGAGAACTATCGCCATGGCGAGCACATCGCCCCGCACTGCCATGACCGCGCCCAGCTGATCCATGCCATCAGCGGCGTGGTCACGGTCAGCGCCCGCGAGGGCAACTGGGTGGTCCCCCCCGGGCGCGGTGTGTGGGTGCCGGCGGCCGTCGAGCACGAACTGCGCATGGCCGGCGTGGTGCGCATGCGCAC
>NZ_JBMDJQ010000042.1:0-43471 GCF_057809275.1 Pseudomonas sp. FG36
AAATCAGAAATCAGAAATCAGAAATCAGAAATCAGAAATCAGGCAGGCAAAACCGGTTCAGGCATCCCCAACCGCCGCGCCACATACAAATCAATCAGATACCGCGCAATCGACCGCCCCGCCGGCAAAGGCGGCAACTCATGCACATTGAACCACTGCGCATCCTCGATCTCATCCGCCTGCATGACAATCTCCCCCCCAGCGTACTCAGCATGAAACCCGAGCATCATCGAATGCGGAAACGGCCAGCACTGGCTCCCCACGTACTGGATGTTCTTCACCTCGACCGCCACCTCCTCCCGCACCTCGCGCACCAGGCAGTCCTCGGCCGACTCCCCCGGCTCGGCGAACCCGGCCAGGGTGCTGTAGACCCCGGTGACAAAGCGTGGCGAACGGGCCAAAAGCACCTCGTCGCCACGAGTAATCAACACGATCATGCTCGGTGAAATCCGCGGATAGCTGCGCAAATCGCATGGCTGGCAGTACATCGCCCGCTCCCAGTGGATCTGCGTCATCGGCTGGCCACAGCTGCCGCAGAACCGGTGCTCGCGCGCCCAGGTACCGATCTGCGAGGCGTAACCGAGCACCTTGTACGTATCGAAGTCGCCTTCGAGCATGAACCGCCGCAGCCCCTGCCAGCCGCAACCCGATACTTCGCTGGCACTGCGCAGCTCCAGCAGGAACACCGGCTCGCCGTCCAGGTGACCGATGCCATGCTCGCACAACACGTCCAGGTCCTGGCGCTTGAGCCAGTCACGGGGGAACAGCGCGCCGTTGGCGTCCATCAGGAACCCGTCCGGGCTGCGGGCGACGGCCAGCCCCCCGGTGGTCTGCGGGTCGAGTACTGCGGTTGTCCAACGTGCTGACATGGTTCGGGTCCCTAGATGGCGCCCGCCACTGTCAGTCAGTCGGCGAACGTCGGTTGCTGTTTGCTCATGTGGGCGGCCATGGCCACGCGCAGGTCTTCGGACTGCAGCATGGCGGCGTTCCAGGTGGCGATGTACTCCAGGCCATCGTCGATGCGATGGTCGCGCATGTAGCTGATCATCTCCTTGGTGCCGGCCACGGCGATCGGTGATTTTGCGGCAATCTCGCGGGCAATGGCAAAGACCCCGTCGAGCAGCGCCGCCTGGTCATCATAGACGCGGTTGACCAGGCCGATGCGCAGCGCTTCCTGGGCATCGACCATACGGCCGGTGTAGGCCAGCTCACGCATGATGCCGTCACCGATGATACGCGGCAAACGTTGCAGGGTGCCGACATCGGCGGCCATGCCCATGTCGATCTCCTTGATCGAGAACTGCGCGTCGCTGGCGCAGTAGCGCATGTCGCAGGCCGAGACCAGGTCGATGGCGCCACCGATGCAGTAGCCCTGGATCGCCGCCAGCACCGGCTTGCGGCAGTTGTCCACGGCGTTGAACGAACCCTGCAGGCGCAAGATGGTGCGGCGCATCACCCTGGCGTTGCGGCCAACATCCTTGCCCAGCTGCTGGGCCAATGCGGCCAGCATCATCAGATCGATGCCGGAGGAGAAATGCTTGCCGGCGCCGCTGATGACCACCACCCGCACCGCGTCGGTGTCGTCGATCCACTGGAAGATCTGGACCAGCTCCTCCCAGAAGGCGGCGTTCATCGCGTTGATCTTTTCCGGGCGGTTGATCTGCACGTGGGCGATGTTGTCGGTCAGTTCGACCTTGAACGCGGTGTATTCGGTCACGGACGGCACTCCTGTGGGGAAAGGATTCACAACGGCGGATCTTAGCGCACCCGCAAGGCGGTGCATGTGCCAAAAGCCGGACTGGACAACTTGCACCCTGACGCACGATCCGGCACCGTGCGCCACTGCTGAATCAAAAGGATACAAATTCATGTCCCGTTCCCTGACCGGCGCCCTCGCCCACAGCTTCCTGGGCCAGTCGCCGCGTTGGTACAAGGCCGTCATCTGCCTGTTCCTGCTGCTCAATCCCTTGCTGCTGGCGACCCTCGGCCCGGTGGTCACCGGCTGGGTGCTGGTGATCCAGTTCATCTTCACCTTAGGCATGGCACTCAAGTGCTACCCGCTGATGCCCGGCGGCCTGCTGCTGGTCGAGGCGCTGCTGCTGCGCCTGACCACACCCGAAGCTCTGTACGAGGAGTTGCAGCACAACTTCCCGGTGATCCTGCTGCTGATGTTCATGGTCGCCGGCATCCATTTCATGAAGGAGCTGCTGCTGTTCCTGTTCTCGCGGATCCTGCTCGGCGTGCGCTCCAAGGCGGTGCTGAGCCTGCTGTTTTGCGTGTTGTCGGCGTTCCTCTCGGCGTTCCTCGATGCCCTGACCGTGACCGCTGTGATCATCAGCGCCGCGGTCGGCTTCTATGCCGTCTACCACCGGGTCGCCTCGGGCGCCAATCCGCGGGAGGAGTCGGCGCTGGACAGCGACCATCAGGTCGAACAATTGCACCGCGAAGACCTCGAGCAGTTCCGCGCATTCCTGCGCAGCCTGCTGATGCATGGCGCGGTGGGCACCGCGCTGGGCGGCGTCTGCACCTTGGTGGGCGAACCGCAGAATCTGCTGATCGGCCATGAAATGGGTTGGCACTTCGCCGACTTCTTCCGCAAGGTCGCGCCGGTGTCGATGCCGGTGCTGGCGGCGGGCCTGGTGACCTGCGTACTGCTGGAGAAACTGCGGCTGTTCGGCTACGGCACGCTGATGCCCGAGCGCGTGCGCCAGGTGCTGGCCACCTACGCCGCCGAGGACGATGCCGCGCGCACCCAGGCACAACGGGTGGCGCTGGTGGTACAGGGCCTGGCCGCACTGATCCTGATCGTCTGCCTGGGGCTGCACATCGCCGAGGTGGGCCTGATCGGCCTGCTGGTCATCGTGTTGATCACCGTCTTCACCGGCATCACCGACGAGCATCGCCTGGGCCGTGCGTTCCAGGACGCCATGCCGTTCACCTCGCTGCTGGTGGTGTTCTTCGCCGTGGTCGCGGTGATCCACCAGCAGCAACTGTTCAGCCCGCTGATCGCCTGGGTGCTGGCGCTGCCCAGCGAGCAGCAGCCGGGCATGCTGTACCTGGCCAACGGACTGCTGTCGGCGATCAGCGACAACGTGTTCGTCGCCACCATCTACATCACCGAGGTCAAGCAGGCGTTCGTCAATGGCGCAATGAGCCGCGAGCACTTCGAGACCCTGGCGGTGGCGATCAACACCGGCACCAACCTGCCCAGCGTGGCCACGCCCAATGGCCAGGCAGCGTTCCTGTTCCTGCTGACCTCGGCGATCGCACCGCTGATTCGCCTGTCGTATGGGCGCATGGTGTGGATGGCGCTGCCCTATACCGTGGTCATGGGCGGCCTGGGCTGGTGGGCGGTGACCTACTGGCTGTAAACGGACCATCTGTAGGAGCGGCTTCAGCCGCGATCACCCGCAAAGCGGGTGCCAGATACCGTGGTGCCTGCATCGCGGCTGAAGCCGCTCCTACAGATGACCGCGTATCCCGCACCTGCTTTCCCTCCTCCCGTGCCCTCCATCTGTCGAACCCTGACTATCGTTCAGCACTGCTGTCGATTCTCGCCACCCCCGTTCGACTATCCAGCACACCCACGAGGAGGTTCACCCCATGCGCAAGCTCATCGTCGCCGCCTTCGTCACCCTCGACGGCGTCATGCAGGCCCCCGGCGGGCCGGAGGAAGACACCAGCGGCGGCTTCACCTTTGGTGGCTGGATCCCGCCCCTGGCCGACGAGGCCTTCGGCCAGGCCATGCAGACCTTGTTCAGCCAACCGTTCGAACTGCTGCTGGGGCGACGCACCTACGATATCTTCGCCGGGTTCTGGCCAAAGGTCGGGCCCGAGGCGCCGGACCGGCCCTTGGCCGACCTGTTCAATGGCGTGGCCAAGCATGTCGCCACGCACCATCCCGAATCCATCGACTGGCAAAACAGTCACCCGTTGGGCGCTGACGTGCCGGGCGCTGTCCGCGCCCTCAAACAACAGGATGGCCCGGCGCTGCTGACCCAAGGCAGCGGCGAACTGGTACGCCAACTGCTGGCGGCCGGCCTGGTGGATGAACTGCGGTTGCTGATCCATCCCTTGCTGCTTGGGCGTGGCAAGCGCCTGTTCGGTGACGATGCCCAGGCCGCAGCCTTCACACTGGTGGAGTCGAGCAGCACGCCCAAGGGCGTATTGCTCGCCCACTACGTGCGCAGCGGCGAGGTGCGGACGGGATCGTTCTGAACCCAGTCAGTCGAGCAGGCGGGCGATGGCACTGGCGAAGCCTTGCGGGTCTTCGAGCATCATCAGGTGCCCCACCCGCGGCAACACCGTGAAGCTGGCCGCCTGTTCCTCGGCCCATGGCGGCACGTCCCAGCCAGCCCGAGAATGCTCGCCGGCAAACAGATGCACGGGCTTAGTGGCGAACAACCGGCGCAAACCCTCCAGATAACCTGGCACGCCGGTCACCGTCACCACTGAACGCGCCATGGCCTGCAATGTACTCGCCGGTTGATGGGCCAACCACTGACCAGCCAGCGTCAGGCGTGCGGCATTGGCCATGATGCCGGAGCGTGCCAGCCAGGCGCCGGCGTCGGCACGATAGCCTTGAAGCATGGCCTCTGCCTCGGCAGAGGCCATGCGCGCCACCGAGGCCGACCAGAACGCATCCTTCAGGGTGAAGTTACCTTCGACGCTGATCACGCTCGCCACATTGGCCGGGTAGCGCTGGGCAAACAGCATCGCAACCACTCCGCCCACGGAATGGCCGAGCAGATGCACACAAGGCAGATTATGAGCCTCCAGGCTCCGTCGCAGGTGCTCGACCTGGGCGTCGATGTCGATCAGCGTCGACGGCGTGTCGTCCAGGCGACCATAGCCGAGCAGGTCCGGGGCGATCACCCGCCTTGGACCCAGGACGTGATGAAACGCTGGATGGTCCAGGCAGCCGATCAGGCCATTGATCATTACCACGGGCGTATCCATTGCCTGCCTCACCAGAGTGTTCGCGGGAAAGGCGCAGCATGCTGCCTGTCAGGTCGGTTGAAAAGCGCTATCCCATTGCGCCGCGCCAATCACCGTTTGCCTCGGCGCCCTTGTTATCATCCAGGCTCAACCGGGAGGGAACCCATGCTCGACATACGCCGCGCCAGCCGTCACGACGCGCTGCAAACCTACGACATTCGCCGCCAGGCGATCCTGTGGCAGTGCACCCAAGCCTACGATGCCGCCCTGGCCCAGGCCTGGGCCGACGTACCGTTCACCGAAGGCTATGCGGCCCTGGTCGCCGAGCATTTCCACCTCGCCTGCATGGGCGACACGATCGTCGCCACCGGCATGCTCGACCTGCATAGCGGTGAACTGGGCGCTCTATTTGTGCTGCCGGCGTTCATGGGCCGTGGCATCGCCCGGGCGATGGTCGAACACCTCGAAGGCATCGCCAGGGCCGAAGGTCTGGAGGCGGTCAACCTGGACTCGACCTTGAACGCAGCGGCGTTCTATCGCCGCTGCGGCTACACCGGCGATGCGATGTCGGTCTACCAATCCCCATTCGGCCTCGAACTGTCCTGCATCCCCATGCGCAAGGTACTGGTCGGGGTATAAGATCAGGGCCCCCTGCGCCCCGGAGACTCGCCCCATGCTGCCCACCGCCACCTCCCAGCACAGTGCCCGTCGGGTCCGCTTGCAGGCCCTGCGCGGGCGGGTCGGCCTTGGGTTGGTGGCCGGATTGTCGGTGCTGGCCGGCATGACTGACGCCATCGGCCTGCTGGCGCTGGGCGACTTCGTGTCGTTCATGAGCGGCAACACCACGCGCCTGGCGGTGGCCATCAGCCAGGCGGACTTTTCGCTGATGCTGCGACTGGCCCTGGCGATCCTCAGTTTCGTGCTGGGCAATACCCTGGGCGTATTGCTGGCCCGCCGCTTGCGCCGCCGCGCCGCGCCCTTGCTGCTGATCGTCGCCAGCCTGCTGGCGTTTGCCGCGGCCTGGCCTGCGGCCACCACATTCCCTGCACTGATCGCGGCCACCCTGGCCATGGGCATGCTCAATGCCGTGGTCGAACAGGTGAACGGCCTGCCGATCGGCCTGACCTACGTCACCGGCGCGCTGTCGCGTTTCGGCCGTGGCCTGGGGCGTTGGTTGCTGGGTGAGCGGCGCCATGGCTGGCGGGTACAGTTGGTGCCCTGGAGCGGCATGCTGCTAGGTGCCGCGCTCGGGGCTTGGCTGCAGCAACGGCTGGGCTTGCAAGCGCTGGCGGCCAGTTGCGCCCTGGCCTGCGTGCTGGCGCTGGTGACGCTGTTCATTCCGCGAGCCTGGCAACTGGGCTACATGCCGCGCTGAGGGCCTCGAACGTGCGTTGAACAGCAGGCGCGCGGGCGTCGATAGTCACTATCGAGCACAGCGATTTCCATCGTGCCACCGTGGTCAATAACCTGGGTTCATCGATCCGACAGCCCCACGGAATCATCCCGATGAACACCACCGCCCGCCTCCTCCTCGCCGCCCTGGCCATCGCCGTGCTGAGCGGTTGCGCCAGCCATCCTGAGCTACGCCCCTACAGCGCCGAGGAAACCCGTCAGCTGCAACTCGAGGCACTGCAACGCCAGGGCCTGAGCCAGGAAGAGTACGAACGGCGCAAACTGGCCGTGGTGCGCGCCGATCAACAGCAAGCCGTGACCGACGCTGCCAGGGCCAAGACCGCGATCAGCGGTTGACCTCGACCTCCTCCAGGAACGCCAGCAGGTGCTCGTTGAACGACACCGGCGCTTCCTCCATGACGAAATGCCCGCAACCCGGCAGGATCACACCGCGCACCGAATCGGCATGCCCCTCCAGCGTTCGCAGCGGCGCGTCGCCCGTGGCGTGCTCGGCACCGATCGCCAGCACCGGCATGGGCAGCGGACGCCTGGCACGCTCGCGGTTCTGCCTGATGGTCTCGGGGATCGCCCGGTAATAGGCGAAGCCCGCCCGCATCCCGCCCGGCGAGGCGTAGGCACGGATATAGACATCCGCCGCCACCGCATGCCGATGGATCGCCCAACGGTCGAACATGAAGTTGAGGTAGCCCTCCTCGCGCCCGGCGATCAGGAACTCCGGCAGATCGCGCACCTGGTTGAACAGGAAGTGCCAGAGGAAGATGTTGTCCTGCGGCGCCACGAAGATCGACGGCGCCTCGGCAAGCCCAGGGATCACCGCTTCGGCCACTGTCAGCGAACGCACCGCCTGTGGTCGATCACTGGCCAGGGCATAAGCCACCCACATGCCCACATCGTGACCGACCAGGTGATAGCGCTCATGCCCCAGCTGGCTCATCGCAGCATGCAGCACGCCGGCAACGTTACCGGTGTCGTAGCCTTCCTCGGGGCGGTCCGAGTCCCCCAGGCCCGGCGGGTCGATGGCGATGGCACGGAACCCGCGCGCGGCCAGGATCGGCAGCACATGGCGCCAGGCGTACCAGGTCTGTGGCCAGCCCGGCACCAGCAGCACCGGTTCGCCGGCACCGGCCACGACACAGTGGATGCGCTGTCCCTGCACCTGCACATAGACATGCTCGAAGGCGTCAACCAAAGACTCGGCGGCCAGGTTCATACCCGAGCCCCCGTGTCGATGCCCAGCATGCGCTGGATCTGATGGGCGTCGATCGGTGCGCCGGCGAAATCGTCGAACACCTGGTCCGTGACCCGGATGATGTGGCGGTTGATGAACTCGACGCCTTCACGGGCGCCGTCCTCCTGATGCTTCAGGCAGCATTCCCATTCCAGGGTTGCCCACCCCGCGAAGTCGTACTGCGCCAGCCGCGAGAAGATGGCCTTGAAGTCCACTTGCCCGTCACCCAGCGATCGGAAGCGCCCGGCACGTTCGGTCCAGTCGCTGTAGCCGCCATACACGCCCTGCCGACCGCTCGGATTGAACTCGGCGTCCTTGACGTGAAACATGCGGATCAATGGGTGATAGAGATCCAGATAGGCCAGGTAGTCGAGTTGCTGCAGCACGAAATGGCTGGGGTCGAAGAGGATGCGACAGCGCACGTGCTCCCCCACCAGGGCATGGAAACGCTCGAAGCTGGTGCCGTCGTGCAGGTCCTCGGCAGGGTGGATCTCGAAGCACAGGTTGACGCCCTGTTCGTCACAGCAGTCGAGTATCGGCCGCCAGCGCCGCGCCAGCTCTTCGAAGGCAGCCTCGACCAGGCCCTGGGGACGCTGCGGGAACGGGAACAGGTAGGGCCAGGCCAGCGCGCCGGAAAAGGTCCCCATGTCTTCCAGGCCCAGGTTGCGGCTGGCCCGAGCCGCCAGTGTCATCTGCTCGGTCGCCCAGGCGGTGCGTTCTGCCGGCCGCCCAGCCAGCGCGGCCGGGGCGAAGGCGTCGCACATCGAGTCGTAGGCCGGATGGACCGCGACCAGTTGGCCGATCATGTGGGTGGTCAGCTCGCTGACCTGCAAGCCGCGCTCGGCCAGTCGCCCCTTGATTTCATCGCAGTACCCCTTGCTTTGCGCGGCCAGTTCCAGGTCGAACAACCGGGCGTCCCAGGCCGGGATCTGCAGCCCCTTGAAGCCCAACCGCCCCGCCCAGTCGGCAATGCTGTCCAGGCTGTCGAACGGCGCCGTGTCGCTGCTGAACTGCGCGAGGTGAAGGCTGGGGCCTTTGAGTGTTCGCATGATGTCATCTCATTGTTTGTTGATCGACAAACAATAGGATCGAATGGCGCTGCCCGTCAATCGCAAATTGGCTAGAATGCGCGTTCCACGTAATCAGGCAGGCGAGCGATGGCAGGGCGACCTCGGGAATTCGACAAGCAACAGGCGCTGCGCAAGGCGATGCGGCTGTTCTGGGAACATGGCTACGAGGGCACTTCGATGTCGGCCCTGGTATCCACCCTGGGCATCGCCTCCGCGCGCATCTACGCGGCCTTTGGCAGCAAGCAGCAGCTGTTCGAGGAGGCCGTGGCCCTGTACGAATCGGCCGAGGGCGGTTTCGCCGACCGCGCCCTGGCCCTGCCGGACATCCACCAAGCCATGGCGCAGATGCTCGAGGCCGCCATCAGCACCTACACCCGCGTCGACGAACCCCGCGGCTGCCTGGTGGTCAGCGCCGCCAGCGGCGTGGCGCCGGATAACCTGGGGGTCCAGCAATGGTTGGCCGGCCACCGTCGGCAGCGTACCGAGTCGATCATCAGCCGCCTGCGCGAAGCCCGTGACCAGGGGCAGTTGCCAGCCGAGACGCAGGTCGAGGCTCTCGGTCACTTCTATGCCACCTTCCTCCACGGCATCTCCGTGCAAGCCCGCGATGGCGTGCCGGGCGAGGACCTGCGCGGCGCCAGCCGCCAGGCATTGGCCCTGCTTCCAAACAGGCAGCCTTGACCTTATCGCCGCCCCGGCAAAGCTGTTAGCCTTGCCCTGTTCAGGTCACCACGGACAGCCCATGGCCAACCACAAGATCGAAATCCGCCGGCGCAATGTCGAAAAGATCCTGCAAGCCGCCGAGCAGGTGTTCGCCGACAAGGGCTACGCCGCCACCTCCATGGGCGATATCGCCGAACGGGCGCAGTTGCCGCGCTCCAACCTGCACTACTACTTCAGCACCAAGGACGACCTGTACCGCGCCGTGCTGCAGGACCTGCTGGATGTCTGGAAGCAGGATGCCCTGTGCTTCGAGCACTTCGACGACCCGCGGGTGGTACTGACCAGCTACATCCGCGCCAAGATGGGCCACTCGCGCTCGCGGCCGCTGGGCTCGAAGATCTGGGCCGAGGAGATTCTCCACGGCGCCCCGCTGCTGAGCCCCAGCCTGGACGAGATCCTGGTGCCCTGGGCGCAGCTCAAGCAGGCGAAGATCCGCAGCTGGGTCGAGGACGGACGCATCCTGCCGGTGGAGCCATCGGCGCTGCTGTACATGATCTGGGCGGCGACCCAGCACTACGCCGACTTCGGTTTCCAGGTCACCCTGCTCAATGACGGTGAGCCGCTGTCGGACATGGCGTTCGAGCAAGCGGTGCAGACGGTGACCGGCGTCATCCTGCGCGGCATCGGCCTGGAGCCCTGAGCGGCGCCCTCAGCGCCCGAGGTGCTCGCACAAGAAATCGATGAACACCCGGGTCTTGTGCGGCACATGGCTGCTGTTCGGGTACACCACGCTGATCGGCTGCCTGGGCAGGCTGTAGTCCGGCAGTACCCGCCGCAGGGTGCCGTCGGCCAGGTCCTGCTCGACCAGCCAGGCCGGCAGCACCGCTACGCCCAGGGCGGCGCAGGCCATCGCCCGGATGGCGTGGGACGCATTGGACTGGTAGGCCGCCCGGCCGACGACGCTTGCACTCCCCGCCTGCGCGCTGTGCAAGGTCCAGGCGGTCGGGCTCTGCAGGTTGCTGTTGGCAATCCAGGGTGTGTCCGTCAGTTCCTCGGGCCGTTCGATGGCATGGCGAACAAGAAAGGCCGGAGCAGCCACCAACACAATGTCGTACTCGGCCAACTGGCGACTGCGCAGGTTCGAATCCGGCAACGCGCCAAGACGCACCACCAGGTCAAGCCGTTCGGCAATCAGGTCGCTCAGCGACGAGTCGGTATCGTAGCTGAGCGACAACGCCGGGTAGCGCTCGGCGAACAGCGGGATCAGCGGCAGGATGAAGCGCTCGCCGTACTCCCCGGTGGTGCTGATGCGCAGCTTGCCCGATAGGCCGTTGTGCCGGCGCAGTACATTGGCGAAGGCGCCTTCGACATCGCTGACGATCACTTTGAAATCTTCATAGAAACTTTGGCCGGTTTCGGTCGGGGCGATAGCACGGGTGCTGCGCGCCAGCAGCGTCACCCCCAGGGCCTGTTCCAGCGCCTTGACGTGCTGGCTGGCCATGGCTTTGCTGATGCCGAGAAAGTCCGCCGCCTTGGTGAAGGAGCCGAAGTCGACCACTGCCAGAAACGTCTGCACCCGGTTGAGCTGGGTGTGGAGGGTCGTACGCAGCATTGTTCATTTCCATCAAACAGAGTTTCAAGGGTAGCGACATCGACAGGGCCAGTCCACGCACCTAGTCTGCGCCCCGAAAAGGAGTGGCAATGACGTACCGGTATCGCGTGGCAACGATCTTCCTGATGGGTTTTTTCATCGACTGCATCAACCTGTTCATGCCGACCGTGGCGTTGCCACGGATCGCCGCCGAGTTCGCCATTGGCAATGCCAGCAGCGCCTGGGTTGGCAATGCCTATATGCTCGGGCTGACCCTGGCCGTGCCGGTGAGCACCTGGCTGGCCAACCGCTGGGGCGCGCGGCGGCTGTTGAGCGCCGCCATGCTGGCGTTCAGCGTGGCGGTGTGGGGCTGCGGCGAGGCGCAGAGCTTTGCCGCGTTGATTGCCTGGCGCCTGGTCCAGGGCATGGCCGGTGGCTTGCTGATCCCCGTGGGGCAGGCGCTGACCTTCGAACGCTTCCAGGGCCCGGAGCGCGCCCGTGTGTCCACCCTGGTGATGGCCGTTGCGCTGCTGGCACCGGCACTGTCACCCACCCTTGGCGGGTTGATCGTCGACCATGGCCGCTGGCCGTGGGTCTTCCACAGCAACATTCCGCTGGCCCTGCTGACGGCGGCGCTGGCCTGGGCCTGGCTTGACCAGGCACCGGGCCCGACAGCGCCACGCCCGGACTTCAAGGGATTGCTGCTGGTCAGCGCCGCCCTCGCCTGCCTGCTGCTGGGCCTGTCGTTATATGGCGCCGGGCATGGTGCCCTGCTGGCCATCGCCTGCCTGCTGGCGGGTGTGTCCTGCGCCCTGGTGTACCGCGCCCACTATCAGCGCGCGGCGGCAGGCATCGTCGAACTGAAGCTGCTCGCCAGCCCGCGCCTGCGAGTCTCGATGCAGGTCTACCACGCGATCCCCGGCGTGTTCACCGGGGTCAACCTGCTGAACATCTTCTATCTGCAGGATGTGCTGCAACTGAGCGCCCAGGCCACCGGCCTGTTCATGCTGCTCTACGCCGCCGGGGCCTTCGCCGCCATGTTGCTGGCCGGCCGCCTGTACAACCGCGTCGGTGCCGCCCGCCTGTTGCTGCTCGGCATGCTCCTGCACAGCCTGGGTATCTGCCTGCTGGTCATGGTCGACGCCCCGACAGACAACGCCGTACTGATGGCGGCCTACGGCCTCATGGGCGTCGGTGGCGGCATCGGTGCCAACACCGCCCAGACCACCGCGCTGCTCGACTTCAGCGGCGAGCGGATGCAGCAGGCCAGCGTCCTGTGGAACCTCAATCGACAGATGGCCTTCAGCATCGGCGCCGCCTTGCTGCTGATGATCTTCAACCTGTTGCTGGTGGGCCTGAGCACGCCGGACGCCTATCACCTGACCTTCAGCCTGGCCGCGTTGCTGGGGCTGGCGCCACTGATGACACTGCACACACTACCCCCGGAGAACCCTCGCCATGCCTGACCACGCGATTGCCCGCGCCGAGCGCAGCATTCATCACGTCCATGAGCTGATCCACAGAATCTTCACCCGCCCAGCGGTCGAGACCCAGGCAGTGCTCGGCGGGCTGATGGCGGTGTTCGCCGATGATTTCAGCATGGTCGGCACGGCGGGCACGGTGGTGACCCGCGCACAGGTGGAGCAACTGTTCAGCCGGGCGGCCGGCGCACGGCCAGGGCTGGAGATCGTCGTCAGCGACGTCCAGGTGGTATGGCAGGCCGGGGTGAACGTAGCAGTGCGCTACAAGGAAACCCATCGGTTACAAGGTGGGGTGCAGGCACGCTGGTCGCTGGCACTGCTGGAGTGCAGCAACCGCGGCGTGGTGTGGCGCTGCCTGCACGAGACCGCAATCAGCTGACGCGGAGCTCGAGCAGGCGTCACCGCTACCGAGGCGTGTTTATCGCCCTCCTCCTCAACCCGCCTCGCGATAGGGGTTGCGCGGGTCCTGCGTCCAGTTCATGTACGGCTTGCCGGTGTCCTGCGCCTGCATGTCGATGCAACCTTCCACCGGGCAGGTGATCTGGCACAGGTTGCAGCCCACGCACTCGGCCTCGATCACACTGTAGGCGTGGGTGCCGTCGGCCTTCAGGGTGCTGGCGATGGCCTGGTGCGAGGTGTCCTCGCAGGCAATGTGGCAGCGCCCGCAGCCGATGCAGGCGTCCTGGTCGATCTGCGCCACCGACTTGTAGTTGATATCCAGGTACTTCCAGTCGGTGGTATGCCCCACGGCCTGGCCACGAAACGCCTCGAGGCTGCGGTGCCCATGCTGGTCCATCCAGCGCGCCAGGCCATCCTGCATGTCTTCGACGATGCGAAAGCCATGCAGCATCGCTGCGGTGCACACCTGCACCGCGCCGCTGCCCAGGGCGATGAACTCGGCGGCGTCGCGCCAGGTGCCGATACCGCCGATGCCGCAGATCGGCAGGCCACGGGTCTCGGGGTCGCGCGCGATCTCGGCGACCATGTTCAGGGCGATCGGCTTGACCGCCGACCCGCAGTAGCCGCCATGGGTGCTCTGGTCGCCGACGATGGGGTGGGCGACCATGCGGTCCAGATCGACACTGGTGATCGAGTTGATGGTGTTGATCAGCGACACCGCGTCCGCCCCGCCCCGGTGCGCGGCGCGCGCCGACTGGCGGATGTCGGTGATGTTGGGGGTAAGCTTGACGATTACCGGCAGCGTGCAATGGGTCTTGCACCAGCGGGTGACCATTTCCACATACTCGGGCACCTGGCCCACGGCGGCGCCCATGCCACGCTCGGGCATGCCGTGAGGGCAGCCGAAGTTGAGTTCGATGCCGTCGGCGCCGGTGGCTTCCACCAGCGGCAGGATGAACTTCCAGGATTCTTCGACGCACGGCACCATCAGCGACACGATCAACGCACGGTCGGGCCAGTCCTTCTTCACCTGGGTGATCTCGCGCAGGTTGATCTCCAGCGAGCGGTCGGTGATCAGCTCGATATTGTTGATGCCCTGCACCTGGCGGTTGGCGCCGTAATGCGCCGAGTAGCGCGACGACACGTTGACCGCCGCCGGGTCCTCGCCGAGGGTCTTCCACACCACCCCGCCCCAGCCGGCCTCGAAGGCGCGGACCACGTTATAGGCCTTGTCGGTAGGGGGCGCGGAGGCCAACCAGAATGGATTGGGTGCCTTGATGCCGGCGAATACGATGGACAAGTCGGCCATTTACGCAGCCTCCACGTTGAGCATGAGTTGGGCATGGATGGCTTCGGCGGCCAGCTTGCCATGTTGCACGGCCTGGACGGTGAGGTCCTGGCCCAGCGCGGTGCAGTCGCCGCCGGCATAGATGCCCGGGACGGAGGTGCGCATCTGCGCGTCCACCTGGATGCGCTCGCCGTCGCGGGCCAGTTGCGCCGCCAGCGGATCGCCGAGGCTTTGCTCATCGAAGCGCTGGCCGATGGCCTTGAAGATCGCGTCGGCGGCCAGCTCGAAGGTTTCGCCGGTATCGCCCAGGCGTCCGTCGATCAATTGCGTGCGCGCGAAGCGCATGCCGCGCACGCGCCCGGCATCATCCAGCAGCACGGCATCTGGCCGGGCCCAGGTGTGCAGGCGTACCTGGTTGTGCTTGGCAATTTCCTGCTCATGGCCGGTGGCGCCCATGTCGGCTTCGCCCCGGCGGTACACCAGGTTGACGTCGCGGGCGCCCAGGCGGCTCATCTGCACGGCCATGTCGATGGCGGTGTTGCCAGCGCCGAGCACCAGGCAGCGGTCAGCCAGCGGCAGCTGGGTGAGGTCGTCAGCCTGGCGCAGTTCACGGATATAGTCGGTGGCGGCAAGCAAGCCCGGCGCGTCTTCGTCCGCCAGGCCCAACTGGCGCACGGCCCCCAGGCCCAGGCCGAGGAACACCGCGTCGTACTGGCCATGCAGCTCGGCCAATGACAGGTTGCCGCCCAGGCGCTGGCCATGGCGGATCTCGATTCCGCCGATGCCCAGCAGGAACTCCACTTCACGCTGGGCGTAGTCGTCCACCAGCTTGTAGCGGGCGATGCCGTACTCGTTGAGACCACCGGCCTTCTCCCGCGCCTCGAAGATCACCACGTCGTGGCCGTGCATGGCCAACCGGTGCGCGCACGACAACCCGGCAGGGCCGGCGCCGACCACGGCGATGCGCTTGCCGCTGGCCGGCGAACGCTGGAACGGATGCTCGGTGAAGTTTGCATGGTCCAGGGCGTAGCGCTGCAATTGGCCGATCAGCACCGGGGCGCACTCCTGGGCGTTGTTGCGCACGCAGGCTTGCTGGCAAAGGATCTCCGTGGGGCAAACCCGGGCACAGCTGCCTCCGAGGATGTTGGCCGAGAGAATGCGTTCGGCGGCGCCTTGCAGGTTCTCGTCGCTGATGCGGTGGATGAACGAGGGGATGTCGATTTCACTGGGGCACGCATTGACGCACGGCGCGTCGTAGCAGTACAGGCAGCGCGCGCTCTCGACTGCGGCCTGGCGGGCGGTGAGCGGGGGCGCGAGGTCGCTGAAGGCCTCGGCCAGCTGGTCGGCGCCGGCGCGGGGGCGCGGCAAGTGGTTCAGGGCATCGATCACGGTTGTAGCCTCTCTCGTTTTTATTGGAGGCGGCGGTGGTCAGGCGCCGGTCCGTTCTGGGGATGGAGATCTACCTTTGTTGTCGGGGGCGCGAAGCGCCCCTTTCGCCGGCAAGCCGGCTCCCACAGGGGGCTGCGGTACGTGTGTGGGAGCCGGCTTGCCGGCGAAAGGGCTGTGCGGCAGCCCCAACTGCTTCAGCGCTGAACCGGCGTCGGTTTCTGCCGTTCGGCACGCCGCTCCAGCACCTCGTACACCGACGGATAGGCCGGGCGCTCCACGTAACGCCCCGCGCCCGGCTCGGCACGCAGGTCGCCATCGGCCCAGAGCACCTTGCCCTGGCTGATGGTGTGGCTGGGGATGCCGCGCACGGTGCGGCCTTCGAAGATGTTGAAATCGACCCGCTGGTGGTGGGTCTGGGCGCTGATGGTGCGTCTGCCCTGCGGGTCCCACAGCACCAGGTCGGCATCGGCGCCGACACGGATCGCGCCCTTGCGCGGGAACAGGTTGAAGATCTTCGCGGTGTTGGTGGAGGTCAGCGCGACGAACTCGTGCATCGACAGGCGCCCGCTGTTCACCCCGGCGTCCCACAGCACCGCCATGCGGTCCTCGATGCCGGCGGTGCCATTGGGGATCCGGCTGAAGTCGTTGCGGCCCATGGCCTTCTGCTCGGCGCAGAAGCAGCAGTGGTCAGTGGCCGTGGTGTGCAGGTTGCCCGACTGCAGGCCACCCCACAGCGCCTCCTGGTGCTCGCGCGGGCGGAATGGCGGGCTCATCACATAGCCGGCGGCGGTGGCCCAGTCCGGATCACGGTAAACGCTGTCGTCGAGCAGCAGATGCCCCGGCAGCACCTCGCCGTACACCGGCTGGCCCTTGGCCCGGGCGTAGGTGATCTCGTCCAGCGCCTCGCGGCTGGAGACATGCACCAGATACAGCGGCGTGCCCAGGGTTTCGGCGATGCGGATGGCGCGGCTGGCGGCCTCCCCTTCGACCTGGGACGGACGCGACAGCGGGTGTGCCTCGGGGCCGGTCAGGCCCTGGGCGAGCAATTTTTGCTGCAGGTGATAGACCAGCTCGCCGTTTTCGGCGTGCACCGTGGGCACCGCGCCCAGTTGCAGGCAGCGTTCGAAGCTGGCCACCAGGGTGTCGTCGGCGGCCATGATCGCGTTCTTGTAGGCCATGAAGTGCTTGAAGCTGTTCACCCCATGCTGGGCGACCAGCTCGCCCATCTCCTCGGCGACCTGCTCGCTCCACCAGGTGATGGCGACGTGGAAGCCATAGTCGCTGGCACTCTTCTGCGCCCAGCCGCGCCAGGTGTGGAAGGCCTCGAGCAGCGACTGCTGCGGGTTGGGGATGACGAAGTCGATGATCGAGGTGGTGCCCCCGGCCAGGCCCGCGGCAGTGCCGCTGAAGAAGTCCTCGCTGGCCACCGTGCCCATGAACGGCAGCTGCATGTGGGTGTGCGGATCGATGCCGCCGGGCATCAGGTACTGGCCACTGCCGTCGAGGATATCGCAGTCGGTGGGGGCTTCGAGGTCTTTGCCGATGGCGCGGATCAGGCCATCGGCACACAGGACATCGGCGGGGTAGCTCTCTTCATGGGTAACCACGGTGGCGCCACGGATCAACAGGGACATGCCGTCTTCCTCGCAGGCTGACCGGTCTTCTGGCCGGTTCTTGGAATTGTGTTGGCCGGGCACTGGAGGTGATTTCATCAATCCTGTCAGGCCTGACAAGAATCGAGGCTAGTATCTGATCGGATATTGATCAAGAAAAAATATATGCAACCATTAAAAACACTAAATCATTGATTTTTAATAATTTATTTCACTGGTAACCAAAAAGTTACACCCCCTCACCATTTTGACGCACTTGACAGGAAGCCAAATTGGTCAAGATTTTCTACGCAAAATCAGGTGTTTGTTTCCTGGCTGGATGGCGCAGGCCGCGCCGGTGGTTTTCCAGGTTGCACCCGTTTGAATCACGCGGGTGATGGACCGGCCAGACAGACGGCATGCGCGGGCGCTCCCGCTTCGCCTGCCGTGCTGATGAATGCCTTTGCAGGTCAGTGAGTTACCTCCGGTCGGCGGCGGCCCGCCGGGAAGGCGCGGGCTTTCCCGGCACGTTTGTTGAAAACGCAGGCCACAACCGCCTGGCCGGGCCGGAGGTGCAGTACTGGTGGTGTGTGTACTCCGGCCATCGCGTCAGCCCGATGAGCGACAACTACAAGAAAAAAGACCTGGAGAACCCCATGCAACAGAGCAGATCACAAGTGGTCGAGCAGCATGGCCTGTACGAGCTCGACGCCGGCAGCGACGTCCTCGACAGCCCCCGCTACAACCACGACATCGCCCCGACCAAGGTGCACCAGCGCACCTGGAACAAGTGGCACATCACCGCGTTGTGGGTGGGCATGTCCATTTGCGTGCCCACCTACACCCTCGGCGGCGTGCTCACCGCCTACTTCGGCCTGAGTGTCGGCGAGGCGCTGCTGGCGATCCTGCTGGCCAACCTCATCGTGCTCATCCCGCTGACCCTCAACGCCTTCCCCGGCACCAAGTACGGCATCCCGTTCCCGGTGCTGCTGCGCGCTTCGTTCGGCGTTTTCGGCTCCAACGTGCCATGCCTGATCCGCGCCGTGGTGGCCTGCGGCTGGTTCGGCATCCAGACGATGTTCGGCGGGCTGGCCATCCACCTGTTCCTGGGTTCGCTGTTCCCCGAGTGGAAGGCACTGGGCGGCACTGGCGAGGTGATCGGCTTCATGCTGTTCTGGTCGCTGAACCTGTGGGTGGTGCTGCGCGGCGCCGAGTCGATCAAGTGGCTGGAGACGCTCTCGGCGCCCCTGCTGGTGGCGGTCGGTGTCGGCCTGTTGTTCTGGGCGCTGCCGCACATGTCGATGAGCGAGCTGCTGGCGCAGCCGCCCAAACGCCCCGAGGGCGCCAGCGTGGTCAGCTACTTCTGCGCCGGGCTCACCGCCATGGTCGGTTTCTGGGCCACGCTGTCGCTGAACATCCCCGATTTCAGCCGCTATGCGAAAAGCCAGAAGGACCAGATTCTCGGACAGATCTTCGGCCTGCCGCTGACCATGTTCCTGTTCGCCGCCCTGGGCGTGATCATGACCGCCGCCTCCGCCTCGCTGGTGGGCCAGACGGTGTCCGACCCGGTGAGCCTGATCGGCCATATCCAGAGCCCCGGCTGGGTGGCCCTGGCCATGGCGCTGATCATCATCGCGACGCTGTCGACCAACACCGCGGCCAACATCGTCTCGCCCACCAACGACTTCCAGAACATCGCCCCGCGCCTGATCGGGCGCAGCCGCGCGGTCTGGCTGACCGGCTTCATCGGCCTGGCGCTGATGGGCCACGAGCTGCTCAAGAAGCTTGGCTGGATTGTCTCCGACCTGAGCCTGGAGAGCGTGTACTCCAACTGGCTGCTGGGCTATTCCAGCCTGCTCGGACCGATCGCCGGGATCATGGTGGTGGACTACTTCCTGGTCCGCCGCCAGCAGCTGGACCTCGCCGGGCTGTACCGCGACGACGTGTATCCGGCGTGGAACTGGGCCGGGTTCATCGCCTTCGGCGTGCCGGTGGCGCTGACCGTGATGGCCATCGGCAACAGCAGTTTCAGCTGGTTCTACGACTACGGCTGGTTCACCGGTTCGCTGCTCGGCGGCGGGCTCTACTACGCCCTCGGCGGCATCGCGGTGCGCGGCCCGGCGCGGCTGGCCAAGCCGATGCCCTGAGGCGCCGCATCGCGGGGCAAGCCCGCTCCCACGTGATGGTAAAAATAACAGCCTGAGGAGACACCCCATGACCACCCCCGCCAAGGAAATCCTGCAATCCAGCCAACGCCACATCGACAGTAACCGCCTGTGGCAATCGCTGATGGAGCTGGCCCGCCTCGGCGCCACGCCCAAGGGCGGCGTATGCCGCCTGGCGCTGACCGATCTCGATCGCCAGGCTCGCGACTTGTTCGTGCAGTGGTGCGAAGCAGCCGGTTGCACGGTGAGCATCGACGCGGTCGGCAACATCTTCGCCCGCCGCCCCGGGCGCAACGCCAAGCTGCCGCCAGTGATGACCGGCAGCCATATCGACACCCAGCCCACCGGCGGCAAGTTCGACGGCTGCTTCGGCGTGATGGCCGGGCTGGAGGTGATCCGCACCCTCAATGATCTCGGCGTGGAAACCGAAGCGCCGCTGGAGGTGGTGGTGTGGACCAACGAGGAAGGCTCGCGCTTCGCCCCGTGCATGATGGGTTCGGGGGTGTTCGCCAACAAGTTCACCCTCGAGCAGACCCTGGCCAAGCGCGACGCCCAGGGCGTGAGCGTCGGCGAGGCATTGAACGCCATCGGCTACGCCGGCAGCCGCGCCGTGTCCGGCCACCCGGTCGGCGCCTACTTCGAGGCGCATATCGAACAGGGCCCGATCCTCGAAGACCAACACAAGACCATCGGCGTGGTGCTCGGCGCCCTCGGCCAGAAGTGGTTCGACCTGACCCTGCGCGGCGTCGAGGCCCACGCCGGCCCCACCCCGATGCACCTGCGCAAGGACGCCCTGGTCGGTGCCGCCGCCGTGGTCGAGGCGGTCAACCGCACCGCCCTCGCCCACCAGCCCCATGCCTGCGGCACCGTCGGTTGCCTGCAGGCCTACCCCGGCTCGCGCAACGTGATCCCCGGCGAAGTGCGCATGACCCTGGACTTCCGTCACCTGGAAGGCCAGCGACTGGAGTCGATGATCGCCGAGGTGCGCCAGGTGATCGAGGCCACCACGGCCAAGCACGGGCTGGAATACGACCTGGTGCCCACCGCCGACTTCCCGGCCCTGTACTTCGACAAAGGCTGCGTCGAAGCGGTGCGTGATTCGGCGCGCAACCTGGGCCTGGCGCACATGGACATCGTCAGCGGTGCCGGGCACGACGCAATCTTCCTCGCCGAGCTGGGCCCGGCCGGGATGATCTTCGTGCCGTGCGAGGGCGGGATCAGTCACAACGAAATCGAGAACGCCGCCCCCGAGGACCTCGCGGCCGGCTGCGCGGTGCTGCTGCGGGCGATGCTGGCGGCTTCGGAGGCGATTGCCAGCGGGCGGTTGGCGGCGTAGCGGTGATCTCCGGGAAGTAACCCAGCCCTTGGGGTGGGCAAGCATCACCTGAGTGGGAGCGGCCGTGCGCCGCTCTCGCAAGGCCACCACCGACGGCAAATCACGGCAGCCCCTTCCCGACAGACGGCTTATCGCTATATATTCCGCACCATAACGATAATCCCTCAGGAGCCGTCTTCATGCGTATTCGCTTGCCCTATCTGGCCGCCAGCACCCTCGCCAGCCTGATCTGCCTCAACAGTGCCTGGGCCGATGAAGTCCAGGTCGCCGTCGCGGCCAACTTCACAGCGCCCATCCAGGCCATCGCCAAGGATTTCGAGAAGGACACCGGCCACAAGCTGGTCGCTGCCTACGGCGCCACCGGCCAGTTCTACGCACAGATCAAGAACGGCGCGCCATTCGAGGTATTCCTCGCCGCCGACGACAGCACCCCGGCCAAGCTGGAACAGGAAAAGGAAATCGTTGCAGGCTCGCGCTTCACCTATGCCATCGGCACCCTGGCGCTGTGGTCGGCCAAGCCAGGCTATGTCGACGCCAAGGGTGATGTGCTGAAGAAGAACGAGTACAAGCACCTGTCCATCGCCAACCCCAAGGCCGCGCCCTATGGCCTGGCAGCCACCCAGGTGCTGGACAAGCTGAAGCTGACCGAAGCGACCAAGGCCAAGATCGTCGAGGGCCAGAACATCACCCAGGCCTTCCAGTTCGTCTCCACCGGCAATGCCGAGCTGGGCTTCGTCGCGCTGTCGCAGATCTACAAGGACGGCAAGGTCAGCGAAGGCTCGGCCTGGATCGTGCCCGCCGAGCTGCATGACCCGATCCGCCAGGATGCGGTGATCCTCAACAAAGGCAAGGACAATCCGGCCGCCAAGGCCCTGGTCGATTACCTCAAGGGCCCGAAGGCCGCCGCGGTGATCAAGTCCTACGGCTATGAGCTCTGATGCCCCTCGACGCCAGTGACCTGGGTGCCATCTGGCTGACCATCAAGCTGGCCAGCCTCACCACCGCCATCCTCCTGGTGCTGGGCACGCCCATCGCCTGGTGGCTGGCGCGCACCCGCTCCTGGTTGCGCGGGCCGATCGGCGCGGTGGTGGCCCTGCCCCTGGTGCTGCCGCCGACGGTAATCGGCTTCTACCTGCTGCTGGCCCTTGGTCCCCATGGCTGGATCGGCCAGACCACCCAGGCCCTCGGCCTGGGCAGCGTGGTGTTCAGCTTCACCGGGCTGGTGATCGGCTCGGTGGTATATTCGATGCCCTTCGTGGTGCAGCCACTGCAGAACGCCTTCGGCGCCATCGGCCAGCGCCCCCTGGAAGTGGCCGCGACGCTGCGCGCCAGCCCATGGGACACCTTCGTCCACGTGGTGCTGCCCCTGGCTCGCCCCGGTTTCATTACCGCCAGCATCCTCGGCTTCGCCCATACCGTCGGCGAGTTCGGCGTGGTGCTGATGATCGGTGGCAACATTCCCGACAAGACCCGCGTGGTCTCGGTGCAGATCTTCGATCACGTCGAGGCCATGGAATACAGCCAGGCCCACTGGCTGGCCGGGGCCATGCTGGTGTTCTCGTTCCTGGTGCTGCTGATGCTCTATGCCGGCCGCCGTGGCAAGGCAGGCTGGAGCTGAAATGAGCGCATCGATACAGGCGCGCCTGAAACTGGCGCGTGACGACTTCACCCTGGACGTCGACCTTGACCTGCCCGGTCGCGGCATCAGCGCCCTGTTCGGCCACTCCGGCTCAGGCAAGACCTCCTGCCTGCGCTGCCTGGCCGGCCTGGAACGGGCCGCCAGCGCCTACATCGAAATCAATGGCGAGGTGTGGGAAGACAGCGCCCGCGGGCACTTCATCCCCCCGCACCGGCGCCCGGTCGGCTACGTGTTCCAGGAGGCCAGCCTGTTCCCGCACCTGTCGGTGCAAGGCAACCTGGAGTTCGGCTGGCGCCGCATTGCCCCCCAGGCCCGCAAGATCAGCCAGGAGCAGGCCTGCCAGTTGCTGGGCATCGGCCACCTGCTGGCGCGCAAGCCGGCAACCCTGTCCGGCGGCGAGGCACAACGGGTCGGCATCGCCCGAGCCTTGCTCAGCAGCCCGCGACTGTTGCTGATGGACGAGCCCTTGGCTGCGCTCGACAGCGCGCGCAAGCGTGAAATCCTCCCGTACCTGGAACGCCTGCACGACGAGCTGGATATCCCGCTGATCTACGTCAGCCATGCCCAGGACGAAGTGGCGCGCCTGGCCGACCACCTGGTCCTGCTCGAACAGGGCAAGGCGGTGGCCAGCGGGCCGATCGGCCAGACCCTGGCCCGCCTGGACCTGCCGTTGGCCCAGGGCGAGGATGCCGGGGTGGTGCTCGAAGGCGTGGTGGTGGGCCACGACCCGCATTATGAGCTGTTCGACCTGCGCCTGCCCGGCACGGAGGGGCAGCTGCTGCGGATCGCCCACCCCGCCTTGCAGGTGGGCAGTACCCTGCGCCTGAAGGTCCAGGCCCGGGACGTCAGCCTGGCATTGGCCGCCGACGGCGCGTCGAGCATTCTCAACCGCCTGCCGGTGCGGGTCCGCGAATGCCGCCCGGCGGACAACCCGGCCCATGTGCTGGTCAGCCTGGATGCCGCCGGCAGTGCGCTGCTGGCACGCGTCACACGCTATTCGGCGGACCAGCTCGACGTACGCCCGGGCCAATTGCTGTGGGCACAGATCAAGTCGGTGGCGCTGTTGGGCTGAGCAATGACGCGGCGGCTGCTGTCCATTGCAGCAAGAGTGCCCTTGATGGACTGCGCCGATGCCCGACTGCCCGTTGCCTGCCGCCCTGCATTATGTCGATGACAGCCAGCCCGGCCTGACCCGCCGGCGCTGGCGCGACCGCTTCCACTATTTCGACGCCGGCAACCAGCGGGTGCGCGATAAAGAGACCCTGGCGCGCATTGCCGCCCTGGTGATCCCGCCGGCGTACACCGACGTGTGGATCTGCGCCGACCCGCAAGGGCACCTGCAGGCCACCGGGCGCGACGCCCGGGGGCGCAAGCAGTACCGCTACCACACGCAATGGCGCGAGCTGCGCGACCAGCACAAGTACGCGCGCATGCTGGCCTTCGCCGAGGTGCTGCCGAGGCTGCGCAAACAACTGGACACGCACCTGGCCTGCCCCGGGCTTGGCCGGGAGAAGGTCATGGCGCTGGTGATCAGCCTGCTCGACACCACGCTGATCCGCATCGGCAACCGCCAGTACCTGCGCGACAACCGCTCCTACGGGCTGACCACCCTCGATACCCGCCATGTGCAGGTCAAGGGCAGCCGTATCCGCTTCCAGTTCCGCGGCAAGCGCGGCGTCGAACACAATGTCACCCTGACCGACCGGCGCCTGGCCGGCCTGGTCAAGCGCTGCATGGAACTGCCCGGCCAGAGCTTGTTCCAGTACCTGGACGAACAGGGGCAACGCCATGGCATCGGCTCGTCCGAGGTCAACCAGTTCCTCCAGCAACTGACCGGCGCCGACTTCACCGCCAAGGACTACCGCACCTGGGCCGGCAGCAGCCTGGCACTGAGCCTGCTCAGGCCGCAGGCCTGGGAGCCCGACAGCGAGGCGCGCCGGCAGGTCGCCGCCATCGTCCGCCAGGTGGCGACGCGCCTGGGCAACACACCGGCGGTGTGCCGACGCTGCTACATCCATCCCGCTGTGCTCGAGCACTTCCACCTTGGCCGGCTTTCGGCATTGCCCCGTGCACGTCCGCGCAAGGGCCTGGAAACCGAGGAAGTGGCATTGCTGCGTTTCCTGCAGTTGCTGGAGCGCCAAGACGATCATTGACGGTGACTATTTACTTCATCGAGCAGAGAAATTTCCCATATGGCGCCAAGCACCCTATCCTTGCCACCGAGCACCTTGCCGTGGGGTTGCCCCGCAGCCCTGCCGGCGCCTGCAACTAAAGATCGACAACAGAATTTGTCTGTCGGGGAATTACTATCCGCCGAAAGCGTCTTTAATGAGAAGGAAGAGGGACAGGCTCCCACCGCAGAGCACCTGGCTCGGCGGTTTTCTACATCACCAAGGAGAACTACATGCTGATACTCACCCGCAAGGTTGGCGAAAGCATCGTCATCGACGATGACATCAAAGTCACCATTCTGGGCGTCAAGGGGATGCAAGTGAGGATCGGTATCGATGCACCGAAAGATGTCCAGGTGCACCGTGAAGAGATCTACAAGCGGATCCAGGCCGGCAGCCCCGCGCCCGAGAAAAGCAACGACGAGTAACCCGCAAGCCAACCGCATCATGCCGCACGGATGCGCCTGATCGATTGCCCGCCCATGCGGGGAGCCTCTCCTGAACCTCAGGTGCCCAGCAATTCGCGCACCGTGGCGATCATCCGGTCCATGTCGAATGGCTTGTCGAACACCGCCGCGAACTTCCCGGGGCAGGCCCGGCCCTGGCTGGCCTGGGCGCCGCTCATGAGAATGACCGGCAGGTCCGCCAGTTGCAGCTCTTCGCGTATGGCCTGCAGCAGTTCCTCGCCGTTGAGCACCGGCATCATGTAGTCGGTGATCACCAGGTCCACGCGCTTTTCCTTCAAGGCCTCCAGGGCCTTGCGCCCGTTGCTCGCCTTTTCAACCAGGTAGCCTTCGTCCTCCAGGGCAAAACCGAGGATATCGGCAATCAGGTACTCGTCGTCGACGATCAGGATGCTGTTCATCCCATCAGCGATCTCCCGGCGGTGTCGCCGAGCCACTGAGCACGCCACTGGCACCGTCGAACGCCCGTGCCAGGCTGATGCCATGAGGCCCCAGATTCAGTGCCTGCAAAGCAGGGTCGTGGTCGCTGTCGCGCACCTTGATCACCGACAGGGCACGGTGCAGTTGCGCGTCGAGCTCGGCGAAGCGCATCAGTATCAGGTTGTCGACAATGCTCGACAGGTCGGGGGCCGGCGCGGTGATTTCCGAGCCGAAGATGTCACGCATCTCCCAGGTCAGCAGCACCGTCACACCACGGGCGCGCAGCTCACCGGTCAGCGCGCGGAAGAAGGCATTCAGGCGGGCAGGCTCCAGTGCCAGGCGACCGAAGGCTCCAAGGCTGTCGATTACCACGCGCCTGGCACCGAGCGCTTCGACCTGCGCCAACAGCTGGGCGCCGAGTTGGTCCAGCAGGCCTTCGGTGGTCGATTGCCAGCTCAGTTGCACGCTGCCTTCACGCTCGAGTGCCGGCAGGTCGAAGCCCAGCGCGCAAGCCTTCAAGCGCAACCGCGCCGGCGTCTCGTAGAAACCGAAGTGCAGGCCCGGCGCAGCCTTGGTCGAAGCGGCCAGGAACGCGATGCCCAGCGCGGTCTTGCCTACGCCCGATGGCCCCATCAGCAGGGTCACCGACGCCTCGGCCAGTCCGCCGCCGAGCATGGTATCGAGGTCGGCAACACCCGTGGCGACCCGGCTCAGGGTTTGCGCTCCTGCCTGGCTGGGGCGACTGTACAGCGACTCCAGGCGCGGGTAGACCTGCAACCCCGCCTCCGTGATCAGGCATTCGTGGCGCCCGGACAACGCACCACTGCCGCGCGTCTTGCGCAACTGGACATGGCGCACCGCCGTGCTGCCAACCAGGTGCTCGCCAAGTTCGATAACACCATCGACCATGGTGTGCTCGGGGCTACCCTCGTCCAGCCGCGCACTGGTCAGCAGCAGCAGCGTGCAGCCGGCGAACGCCGCATGCCCCTGCAGTTCAGAGACGAATTTCTTGGTGTCGAGGCTGGTTTCCGCCCTGGAGCGGGCGTTGAGCAGCCCGTCGACGATCAGCAGGGTGGCCTGCTGCCGGGCAATTTCCTGGCGCAACAGCCTGACCACCGCGTCCAGGCCGTCCTGCTCGAGGGTGTCGAATGCGCTGACGAACTGGATGGTGTCGCCCACCAGCGCCGCGTCGAAGAAGCTCAGGGTCGACAGGTACTGGAACAGCCGTTCATGGGACTCGCTGAGCAAGGTCGCCACCAGGACCCGCCCCCCCTCACGCACATGGTTGCACGCCAGCTGATTGGCCAGGATGGTCTTGCCCGAGCCGGGATGCCCCTGAACGATATAAGAGGCGCCGACCACCAGCCCACCTTTGAGCAGCGCATCGAGCCCCTCGATGCCCGTGGCCAGTCGCTTCAGTTGCTCTACCATGGCTGTCTATCCGTCGGTCGAAAGCGAATCGGGGCCCGTCCGGGCTGGCAGGTACAAGCTCATGCAGGTGCCCTTGCCAAGCCGGCTGGACACCTCGATCATGCCATTGCTCTGCCGGGCGAAGCCATAGGCCTGACTCAGGCCAAGGCCAGTGCCCTTGCCAAAGGCCTTGGTGGTGAAGAACGGCTCGAAGATCCGTGGCAGCACCTGCGGGTCGATGCCCTGGCCGTCATCACGTACATCGAAGCGCACGAAGCTCCCATACAGCCCATCCACTTCGCCGGACAACTGCACACTTTCGACCACCAGACGGATCTGCCCGGTGGCGGCAATGGCGTCGCGGGCGTTGAACACCAGGTTCAGCAAGACCATCTGCAACTGCCCGGCGTCCACCTCGATCAGCGGCAAGTCAGGCTGCACCTGGGGTAGCAATTCGATTTCCCGGGGCAATGCGTGCTCCGCCAGCCCACAAATGATATCGATCGCCTCGGCAGGCACGATGCGCGTGATGCTGAGTTGCCGATGCCGGGCAAAGCTGAGCAGTTGCTGAGTCAGCTGGGTGCCGCGCTGGCCAGCATCGAGGATATGCTCCAGCAAGCGCCTCACCCGTGCCGGATCCTGGCTGCTGCTGGCAAGCCGCGCAGAGCTGAGGATGATGGTCAGCAGGTTGTTAAAGTCATGGGCCAGGCCCCCGGTGAGTTGCCCCAGGGCCTCGAGCTTTTGCGCCTGGAACAGTTGCGCACGCATGGCATCGAGCTGCAGGGCCGACTCGCGACGATCAGTGATGTCGCGGGTGACCTTGGCCAGGCCGATGACCTCGCCTTGTGCGTCGCGAATCACATCCAGCGCCGCCAGCGCCCAGAACTGCGTGCCGTCCTTGCGCACGCGCCAGCCTTCGTCCTGCGCCTTGCCTTCTTCGAGTGCCTGGCGCAGCAAGCGTTGCGGGCGGCCGTCGGCACAATCCTGGGCGGTGAAGAACAGCGAAAAATGCTGGCCGATGATCTCATCGGCATCGTAGCCCTTGATCCGCTGCGCGCCAGCGTTCCAGGACACCACATGGCCGGTTGGGTCGAGCATATAGATGGCGTAGTCCACCACCGCCTGAACCAACTGCTCGTAGCGTGCCTCTGGCATCACCGAATGAGTGGGGCGGTCTGTCGAAACCATGCGAGCTCCACAAGCACCGCGAAAGGACATATTGAGCGTAGTCAAAAGTCCAGCCTGCACTGCACCTTATACGACGATCGTCAGCGCTCGCGCTCCACCACGGTCGGCACCAGCTTGCGCGGCATCGCCACCTTGAGCAGCCACACCCCCACCAACAGGATCAGCGCTGCGCCTGCAAAGGCGAGCAAGCGCCTGGGCTGCGCAGCCTCCTGGTCGAAGCCGAGCATCAGCAGGTAACCACCCAGGCTGATGAAGCCCGCATACAGGAACGCCGCCAGCAGGCAGACCAGCAGGAACAGCAGGCGCCAGAACACCTTCGGGCGGATACGCCGCGATGCGTCCGGACCAGGGGGAAGCGATGACATGGCAACAGGCCTGGTTGGATCCAATGCGCGACAGTGGCGCAATGGCAGCATCCTGTCAATTGAACTATAGTGCCCGCGCCCCGGATCCCACAGGAACCATCATGACCTCCAATCTTCGCATGCAAGGGCTGCAGGACGACCTGATGCGCAGCGCCAGCGAACTCGATGAACTGAGCCAGGCGCTGGACGGCCATGTCCGTTACCTGCGTCATTCGATTCATCAAGCCGATGCGCACGCCATGGGTGGGCACGTCGATGACCTGCGCTATAGCGCCTGTGAAATGCGCGATATCGCGCGTGCTATCGAACCCTGAACATTAGGCTGGTTGACGCTTCTATAACAATGGGTTATAAAGCGCGCCTGATTGTCTGGGCCAGGCTGCCCTGCGGCGCGCCAGCCAATCGTGCGAGTGTGGTGGAATTGGTATACACAGCAGACTTAAAATCTGTCGGCGTGAGCCTTGCGGGTTCGAGTCCCGCCACTCGCACCATCTTCTGTCGATGAAGGCGCCCTTGCGGCGCCTTTTTCGTACCCGCCGGAAATCCGCCGCGCAGCTGCTAGAGTGGAACCTGTCCCTGTTCACTGGAGCGCCGCCATGCGCTATAGCCTGCTCGACGGTCAACGCGACTTCATTCTGCTGCTCGCCCGCATCCTGCTGATGATCCTGTTCGTGCTCTCCGGCTGGAGCAAGCTGACCGGGTTCGAAGGCACAGTCGGCTACATGACCTCCCTGGGCGCCCCCGCCCCGATGCTGGCTGCGGCCATCGCCGTGATCATGGAGCTGCTGGTCGGCATCCTGTTGATCCTGGGTTTCTACACCCGCCCCCTGGCCCTGCTGTTCGCCCTGTTCGTACTCGGCACCGCGCTGATCGGGCATCCGTTCTGGAACATGGTCGAACCCGAACGCAGCGCCAACATGACCCAGTTCCTGAAGAACCTCAGCATTATTGGCGGCTTGCTGCTGCTGGCCGTCAGCGGTGCCGGGCGGTTCTCCCTCGACCGCCGCTGAGCACCCGCGTCGACATCAGTCGTCGCAGTCGTCGTGCCAGGCCGGGTGGTCCTCTTCGTCATCGAAGTCGTCGAGTGACTCTTCGTCCTCCTCGACTTCGTCAAGAGCCCCGTAGGCATCCGCCTCGGGGTCGTAGCCCTCGTGGAATTCTGGGTCGAGCAGATGGTCGTGCTCAGGTTCGTGCAGATCGTCTTCGTCGTGCATCACAGGCTCCGGTAACAACGGCAGGCCTGTATAGGCGTATTGGTGCATGGGGTCAATCCTCATGGCACTTAACCCCGGCTTAACCGACCAGGCGCACAGTACAGGCTCTCCCTTCAAAAACGTTCTTTGCCCGCCGCCCTGGCGGGCTTTTTTTGCCTGGACCTTCCTCGCCCGATGAACCGAGAGCCCTTTCAGGGCTCGCATGCGGTGCGGGATCTTTATCATCAAGGAGGTTTCCAGCATGACCGTGAACATCGACAACCTGATCATCACCACCCCAGTGGCGAAGTCATCCAGCAACCCAGTGGCGCTGGAATTGACCGGCGCCCAGGCACTCGCCACCCTGCCCCAGGTAATCAGCCGCCTGGCCGATGGCGCCGTGCACATGAACGCACCGACAAAAGGGGCGGCGAGCAAGAGCACCCATCGCACCCGCTGCGAGTGGAAGGAAGCGGTCTATTGGACGCTGGCCAGCGCCGGCCGGCATGTCAATCACCAACGCATGATGCTGGAGCGGGTCAACTCGGCACAGAAGGTGGTGATCGCGCAAATGCATGTAAAAGATGACGACAGCCCCGCGATCAAGGTGTTCTGGAACAAAGGGAAGATCACCCTCGGTTTTCGTCAGGACTTCAACCAGGTGACACCGACCAGCAGCACCGTCCTGTCCGATGTGCCGCTGGGCATGCCTTTCGACATCACCATCGAGGTCACTGCGGCAGGCGCCGCCACGGTGTCGGCCGCCTGCACCGGGCGCACCGGCAGCAGCGGGATGCTGAAAATGGCCGCGAGCTGGAATGGGCGAACGTTCAACTTCCATGGCGGCGTCTACAACCAGGTGGATTTCAGTGACAGCACGCCCCCAACGGACGCTTCGACCTGTGTGATCAGCCAGCTCGATTTGTTTCACCGCCAGGTCGATACATTCATCTGAATGCAATAAATCAAGGCATAGTGCCATCATCTCAGGTAGGATTTCGCCGCCTTGCCTTGGACTGCGAGGTAAATCACTGAAACGCCTAGGAATCCGCAATGCAATTTGCTCGTCATCTGATCGCCGCCAGCCTCATCGCCCTGACCACTGGGTGCGCCAGTGGCCTGAACTCCGTGCAGGAACAGGAACTCGGCTACTACCGTGCGCAGAATCTCGAAGTGAGGGAGAAAAGCCCAGGTACTGCAGCAGCCCTCGGCCTGCTGCCCGGTGGTGGTTCATTCTACGGCCGTGCCTATGGCTATGGCGTCGCCAACCTGCTGCTGTGGCCTATCTCGATCTTCTGGGACCCAGTCAGTGGCTACAACGCCGCCGAATCGATCAACTACCAAGCCACCCGCGTTCACGTCTCGCGCATGAAGAAAAGCCAGATGGACGCGCTCGACACCAAGTTGATCTCGGAAGAAATCGATCCCAAGCACTACGCATTGGAAAGACGCAAGATCGATGAAAAATTCAGTAACGGTTACTAAGCCCTTCTAGCTGTGGCCTTCACGAAATTCTGACATTCGAGAAGGCAGACTGGCCTGGCTTCGATACGTTCTGTTCAACCCGCCGATCTGGCGGGTTTTCTTTTTTCTGGGCTTTTCTTTCTTCAGGCCTCGGTCGTTGACAACATTTTCACGTCTGCTGTGGCAAGTTGACGACTCATCCGTGAAACACTTGGCCCGCCCTCCCCAGCGGGCCTTTCTTTGCGTGCAGCGCAAGCCCCGCGCGAGATCTAAGCTTCACCTGCGTATGCAGGAGAGGCTTGCGATGTGCGGAAGGCTCAGCCAGTACCGTGGCATCCACGAATTCGTCGAAACGCTCGGCATGCCGGATGCGTGGCGGAACGCCGTGGGCGACGGGACATTGCTGCGCTACAACGTCGCCCCCGGCACGCCCGTGGCGTTACTGCGCAGGGAGGCTGGCGGCCTCAGGGCCGACCTGGTGAAATGGGGCTGGCGCCCACACTGGGCCACGGGCCCTGTCACGCCGATCAATGCCAGGGCCGAGAAGGTCGCCCATGGACCCTACTTTCGCTCGATCTGGCCCCACCGCGCCGTCGTGCCCGTGGATGGCTGGTTCGAATGGGTCGATGAGGGCGCGGCAAAGAAACAGCCCTATTTCATCCGCCGCCGCGATGGTCACCCTGCCCTCTGCGCGGCTATCGGCGAATTTTCCGGCAATGAACGCAACGGCTTCGTCATCATCACTGCCGACGCCCAAGGCGGCATGGTCGATGTGCACGACCGGAGGCCAGTGGTGCTGTCAACGCAGTTGGCCGGGGCGTGGATGGCGCTCGACCTGCCCAGCGAAGCTGCCGAACAGATGGCCCTGAGCCTGGGCGAACCGGCTGAGCGCTTCGAGTGGTATCGGGTCGGCATGGCAGTGGGAAATGCACGCAACCAGGGCGCCGAGCTCATCCAGCCGCTACCATGAATGACTTGCACGCTGACTCATGGAGCAAGTCAACCATCGGCTCGAAAACCGCCAGCGTCGTGCGAAAGATTTCGTAACACTTACTCACCACCCACTCCATGAAACCGAATGGGATCGATGCTGTCCGATTGCCATCGGTAGCCGCAGAGGTCACCTCGAGGTGTCGTCGGACAACCCCGGTGCATCCTCGATCAACCCGGCTTACCGGCGCGCGCACCTCGCCTGCGAGGATGCCGCCCTTATTTTTCAAGGCTGAATGAGCGAACCATGAAACAGAATATTCTCCTCGTCGCCGTCTGTGCCGCCCTGCTTCAGGCCTGCACCCCGGCTTCCACCTCCCATGAAGGATCGCCTTCCATGCCGGCCACCACCGCGTCTGCCGCAGCCCAGCCCGAGCTCTCGGCCTACTACTGGGACCTGGCATCGGCCAGCGATGCAGCCGGCAAGCCTATCGCCGCCCTGGCCACAAGCAACGAGCGCAAGTTGCGCCTGAATTTCGGTGACCAGCGCCTGAACATCAGCGGAGGCTGCAACAACCAGTTCGGTGGCTACAGCTTCCAGAACGGTGTCCTGAAAGTGCAGCAACTGGCTTCGACCATGATGGCCTGCGACAAGCGCCTGATGGACCTGGATGCCGAGATCGGACGCCACTTGAAAGGTGATCTGCGCGCAGTCTTCAGCGGCGAAACCCATGCACCCGTGCTGCAATTGACCACCCAGGACGGCTCGGTACTGAAGTTCCAGGGCGAAGCCACCCCGGAGACCCGCTACGGCAGCAAGGGCGAGATCAAGTTCCTGGAAGTGGCCGCCAAAACCGTCAAGTGCAGCCATCCACTGATCCCCAACTACCAGTGCCTGCAAGTGCGCGAGCGTCGCTATGACGACGCCGGCCTGCAGCTGGCGACCCAGGACAGCTGGCACCCGCTGTACCAGTCCATCGAGGGCTTCGAGCACCGTGACGGCGTGCGCACCGTGCTGCGCGTGAAGCAATACGAATGGAAGAACCCGCCGGCCGACGCCTCGTCGCAGGTCTATGTGCTGGACCTGGTGGTCGAGCAGGACGCTTCGGGCAAGTAATTGCCAGTCGGCGCAGGCCGCCCTGCGGCGGCCTGTGCCTGGAACCGACGGCGACCGTGAAACGGCTCAGGTAAGCGCCGCGTTGACCTGCGCACTGTCGACGTATTGCTCCATGCTGACGATCTTGCCGTTGTTCAGCCGGTACAGATGGGCAAAGGTAGCGGTCATCGCCTTCCCGGTCTTGCGATAGGCGCCCGAATAGACGCCAAAGGCGGCAACCCGGTCGTGCTCGGCCACATAGGTATGCACCTTGGCCTGGTAGCCATCCCATTCGGTGGCCAGGCGATGAAACACACCATCCATGATCGCCTGTGGGCCGACATAGGTACCGGCATAAGAGAAGCCGGCCGCCTCGGTCCAGGTCACGTCCGCAGCCAGCGCCGCCAGCAGATTCCGGCCATTCTGTTCGGCTGAGCCTTCGTACGAGGCTCGGATGATGTCCAGGTTGCTCCTGCTCATGGTTTTACCCCCACGTTCAGCTCGCGAATGAAAGCCTGAGGATCTGAAAAGATAGCGCTGGCAGGTAACAACTGCATGGCGTCGTCCGCTTGTTGCAGAACGAATGTCGGCACGCCTCGACCGCCCACGCGACGCAACAAAGCACGCCCCTGCCCCACACGATCATCGTTGGCCTGCAGCAAGGCCGAATCCGGACGCGCCAGCCGCTGCGCGGCGGCATCCAGACCCAAGTCCGCCAGCACTGCTGTCAACGTCTCCAGTCGAGTCACGTCCAGGCCATCGACATAGCGCGCCGCCTGAATCGCCTTGAGCGCTTCGAACTCGTGCTCTGGCGAAGTCAGGTTCACTGCGCTGAGCGCCAGGGTAGACGGACCACTGTCGAACGCCTGGAGACGGTCGGCGAGTACCTGGTCGCGATAGCGTTCAGTGAAGGTTTGCCCGGTCAGGCGCTCGATACGCTGGTCGTTGCTCCAGGCGTAGGCCGCAAAGTCATCATCCATGGCGCGAGCACCGCTGCCGGAAAACAGCCCCGTCGGTATCAGGCGCAGCGCAAGGCCCGTGGATTCGAGGACCTGAGGCAGCGGTCCCCCTGCACCGTAGCACCAGCCGCACAGTGGATCGTAGAGGTAAACCAGGGTCTTGTTCATAGCGAAACGCCTTGAATGGAATGCCTCGAATCTTATAGACCGCGAATTGACATTTAAACGCATACAAAATAAACACGCTGTATGTTATTTGCATACATTAAGGACATATCAATGACCGGCGCTTCCAGCCTGAACAGGCTTGCGTACTTCACCGCGGTGGTCGAAACCGGCTCCTTCACCGCCGCTGCCGAGCGCCTCGGCATCACCAAGGCCGTGGTCAGCCAGCAGGTAGCGCGACTGGAAAGCGACTGCCGCACCACACTGCTGGTTCGCAGCACGCGGAAAGTCCGCACGACCGAGGCGGGCCAACAGTTCTATAACCGCTGTGCATTGATCCTCAAAGAAGCTGAAGAGGCTTTCGAGGAATTGTCCGAAGCCGCCAGCGAGCCGACGGGCACCCTACGCCTGACCGCCCCTTTCGATTACGGCATCGGTGTCGTGGTGCCGGCCATCACCGCATTCTCGCAGCGATATCCGCAGTGCAAGGTCGAGGCACACTTCAGCGACCAGACCCTGGATCTGGGCGCCAACGATCTGGACCTTTCCATTCGTGTTGGATGGATTACCGAGCAACATCTGCAGGCACGGCGAATCGGCGAGTTTGCGCAACGGTTGGTGGCCGGCCCTCAGTGGCAAGCGCGAGTGGACAAACTGCAGGCCCCGGCGGATCTGGCCGAGTTGCCGATCGTGGCGAACCTGGCGTTGCGAGAACCGACCCGTTGGCTATTTGCCAAGGGTGCCTCACAGCGCGAAACAGTGGAGATGAAAGCCAGCCTGTCGCTCAACGCCACCTTGGCAGTGCGCGAAGCCACGCTACTGGGGGCCGGGCTATCGGTCCTTCCGGACTATGTGGCTGAACCAGACCTGCAAGCAGGCCGGCTGATCGAAGTGCTGCCGCAGTGGTCGCTGCCCCGAGGCGAGATCCATGCGGTCTTTCCTACTGCCCGCTTTCGACCGGTCAAGGTGCGGGCGTTTGTCGAGCTTCTGGCAAGCCGCCTGGCTTAGGGTCTGTACGAAGTATGTCTGCGCGAAGGCCAGACAAGGCGAAACGAGGGGAGCAAGCGCAGTGTACTGGGATACATGAGCATTCCGAGCCCCGTTTCAACGCAGTATGGGCGAGTGCAGATACATTTCGTATAGAGCCTAATTAGACGGCGCAGACCATCAGGTCAACGAACAATTCGCAGGCATAAAAAAACCGCAGACCTGGATCTGCGGGGTTTTGAATGGTGGAGACCGAGGCCGGAATCCAACCGACGTAGATGGACTTTTCTCTTAACTGCTTGAAGAGATCAAGTTTTCACAGAGTCTGCGAAGGTGCCTTTCCAGGTTGCTCAAGGCTGGAATCGCGTGGCGCACGCGTGGCATAGCCAAGTGCGGCGCCATTCTTCCAGCTTGTCGTACTGCGCAACGTTGAACTTCCAGTGGCGCACAAATCCGATCACGCCGATGGTGGCGAGCGTGGCTCCGATGAAGAACCTGGTCCAGTCGACACCCCAGTAAGTGTTAATCAGCTTGAGACCATCGTAGAGGATGATGATACCTACTCCGGTCATGATCACAGGACCCAACAGGCGTTTGCCCGGGGGCGGACCTACGCTAGCAGCCAAATCGGTCTGATGCCGACCAGTCGTTTCGACCGTGACAGGACCATAGCTGGAGTTGGTCTGGTGAGTTGCTTGAATGCGAGTGGTACCAGCAGCGTGAATCACGGATAGCAGCTGGACATTTTGGCCTTGGCAATGCGGGCAGCAGATGGCGTTGTTGCTCACCACGTAATCATTCCTTTGAGGGGTGAAAAGCGGCCATTCTAAGGCAATTGCATACAGCAGGGCACTCAAAAAAAGGGATCACCGAGCGCGTTTACCGTCGAGTCGAGCGATCGCCAAGCCTTCCAAGTGATCCAGTTTTGGGACTGCGTGTAATTTGTTTTGGGACTTCGGAAGTTTCCGGCGCGCAAATAAAAACCCCGCAGACCTAGATCTGCGGGGTTTCGAATAGTGGAGGCCGAGGTCGGAATCGAACCGGCGTAGACGGATTTGCAATCCGGAGCATAACCACTTTGCTACTCGGCCTCAAAGTCGGAGTCAGCTTTCGCTATCTCCTTGAAACCGCTGGGCTTTTTCAAGTCAGCTGCGTTTCGATGGACGCCATTATGTCGGCATTCGATGGACCTTGCAACCCCCTTGAAGAAAAAAATCTTCAAGGGGTTCAAGGTGTTAGCGCAGACGCCCGAGTTTGCTCCACAAGCCGACCAGGGTGTTCTCCACTGCCCCGCTGGCGGCCACACCGATGCGCTCCTGCAGGCTCTTGCGCTCGGCGAAGCGCAGGTGGAACACGTTGGCCTCGCGGGCGCTGCGGCTCAGGTATTCGTCGCTGGTGCCCAGCTCGTCGACCAGCTGGCGATTGAGCGCGGCAATGCCGAGCCAGACCTCGCCGGTCGCCACCTCGTCTATATGAAGCTGCGGGCGGTAGCGGGCGACGAAATCCTTGAACAGCTGGTGGGTGATGTCCAGGTCTTCCTGAAACTTCTCCCGCCCCTTCTCGGTGTTCTCGCCGAACACGGTCAGGGTGCGCTTGTATTCGCCGGCGGTGAGCACCTCGAAATCGATGTCATGCTTCTTCAACAGGCGATTGAGGTTGGGCATCTGCGCCACCACGCCGATCGAGCCCAGCACGGCGAACGGCGCACTGACGATCTTCTCGCCGATACAGGCCATCATGTAGCCGCCGCTGGCGGCGACCTTGTCGATGCAGATGGTCAGCGGGATGCCGGCCTCGCGGATGCGCGCCAGCTGCGAGGCCGCCAGGCCATAGCTGTGCACCATGCCACCGCCGCTCTCCAGGCGCAGCACCACCTCGTCACGCGGGGTGGCCAGGGTCAGCAGCGCGGTGATCTCGTTGCGCAGGCTCTCGGTGGCCGAAGCCTTGATGTCGCCATCGAAATCGAGGACGAACACCCGGCGCTTGTCCTCAGGCTTTTTCTTCTGCTGTTTTTCCGCCTTGGCCTGCTGCTTGCGCACAGCCTTGAGCTGGGCCTTGTCGAGCAGGCCCGACTCCAGGCGCTCGCGCAGCTCCTTGTAGAACTCGTTGAGGCGGGTGACCTGCAATTGCCCGCCCGGCTTGCGCCGCCCTTTGCCACGCAGGCCGGCGATGGCCGACAGCACCACCAGGATGGCGATCACCAGGGTGGCGGTTTTGGCGAGAAAGCTTGCGTATTCGGCAAGAAACTCCACATTGACTCCTTGATAAACCAGCGCCGCAAGGGCGCGAACTGGATGCAAGCATACCGGGGCGCCAGAGCCGCTGCCAGCGGGTGAAAATGCTGGCAACACAGTTCAAACGACCTTTTCAAACGCTTGTATGTTTTTTCGTTGACAGCCCGCCTGGGGCAACCTAACCTCGCAGCAACCTCCAACCGGGCCGGACTTCAACGTGGGCAATCTCTACCTGATCCGACATGGCCAAGCCTCCTTTGGTGCCGCCGACTACGACGTGCTGTCGCCTGTGGGCGAACGTCAGAGCCAGGCGCTGGGTGAACACCTCGCCCAACTGGGCCTGCGCCTGGACCGCTGCGTGGCCGGTACCTTGCGTCGCCAGCAGGACACCGCCCGCCTGGCCCTGGACGCACTGCATGCCCATGGCAACCCGGTGCCGGCCATTGAGACCGACGCGGCCTTCAACGAGTTCGACGCCGATGGCGTGATCCGCGCCCTGCTCCCGCGCCTGCTGCCTGAAGAGCCTGAAGCCCTGCATGTACTGCGCAACGGTGCCCAGCACCGCAGCGAATTCCAGCGCCTGTTCGCCCTGATGGTGCAGCGCTGGCACGATGGCGATCACGACCACGACGACCGCCTGGAAACCTGGCAGTCCTTCACTGGCCGGGTCGGCGGCGGCCTGGAGCGCCTGCTCGACAGCGCCGCCAGCGGCGACAACATCGCCCTGTTCACTTCCGGCGGCACCATCGCCGCCCTGCTCCACCTGGTAAGCGGAATCACGCCGGCTCAGGCATTCACCCTGAACTGGCAGATCATCAACACGTCGCTCAGCCACCTGAAGTTCCGTGGCCGCGACGTCACCCTGGCTTCCTTCAACAGCCAAGCCCATGTGCGGCTGTTGCGGTTGCCGGAGCTCGTCACCTACCGATGAGCCCGGTCTGTTGTGTCCTTGCGGACGCGAATATCACTTAACAAGGAATACACCATGAGCGATGTAGCTAAAGCCGTCGAGGCGATGAAGGCAAAATTCAACCCTGCAGCTGCCGCCGGCCTGGACCTGGTGTTCGGCTTCAACATCACCGACGAAGACAAGCACTACGCCCTGCTGGTCAAGGACGGTACCTGCGAGATCCAGGAAGGCGAGAACGCCGACGCCAACTGCACCCTGGTAATGGACAGCGAAACCCTCAAGGGCATCGTCAGCGGTGACACCGACGGCATGCAGGCCTTCATGGGCGGCAAGCTGCGCGTCGAAGGCGACATGATGCTGTCGATGAAACTCAGCGAGCTGTTCCCGGCCTGATTGGCGCGGTAGATCGCCAATGATAAAGACCGAAGCCTGATGCGCTTCGGTTTTTTTTCGCCCGCGCAAAGCCGGTCCATCAGGGCCATTGATCGGCCGGCAACACCCAGGCCAATAAGCGTCTGGCACGCTTGTACCAGCTCCGACAGGAAATTAGATTAGCCAATAGTCCTTGCTATCGATCATAAGGAAATCGCATGACGCTCACCGACCAGTCCACCCAGGTACGCCCCGGCGAAGAACTCGACGCGGCCGTCATCGATCCGTACCTCAAGGGTCATATACCTGGCCTGCAAGGCAGCCCGACCATTAGCCAGTTTCCAGGTGGAGCCTCTAACCTCACCTACCTGGTGGCCTACCCGGGCAAGGAATTCGTCCTGCGCCGCCCGCCATTCGGCCACAAGGCCAAGTCGGCCCACGACATGGGCCGCGAGTTCCGTATTCTCAACCAGCTCAATGCCGGTTTCCCCTATTGCCCCAAGGCCTACGTGCACTGCACCGATGAAGCGCTGATCGGCGGCGAGTTCTACGTGATGGAGCGGGTCAACGGCATCATCCTGCGCTCGGACATCCCCGCCGAGCTCGACCTGGACGCCGGCCGCACCGAAGCGCTGTGCAAAAGCTTCATCGATCGCCTGGTCGAGCTGCACCAGGTGGACTACCAGGCGTGCGGCCTGGCCGACCTGGGCAAACCGGAAGGTTATGTGCAGCGCCAGATCGAAGGCTGGGCCAGCCGCTATGAAAAAGCCCTGACCCCCGACGCACCGCGCTGGGAGCAGGTGATCGCCTGGCTGCGCGAGAAGATGCCCGCCGACCACCCGCGCCCAGGCATCGTGCATAACGACTACCGCTTCGACAATGTCATCCTCGACAGCACCAACCCGATGCGCATCATCGGCGTGCTGGACTGGGAAATGGCCACCATCGGCGATCCGCTGATGGACCTGGGCAACAGCCTGGCCTACTGGATCGAGGCCGGCGACCCTGCGCCAGTACAGCTGATGCGTCGCCAGCCGAGCAATGCGCCGGGCATGCTGACCCGCCAGCAGTTTGTCGACTACTACGCCGAGCGCGCTGGCATTCGCATCGACAATTTCGACTTCTATTACTGCTACGGCCTGTTCCGCCTGGCCGGCATCGTCCAGCAGATCTACTACCGCTTCTTCCACGGCCAGACCCAGGACAAACGTTTCGCCCAGTTCATCCACATGAACAAGCTGTTGGAGCACATGAGCCTGCAACTGATCGGCAAATCCAGCCTGTAACCCGGCCCACAACAAGGAATACCCGAATGTCCAAGACCCACCTCTTCGACCTCGACGGCAAGATCGCCTTCGTTTCCGGTGCCAGCCGTGGCATCGGTGAAGCCATTGCCCACCTGCTGGCCCAGCAGGGCGCCCATGTAATCGTCTCCAGCCGCAAGCTCGACGGCTGCCAGCAAGTGGCCGAGGCGATCGTCGCCGCCGGCGGCAAGGCCACCGCGGTGGCCTGCCATATCGGTGAGATGGAGCAGATCCAGCAGGTGTTCGCCGGCATCCGCGAACAGTTCGGGCGCCTCGACATCCTGGTCAACAACGCCGCCACCAACCCGCAGTTCTGCAACGTGCTGGATACCGACCTGGGTGCTTTCCAGAAGACCGTCGACGTCAATATCCGCGGTTACTTCTTCATGTCGGTGGAAGCCGGCAAGCTGATGCGCGAGCACGGCGGTGGCAGCATCATCAATGTGGCCTCGATCAACGGAGTGTCACCGGGGCTGTTCCAGGGCATCTACTCGGTGACCAAGGCGGCCGTGATCAACATGACCAAGGTGTTTGCCAAGGAGTGCGCGCAGTTCGGCATCCGCTGCAACGCCCTGCTGCCAGGGCTGACCGACACCAAGTTCGCCTCGGCGCTGGTGAAGAACGACAGTATCCGCAATGCCGCGTTGCAGCAGATCCCGCTCAAGCGCGTGGCCGACCCGAGCGAGATGGCCGGGGCGGTGCTGTACCTGGCCAGCGACGCCTCCAGCTATACCACCGGCACCGCGCTCAATGTGGACGGCGGGTTCCTGTCCTGACGGTGCCCCAGGCCTGACTGGCTTGTGGGAGCCGGCTTGCTCCCACAAAGCTTGCTGCCTAGACCTTTATCGCCTGCAACGTGTAGCTCAGCGGTAGCCGCCATGGCGCCTCGATCAGGCGCCACTCGCCGTCATCGCCCAACGCCATCTGCCCAGGCAAGGCCTCCCAGGGAATGCTCTGGTGCTCCTCCAGGGCGGTGATGCGCAGGCCGCTACGCAACAGCGCGGTGATCACCTCACCGAGGCCATGGTTCCACTCATGGGTTTCGGTCTGCGTCAGGGCCTGCTCGGTGTCGACGTAGGTCTGGTCGCTGATCCACACGGTCGGCGCCTCGCGCTCGAAGTACGGATACTCCAGCTGCAAGCGGTCCTCATGGTCTTCGTTGACCGCCATCAGCATCGGATGGCCATCGCGCAGGAACAGGCGTCCGCCCGGCTTGAGCAATGCCGCCACTGCCTGCGCCCAGCGCTCGATACTCGGCAGCCAGCACAACGCGCCGATGCCGGTGTAGACCAGATCGAAACTATCGGCAGGCAGCACCTGCGCCGTCTGGTAGACGTCCGCTTCGACATAGGCGATGCCAGCGCCGCAACGTTCGGCCAGGTCACGCGCCTGGGCCAGCGAGGCGGCAGAGAAGTCCAGGCCACAGACATCCGCCCCCAGGCGCGCCAGCGACAAGGTGTCGGTACCGATATGGCATTGCAGGTGCACCGCGCGCAGGCCATGGATATCGCCCAGGCGCGGCAGGTCGAAACGCACCACCTCGGACAGGTGGCCGGGTTCGGCGACAAAGCGTTCGACCTCGTAGTCCTTCGAGGCGGCGTGCAGTGGCGCCCGTTCATTCCAACTGGCGCGGTTGAGTTCCAGTGATCGGCTCATGCGGTGCATCCCTGTCCTGAATGGGTCAGGCGCCACGTTAACCGGTGCCGTCGAGCGCGACAACCGCGCTGTCAACCTGAAGTTGACAGCTCAGGTATACTGACTGCCTCGTCCACGCCCAAGGATCCAGCACCCATGACGGAAAACAGCTTCGCCTTTCGCCTCAAGGAACTGCTCGAACACCACAAGCTGACCCTGCAGGCGGTGGGCACGGCCTTGGGGATCTCGCGCACGGCGGTGCACAAGTGGACCCGCGGTGGCGAGATCGACTACGCCAACCTGCGCAAGCTGGCCGACCTGCTCAAGGTCAACTGGATCTGGTTGCGCTACGGCGAAGAGGCCCTGCACAGCGTGCAGCAGGCCGAGGTGGTCGAGCTGCCGATGACCGACGTGCGCCGCCGCTACACCGCCGAGATCATGGAGAGCGAGACACGCATGAAGCTGGCCCAGGAGGGTGCGCGCATCGTCACCTGGGAATGGAACCTGGTCACCGACGAAGTGACCTACTCGCCCAACGTCGAGGCGGTGTATGGCTGGCCACTACGGCGCAACGAGGACTTCTGGGAACACATCCACCCCGAGGACGCCAGCCACATGCAGGGCATGTATGCCCAGGCCGTGGCAGACGGCACCGGCTGCGAGTGCGATTTTCGCATCACCCGCCCCGACGGCGACCAACGCTGGATCGCCTCGCGCGCCACGGTGCTCAGCGACAGTGCCGGGCGCCCGGTGAAGATGCTCGGCATCAGCATGGACAACACCGAGCGCAAGGTGGCCGAAGAGGAATTGCGCCAGAGCGAGGCGCGCTTTCGCACCATCTTCGAACTGGCCTGGGGCGCGCTGGCCTACATCGACCCGGATGGCAGCTGGCAGCGGGTCAACGGCAGCCTTTGCGAACTGCTGGGTTACCGTGAGGACGAGTTGTACGGCACGACGTTCCAGCAGCTCACCCACCCCGACGACCTGCCGGACAATCTGGCGCTGCTGCGGCGCATGCTGGCCGGCGAGATTGAACGATACGAAGTGCAGAAGCGAGTGCGCCACAAGGACGGGCACTACCTCTGGGTGCGGGCACGCACCTCGCTGGAGCGCCGCGCCGACGGGCAGCCGGAACATCTGATCAGCGTGTTCGAGGACATCGGCGCCGAACGCGAGGCAAGCCCGCGTTCTATCTGATACCTGCCCAGCGCCGAGCCTGGCAGGTGCGGGTGAAGGTCAGCGCTTGACGCCGTGCTGGATGACAATCGAGTCGGTGCCCAGCTTGGCCATCACCTCGGCCTTGCGCGCATCGGCCTCGACCTTGGCCGGGAACGGCCCCATCAGCACCACCGGCTTGCCGTCGCGGTACTCGACCCAGGACGGGATGCCCTTTTCGATCAGGCGTGCGGTCATGTCGGTCAGGGCGCCCATGTTCGGCCCCTGGATCACCTCGACATCCCAACCTTCCGGCGCCGGCTGGTCGGCCAGCGCCTCGGCGCGGCGCTGCAGATCGGCGCCACCGCAGACTTCGCGGATACGCAGGTTGTTGCCGGTCTCGTCGATGAGAATCTCGTACTGACCGTCGTGCTTGATCGCCACGTAGCTGCGATAAGCCTCGTACTGACCGGCATCATCCTTGCCGCGCACCTGGCCGCAGATGGAGCCCTGGGTGTCGAAGCGCACGTTGGCGAACTTGGCCGTCTTGGGGTTGTTCAGGTGTTCGGCCACCTGCTTGTGCACGCCTTCGACCTCGTTGTTACAGCCCGCCAGGGCCAACACCGCCATTACCACCGCCAGTTTGCGCACGCCTGTACCTCCAGATTCGAAGGGGCGGATTCTAGCATGAGCGAACCGCTCGGCCGCAGGGATGAGGCGAAGGTGGAAAGTTGCAGCGTATGTCAGCGCCCATGGAACGGCGGAAAGCAAAAAGGGCGATCCTTTCGGATCGCCCTCTTCTGATTTGGTAGGCACAATTGGACTCGAACCAACGACCCCCACCATGTCAAGGTGGT
>NZ_JBMDJQ010000043.1:0-42224 GCF_057809275.1 Pseudomonas sp. FG36
CCGAGGCGCGCATTCTACGCTTTCCTCATTTGCTGTCAAGCGTTTATTTTGAAGTTTTCCAGAAGTCGCTTCTTGCAAAACACCTTCTACCTCAACAACTTACCGCTTGCCTCGTGGCGTTCAACGCTGCGAGGAGGCGAATAATACGCTGTTTGATTTCAGAGTCAACACCTTGATCTGAAAAAACTTTCGATCACCATCCGGCGGCACGTCGGCAACTATTCGCCACGGTTGCCGCTCTGTAGAGAAACACGCAAGCGGAGCGGCTTTGCCATGAGCGATGCACAGAATGAGAAGACCCCGGGGCTATCGGCGGACGAAGAGCAGGAAGTCAGCCACAACCAGCCGCCGCGGGCGGCTGTCTTGCACGAGATCATCCGTTCCCAGGGCGACCAGGAACTTGAGCGCACCCTCGTCGCCTTATGGTGGTCGGCGCTGGCGGCAGGTCTGACCATGGGCCTGTCGTTGATGGCCATGGGGCTGTTCTATGCCCGCCTGCCCGAAGGCGACAGCGCCCAGGTAGTCGCCAGCCTGGGCTACAGCGCAGGCTTCCTGGCGGTGATCCTCGCCCGCCAGCAACTGTTCACCGAGAACACCCTGACCGCCGTGCTCCCGGTGATGACCGCGCCCACCCTGAGCAATCTCGGTCGGCTGCTGCGCCTGTGGAGCGTCGTCCTGCTCGGCAACCTGGCCGGCACGCTGCTGGTGGCCTGGGTGATGCTCGAACTGCCGATATTCGACAGCAAGACCGACGTCGCCTTCCTTGAGGTGGGCCGCAAGGTGATGACCAACGACATCAGCCAGATGTTCGCCAAAGGCATCGTCTCCGGGTGGATGATCGCCACCATGGTCTGGATGATCCCGTCCATGGAGCACGCCAAGATCTGGATCATCCTGGTGATCACCTACCTGATGGCTCTGGGCGACTTCACCCACATTGTCGTGGGCTCGGTGGAAGTGTCGTACCTGGTCTGGGCCGGCGATGAAACCTGGCAAGCGTTCTGGCTCGACTTCGCATTGCCCACCCTGGCGGGCAACATCATCGGCGGCAGCTTCATCTTTGCCCTGATCAGCCACGCCCAGGTACGCAGCGACAGCGGCAAGCCTCCCTCGAAGCTATTGAAGGACGACAAACAGACCAAGGACTAGCGCGCAGCAACCGCCCGCTCGGCTCCCCTGCCTCGCTGCGGCAATGGCCGTGGCCGCCACCAGTTCTGCCCGGGATGCGGCGAGTCGAGGCTGACCCGCTCGCCCATCTGCGGCGTGCTTAGTTGCACCTGGGCGGCGTTGGCCAGGGCCAGGATACGCTCGAAGGGCTCCTGCCAACCGTGGATGGACAGGTCGAAGGTGCCGTTGTGAATCGGCAACAGCCAGCGGCCTCGCAAGTCCAGGTGTGCCTGCAGGGTCTGCTCCGGCTGCATGTGCACATTCGGCCAGGCAACGTTATAGGCGCCAGTCTCCATCAGGGTCAGGTCGAACGGCCCATACTGCTCGCCGATTTCACAGAAACCGTCGAAATAGCCGGTGTCACCGCTGAAGAACAGCCGCAGCCCTTCGTCGATCATCACCCAGGACGCCCAGAGCCTGCGGTTGCTGTCGAACAGCCCGCGCCCGGAAAAATGCTGGGCAGGCGTGGCAACGAAGCGCACGCCTTCGACTTCGGTTTCCTGCCACCAGTCCAGTTGCCGCACCTTGGCCGGCGGCACGCCCCACTCGACCAGCAGGTCCCCTACGCCCACCGGTGCGAGGAAATGCTCGGTGCGCGGTGCCAGTTGGCGGATGGCCTGCTCATCCAGATGGTCGTAATGGTCGTGGGAGAGAATCACCGCGGTCAGTGGCGGCAGGTCGCTCAGCGCCAGCGGCGGCGCATGGAAGCGCAACGGCCCGGCCCATTGCACCGGCGAGGCGCGCTCGGCGAACACCGGGTCGGTAATGAAGAAGCGCCCGCGCAACTTGAGCAGCACAGTGGAATGGCCTAGGCGCCACAGGCTGTGATCCGGTGCGTCAGCCACCTGCTGGCGGGTCATCGGCTGCAGGTTCAGCGTCGCATCCGGTCGGGTTTGCGGCGGCTTGCGCAGCAACAGGTACTTGACGCCGATGCGCAGCTTCTTGAGCACGCCATCCTTGGGCAGTTCGACCTGGTTGTGAAAGCGTCCGTCACGCTGCGGTGCCGGCTCGCCAGCGGGGATAGCCATGGGGACCATGAGCAGCAGCACTCCGCAAAAGAGGAAAGCCTTCATATTACTCCACAGGGTCGGATCAACCGTGAAATGGCTTGTAAGGTCATTTTTCGCCGATGAACGATTGTTCAACAATATTCACATTACTTATGCGATAAACGGCGCTCCACAGAAGAACGATAACCATGATCGACAACCGCAGCGGCAAGGGGCTCTCTTTCGTCAGGCGCATCTACCTGCCGCGCATCATCGGCCTGGGAATCGGCCTGTTCAGCGTGATGGCCTCCATCGCCCCGCTGAACCCACCGACCTGGGCCTGGGCCTTGCTGTTGCTCAATGGCCTGGTCTGGCCACACGTGGCCTACCAGTGGGCCCTGCGCTCGGCCACTCCCTACCAGGCCGAGCAGCGCAACATCCTGCTGGATTCGCTGATGGGCGGTTTCTGGACCGCGGCTATCCACTTCAACCCGCTACCCAGCGTCACCATCCTGTCGATGATGACCATGAACAACGTCGCCGCCGGTGGCAAACGCGTGCTGCTGCGCGGCCTGCTGGCCCAGCTGTGCGGCATGCTCCTGGCCACCACGCTGCTCGGCACCGGCCTGCAGACACAGGCCACGCAGTTGCAGGTCCTCGCCTGCCTGCCGATGCTGACCTTCTACCCCCTGGCCCTGGGCTGGGTGTGCTACCAGCTGGCGATCAAGCTGACCGAACACAAGCGCCGCCTCAGCGCCCTGAGCCGTACTGACAGCCTCACCGGCCTGCTCAACCATGGCTCGTGGAAAGACCTGCTGCTGCTCAAGTTCCAGATCTGCCAGCAGCAACGGCTGCCGGCGGTCATTGCGCTGATCGACATCGACCACTTCAAGACCATCAATGATACCTACGGCCATGTGGTCGGCGACTGCGTGTTGCGCCAGCTCAGCCAGGAGCTCAAGCGCACCCTGCGCGAGGACGACCTGGCCGGGCGCTATGGCGGCGACGAGTTCTGCGTGATCCTCCCCGGCACCCACGAAGCCCAGGCCTGCCAGGCCATGGAGCGCCTGCGCGAACGCGTGGCCGCCTACCGCAACCCGCATTTGCCGGGCTTGCGCATCAGCCTGAGCATCGGCCTGGCCGACTTTCGCCCCGACCTCGCCTCGCCCGAGCATTGGCTGGAACAGGCCGACAAGGCCCTTTATGCCGCCAAGCACCAGGGTCGCGACCAGGTCAATTTCGCTCGCGGCGAGGCCGCCACGCTCAGGCTGGCCTATCCTGACTGAACCTTCGCCCAGGCCTCGGGCGCAGACAGCAGTTGAAGGAGTCGCCCGTACATGGACAGGAACGTCGACCTTTCACCCTCCAGCCCCACCTCGCGCCTGCAGGTGCGCCGCCTGGTCGGCGGCTTCTGCGCGCTGTTCGGGCTCGCTTGCGTGTTCACCCTGGTGGCATTGTTCAACATCGCCGCCACGCTGGACCGCCAGGCGCTGGAGCAAAGCACCTTCCAGGCCTCCCAGGCGCTGGAACAACGGTTGGTGGCCTCGCGCCAGTTTCTCTCCAGCTACGCCGTCTGGGACGCCGCCTACGAACATCTGGTAGGCAAGGTCGACTGGCAGTGGGCGTATGACGAGAAGAACGTCGGTGAGTCGCTGTACAACGCCAGCGGCTACGAAGGTGTGTTCGTGGTCGAGGATGACCGCACCACCTACGCCCTGTTCAAGGGCAAACCCACCGACTCGCCGGCTAGCGCCCATATCGACACCCCCCTGGCGGCAATTATCGACGCGGCGCGCAAGGCGGCCCCGGCCCGCGAGCAGGTAACCCATTTCGTACGCTTCAACGGCTGGCCCGCCGTGCTCAGCGCCGCTGCGGTACGCCCGGACAAGGAAGTGACCGAGGCTGATGTAAAACAGGCGCCGGTGATGGTGTTCGTCGACCAGCTGACCGAAGCCAAGCTCGCAGTGCTGGGCAAAGGCGCGGGTTTGACCGGCATGCGCCTGGAGAAAAACGCAATTGCCCAAGCTGGACAACCGCATATCGCCCTCGGCGAAACCGGTTATCACCTGGTCTGGAACACACCGTTGCCGGGCCGCCAACTGCTTCACGCCTTCCTGCCACCGCTGCTGGCAGTGTTCCTGGTGCTTGGCCTGGTGCTGCTCTACCTGTTCCGCCACGCCCTGCGCAGTTCCCGGGCAATAGACGAAAGCCTGCTGCGATTGCAGCAGAGCAACCGCGCCCTGGAAGCCAGCGAGCAGCGCTTTCGCGCAGTGGCCGAAGCCGCCTCCGACTGGATCTGGGAAACCGACCGCCATCACCGCCTGACCTACCTGTCGCAGCGCTTCGTCAGCGTTACCGGCTACCGCATCGAGGACTGGCTCGGCCAGCCGCTCAACCAGTTGCTGGCCTGCGACACCACGCCCCTGCTGCCCTGGCTCGACAACGAGGCCGACAGCGACACGCAGCAACTGGCCAACCTGCGTTGCAACTACGATGACGCCACCGGGCAGAACCGTTACTGCCGCGTGTCGGCGCGCTCGATCATCTATGAAGGCAAGCTCGCCGGGTTTCGCGGCACCGCCAGCGACATCACCGACGAGGTTGCCGCCCATGCCCGCATCCAGCACCTGTCGATGCACGACGCCCTCACGGGCCTGGCAAATCGCAATAAACTGTCGCGCCACCTCGAACAAGCCCTGCTGCGCGGCAGCGACTCGCCGCCCCTCACGCTGTTGCTGCTCGACCTGGACAGCTTCAAGCCGATCAACGACTCCCTCGGCCACCCTGCCGGCGACGCGGTGTTGCAGGAAGTGGCCAGCCGCCTGCGCGATACCACCCGCGACGATGACCTGGTCGCCCGCCTGGGCGGCGACGAATTCGTTCTGGTCCTGCATGGCCTGGACAACCGCAGCGAGATCGACCGCTTCTGCGCGCGCCTGCTCGACCTGCTGCAACAACCCATCGGTTTCGAGGAACACCAGTTGCACATCGGTGCCAGCATCGGCATCGCCCAGACCCGGGCCCAGGGCTACGACGCCGGCGAACTGATCCGTTGCGCCGACATTGCCCTGTACCAGGCCAAGGCCGACGGCAAGAACACCTGGCGTTACTTCTCGCCGGAAATGAACCAGCAGATCCAGTACCGCCGCCAGCTGGAAAACGACCTGCGCCGGGCGATCAAGCAGCACGAGTTCGTGCTGCACTACCAGCCACGCTACCGCCTGGACGATCTGCGCATCGTTTCGGTGGAAGCCCTTTTGCGCTGGGAGCATCCCCAGGAAGGGCTGATCGGGCCAGACACTTTCATTCCCTTGGCCGAACAGAGCGACCTGATCGTCCCGCTGGGCCGCTGGGTGCTCGAAGAAGCCTGCCGCAATGCCCGTGACTGGCCCGAAGAGCTGCTGGTCTCGGTCAACCTGTCGCCCGCGCAGTTCTCCCGCAGCGATGTGGTCGCCGATGTGCGCCAGGTGTTGCTGGACACCGGCTTCCCGGCCCAGCGCCTGGAGCTGGAAATCACCGAGAACGTGATGCTCAACGACATCGAAGGCGCCCTTGGCACCATGCTCGCGCTCAAGGAACTGGGCGTGCGCCTGAACATGGACGACTTCGGCACCGGCTACTCGTCACTGGGCTACCTGCGCACCTACCCCTTCGACAGCATCAAGATCGACAAGCGCTTCATCGCCGGGTTGAGCAGCCAGAGCGGCAACGACCGGGCCGTGGTCCAGGCGATCATCAACCTGGGCAAGGCCATGGGGCTGACGGTGACCGCCGAGGGCGTGGAGACCGAGCAGCAATTGAAGGCGCTGGACAAGGAGCAGTGCCATGAGGTGCAGGGCTACTACCTGAGCAAGCCCGTGGACCGGGCAGGGTTCGAGGCGCTGCTGGCGAACCGCGAAGTTCGCCAGGATGCGACCTGAACGCGCTGCCACGGGACTCAGCGCAGGCTGCGCTCGGCGACGATCTCGGGCAGGTCGGTACGGTTGAGGTAGATGCGCAATGGCTCGCCGATGTTCAACCGATCGTCCACATGCTGCTCCAGCAGCAACGCCAGGCGCTCCCGGCACAGCGCCATGCGTGCATCGGCCTCGGGCCGCCAGACGAACTCGCTGCAGGGGGTGATGCTGTCGTCGGCCACGTCCATGCCGAACGCGTCCTCTGAAAACCGCACGATATGGGTGCCGCGTTTGCCGTGAAAGCCGACGAAGCCCTTGAGCTGGTCGGCGGCGATGCAGATGTCCTGGGATGTGATGGCCATGGCGTAACCTCGCAAAGAATTCGGAAGTGACGCACGCAGAGGGGGCGGTCGCCTCTGGCGGGCAACGCGCAAGTGCCAGCCTAACCCAAGTGCCAGACCGTTCGCCAAGGTTTTTCACCCCTCGCGCCAAGGCCCGCTAGACTGGATTTTCGAGCCCCTTCGTTGTTATCGGATCCGCCCCTCATGACCCAGGCCGTCACCGCCGACATCGCCATCATTGGTCGCATCAACGCCGTGCCGGCCATCCTCCAGGTCATCTGCGAGACCACCGGCCTGCGCTTTGCCGCCGTGGCCCGGGTGACCGAGAGCAGCTGGACGGCCTGCGCGGTGCTCGACACCCTGGGATTCGGCCTCGAGGTAGGCGGCGAACTCGAGGTCGCCACCACGCTGTGCCACGAAATCCGCAGCACACGCCAGACCATCGTGATCGACAAGGCCAGCGAGGACGAGCAGTACTGCCGTCATCGCGCTCCGCGCCAGTACCGCTTCGAAAGCTACATTTCGGTTCCGGTGCTACGTACCGACGGCAGCTTCTTCGGTACCATCTGTGCCCTGGACGCCGAGCCAACGCCACTCAAGGGCACGGCAATCCAGCCAATGATGGAATCGTTCGCCCGCCTGCTGGCCATCCAGATCGAAAGCGAGGAAAGCGCCCAGCGCACCGAGCGCGCCCTGCACAAAGAGCGGGCCATGGCCGAGGTGCGCGAGCAGTTCATCGCCGTGCTCGGCCACGACCTGCGCAACCCGCTGTTCGCCATCACCGCCGGTGCCGAACTGCTCAGCCAGCGCCTGACCGACGACAAGCAACGGGCCATTGCCCTGCATATTCTCACCTGCGGCCAGCGGGCCACCGAGCTGGTGCGCGACATGCTGGATTTCGCCCGTGGTCGCCTTGGTGCCGGGATCCCACTGAATTTGCAGCCCTGTCACGACCTGCCGGACGCCCTCGGCCATGTGGCCTCCGAGCTGCAGCGTGTCCACCCGCAGCGGCGCATCATCCTCGACATCGGCCAGGTCGGCGGCCTGCTATGTGACCGCGAGCGGATCACGCAACTGTTGTCCAACCTGATCGCCAATGCCCTCCTCCATGGCGACCCACAAGGCCCGGTGACCGTGCGCGCCAGCCTCAGCGAAAGTACCTTCGACCTGAGCGTGCACAACCAGGGCACGCCGATCGCCCCGCAAACCCTGCCCCTGCTGTTCGAGCCTTTCAGCCGGCCGATCTCCGGCGCGCCCCAGCCCGGCCTGGGCCTGGGGCTGTACATTGCCAAGCAGATCGCCCTGGCCCACGGCGGCCGCATGGAGGTGACCTCCAGCGCCGAGGCCGGCACGCTGTTCAGTTTTCGCCTGCCGAAGGGTCGACCTGAGACTCCAGCAGCACCGCCAGCCAGTTCATGAACGCCTGCACCCGGCGCGGCACATGGCGCTGCCGCGCATACAACAGTGATACCGGCATGGCCCGCGCCTGCCAGGGCTCGAGCAGCGATACCAGTTCACCCGCGCGCAGGTGTTCATCGACACCTACCGCCGGCACCTGGATCAGGCCGAGCCCAGCCAGGCAGGCGGCGGAATAGGCTTCGGCGTTGTTCACCGTGACCACGCCAGCCATGGCCTGGAAGCGCAGCTCGCCGCCCTGCTCGTATTCGAACCCGGCACTGCGCGCGCCGAGGTTGCGCACGTAGTGGACCAGCCGGTGGCTATCCAGGTCCTCCAGGCTGCGGGGTACGCCATGCCGCTCCAGATAGGCGGGGCTGGCGCAGTTGCGCATGCTCAGGCGCCCGACCGGGCGCGCCACCACGTCCAGGTCGCTGAGCGCGCCGATGCGCATCACGCAGTCGAAACCTTCGCGCAACAGGTCGACCTGGCGGTCGGTGCAGCTGATCTCCACGTCAAGGCGCGGGAAACGTTCGAGAAACTGCGGCAGCGCCGGCACGATGACCCGTCGCGCCATCATGGTCGGCAGGTCGATGCGCAGACGCCCGGCCAGCTCGGCGTCGTCGGCACTGAACAGGCTCTCGATCTCGTCCATGCCCGACAACAGGTCCTTGCTGCGCTCGTACAGCAAGGCGCCGTCCTGGGTCGTGTGCACCCGGCGCGTGGTGCGGTTGAGCAGGCGCGTGCCGAGCAGGTTTTCCAGCGCCCGCACCTGCTCGGAGACAGTCGAGCGCGGCAGCCCCAGGCTTTCGCCGGCCAGGGTGAAACTGCTCAGTTCGCTGACCCTGACAAAGGTACGCAGCAGATCCAGCTTGTTCATACCCATCCTCATTGTCCGATTGATACGAACAGTATTTCCGAAATCCGTGGATTTAACAGCCTATCCCCGATCAATAACCTGTCCGCAACAGCCACCCACAACGAGGTATCCGACATGACTCGCAAGATCGCACTGATCACCGGCGCCAGCCGCGGCCTGGGCAAGAACACCGCCGAGCACCTGGCCGCCCGTGGCATCGACATCATCGGCACCTACCACAGCAAGGCCGACGAAGCCCGCGTCGTGGCGGCCACGCTGGAGCAGGCCGGCGTGCGCGCCGCCATGTTGCAACTGGACGTCAGCGACAGCGCCAGCTTCGCAAGTTTCGCCGAGCGCCTGGGCGACATCCTGGAACAGCAGTTCGGCCGCCGTCAGCTGGACTTCCTGGTGAACAACGCCGGCATCGGCCTGAACGTGCCATTCAGCGAGACCAGCGAGGCGCAGTTCGACCAGTTGCTGAACATCCAGCTCAAAGGCCCGTTCTTCCTTACCCAGCGCCTGCTGCCGCTGCTGGCCGACGGCGGGCGCATCGTCAACATCTCCACCGGCCTGACCCGCTTCGCCCTGCCCGGCTATGCCGCCTACGCGGCCATGAAGGGCGCCATGGAAGTACTGACCCGCTACCAGGCCAAGGAACTGGGCGCGCGCGGCATCCGGGTGAACATTCTCGCGCCGGGCGCCATCGAGACCGATTTCGGCGGGGGCGTGGTGCGTGACAACCAGCAGGTCAATGACTACATCGCGGGCAACACCGCCCTGGGCCGGGTCGGCCTGCCCGACGATATCGGCGCGGCCATCGCCCTGTTGCTGGAGGATGGCAATGGCTGGATCAACGGGCAGCGGCTGGAGGTGTCGGGGGGCATGTTCCTCTGAGGCGCACGCTGCGCAATGCGCTCAAGCTCGGTTCAAGGCCTGGTGCAGCGCGGCGACGGCAGGAAGTGACAAAGCCTCATGGGTGATGCACAAGCCGACCCGGCGCCGCAGTGCCAGGCCGCTGCCGGGCCGCCAATAGACCCCGGGACAGCGCTCGGCCAGGGACTGCGGCAACCATGCCGCGCCCAGCCCAGCGGCGACCATGGCCAGTGCCAGTTGCAACGAACCGGCCTGGCCAACCTGCTCGCCTTCGCCGTACAACCCCATCAGGCGCTGGTGCGAAGGATGCTGCGGACAGGTGATCCAGCGCCCGTCCGGCTGGCTGCCGGTCGCCATTACCAGCACGAAGGCCTCCTCCCACAACGGCAGGAACAGTTCGTCCTCGCAGCGCTGGGCCTCGTCGGCCAGCCGCGCATCCCCGTCGCAGCCTTCGAGCAAGGTCAATTGCAGGCCCGCCACCGCCTGGCTGGCCAGGCGCACGCAAGCCTCGATCTGGGCCGGCGCGATGTCCGTCTCGATGCCCAGGGCCAAAGGCACCCGCTCCTGCCCCTGGCGAAAACGCAGGCGCAGCGCGTCGGCCTCGGCCACCATGCGGCAGGCCTGGGGATACAGCTCACGCGCCTGCTCACTGACTTCGACCCCACGGGCCTGACGCAGGAACAGCTCGGCGCCGAGGTCATCCTCCAGCTGGCGGATGGTCACCGACAAGGTCGGTTGCGCCACGCACAGGCGCTGGGCGGCTACAGTGATGTTGCGCGCTTCGAAGACCGCGATAAATGCCTTGAGATGACGGATATCCATAGATAGAACCGATGCCAGCCAGAGAAATAAGCCGTTTTTCATGGCCGAAAGGGCTATCTAGAATCCTGGCCATCGAAAGCGATTATGCCTGGGAGGCAACCATGAACAAACCCCTGATCATTATCACCGGCGCCAGCTCCGGCATCGGCGCCGCCACCGCCCAACGCTTTTCCGCCGCGGGCCATCCGCTGTTGCTGATCGCCCGCCGCCTGGATCGCCTGGAAGCGCTGGCGTTACCCGATTGCCTGTGCCGCGCCGTGGATATACGCGACCGCGCGGCGCTGGTGGCCGCCGTGGCCGAGGCCGAAGCCGTGTACGGGCCGGCCGATGCCCTGGTGAACAATGCCGGGGTGATGCTGCTGGGGCAGATGCACGAACAGGACCCGGAACAATGGGAGCGCATGTTCGACATCAACGTCAAAGGCCTGCTCAACGGCGTGCACGCGCTGGTCGGCGGGATGGTCGAGCGGCGCCATGGCACCCTGATCAATGTCAGCTCGGTGGCCGGACGCAAGACCTTCCCCAACCATGTGGCCTACGTAGGCAGCAAGTTCGCCGTGCACGGGTTGTCGGAAAACCTGCGCGAGGAGCTGGCGCCGCACAATGTGCGGGTGGTGACCATCGCGCCGGGTGCAGTGGAGACCGAGCTGCTCGGGCATACCACCGACGAGGGCATCAAGCGCGACTACGAGGCCTGGAAGGCCAATGACATGGGCGGCGTGGTGCTGTCGGCGGAAGATGTCGCCGGGGCAATCGTCTGGGCCTACCAGCAGCCGCAGCAGGTGTGCATTCGCGAGATCGTGCTGGCGGCGACTGCCCAGCAGCCTTGAGGCTGAGTACCGGGGGCGCGATGCGCCCCTTTCGCCGCGGTTCGTCGCCACGACGAGCCGGCTCCCACACCGACCGCGCCGGCCTCAGGCCATATGCAATCCCAGTGGGAGCGGGCCTGCTCCCTCAAGGCGCTTCATGCACCTGCACGCTCGCCGTCATGCCGGCGCTCAGGGTCACGCCCTCGGGCACCTGGTCCAGGCGGATGCGCACGGGAATGCGCTGCGCCAGCCGCACCCAGTTGAACGTTGGCTCCACCTCGGGCAGCAACTGCCCATCCGGCGTCGAGTTGCGGTCGGTGATCCCCCGGCTGATGCTTTCCACCTGCCCTTGCATCGCGTCGCCGGCGCCCATGAGCCAGACCTTGACCGGGTCGCCGACGCGAATCCGCGGCAGCTTGGTTTCTTCGAAATACGCCTGGATATAGAAAGTGCCATCGTCCACCAGCGCCATCACCGATTGCCCGGTGTTGACGAAATTGCCCTCGGCCAGGCGCAGATTGGTGATATGCCCGCCGCGCGGGGCGCGGACTTCGCTGCGGGCCAGGTTGATCTTCGCCACTTGCAACTGGGCCTCGGCCTCGTGCAGTTCGCCGCGAGCGACAGCGGCGTTGATCTGGGCGTTCTCGCGCAACTCGGCACTGATCGCCTCCGGCCCCAGGGCGGTGCGCCGGGCGGCCTCGCGCTCGCGCAGGCGCAACTGCTGGGTACGCGTCTCGACCACGGCGGTGGCCTGGTCGAAGGCAGCCTGGAAGCGTTCGCGGTCGATGCTCATCAGCAGGTCGCCGGCCTTCACCTGCTGGTTGTCGTGCACCTTCAAAGCGCTGACCCAGCCAGACACGTCGGGGGCGATCACCACCACGTCGGCACGCACCCGGGCATCCCGGGTCCAGGGCGTGAGCATGTAGTACTGCCACAGTTGATAACCGGCAAAAACAGCGAGGATCACCACACACAGGGTGACCAAGGTACGTACGACTGTACGCATGGACTTACTCCTTACAAAGGGCCTGACAGGCGCACCACCCCATACAGCACACAGACGAACAGCGCCGCGTCGAACAACGCCTCGTGCCAGATCCAGCGCCCCAGGGGGGTGGCCTGCACGACGAAGCGCAACAGCCCGGTGAGCACCAGCGCCAGCAACACATAGATCAGAAACGGGCTGAGCAGCACGCCGCCCAGTGCCCACTCACGCAGCCCCATGGGCTTCCTCCTGCCAGCGGCACCACTTGCCCCAGCTCTTGCGCAATTGCAGCACCGCGCCGATGGCCAGGCGCAGCGGGTCACTGGGCGGCTGACGGCGCAGGGCCTCGATGAACTCTTCACTGGCGGCGTCCAGGCGCTGGCCACGCCCCGGCGCCGGGCCGCTGGCGAGTACCGCCTGCAACTGCTGCAGATACTGGCGCTCGGCATTGCCCAGCGGTGCTTTGGCCACGGCCAGGCACATGCGCAGGTGCACCAGTTCGTCACCGATATCCAGGCCGTGCAGGCCATCGTCCCAGCGCTTGCGCTCGGCTTCGGGCAGCTCGCTGGCATGTCGCGCCAGCTGCATCAGGCGGTCGGCCATGCGCCCACCGAACCAGCTGTCGGCGCCGCGCAGGTCGCGCCGGGTCAGGCGCACCAGGTCGCCTTGCGTGGCCGCGCGTAGGCGCCGGCCAAGCCATGCCGGGTGACGCAGCACCAGCAAGCGGAACGCCATTACCGCGGCGCCCACGCCCAGCAGCATGGCCTGGGCGCTGTTGAGCATGGTCGCCACATCGAAATGCATGGCATTGAGCGGCGCCACCAAAACGATGAAGTGCAGGCAATAGGAAGTGGCGGTCGCCCCGGTACGCGGGTGGGCCATGCCCAGGGCGCCGAAGAACAGCGGCACGCCCATGCCCAGGCAGAGCATGGCGAAGCTGCTCCATTGCGGCAGCAGGATCTGCCCCACCAGGAACGCCACCGGGATGGCCAGGAGGATACCGCGCAGGAAACTCAGGCCGATCTGCGCGCCATTCTCGCGGCTGGCGAACAGGCTGCAGACCACACAGGTGAGCACCAGGCCGCCTGGCGCCGATGGCCAGGCCGTGGCCAGCCAGAAACTGCTCATGGCCAGGAAGGCCAGGGCGCTGCGCGAACCGAACAGCAGGGCAAGGGACAGGTCGCGATGGGTTGCCAGGCTCTGCGTCGCCTGCCTGGGCGCCCGCCCCTGCTCGACATCGTCGAGGGCCTGGGCGCAAGCCATCGTGTAGTCCAACAGCAAGCTCAGGCGCGCCAGGCAATAATGCTCGGCTGGGCTGATCCGCTCGTCGTGGGCGGCGTCCCAGACACGCTGGCGCAACAGCAGCAAGCTGGGCTGGTCGGGGCTGGCCAGGTGAGCGCGCACCTCGTCCAGCCATGGCGCCAGATGCCTGGCTTCGCCCTCTTCAAGCTGGCGCCACTGCCTGCGCACCGAGCGCGAGATACGCAAAAGCACCATCAGTGACTGGCTCAGGCCGCTGATTGCCCGGGCGCGTTGGCGGCCGCGGCTGCCTTCGAACCAGGCATGTTCGCGCTGGGCATCGATGGCGACGATGCGCCCGAGGCTGTCGAGCAGGCCGCTGCGTGCCTCGTCTTCGCCCCCAAGCATGGCGCTGGCCGCCTGCAGACCGTTGTGCCAGGCCTGGCGAGCCTGGCCAGCCAGTTGCTGCTCCACGCGCATGGGCCAGAGCAGCGCGCTGGTGAGGGTGGCACAGACGATGCCCAGGCAAATCTCGGTGCAGCGCGCCACGGCCTGGTCGAATACCTGCAGCGGGTGATCGATCGCCGGCAGGGCGATGATCGCCACGGTGTAGCCGGCCAGCACGAACGCGTAGGCCCAGGCGCTGCGCAGTTGGGTCGAGGCAGCGGTGCACAGGGCCAGCCACAAGGCCAGGGTCAGCAGGAACAGCCACGGGGTCTGGGCGAACAGGCCGATGAACACCACCGACATGCAGGTACCGACCAGGGTGCCAGCCAACCGCGCCAGGCCCTTCTGCACGACCATCCCCGAAAGCGGCTGGGCGACGATGAAGGCGGTCATCAGCGCCCACGCCGGTTGCTCCAGGCCCCAGCGCATCGCCAACCACAACGCCAGGCCGCCACCAAGCAAGGTCTTGATGGCGAACTTGAGGGCGAGGCTGCTGGGGGCAAACAGGGCCTGGAAGGTGATGGGCACGAAACGGACCTTGGGCGCGCAGGGGGTAATAGGAAGAAAGATAGACAACGGGAGGAAGGATAAAGCGCAAACGATTAATTAGCTAGCTAATCATCTAAACAGTCAGTTTTTCGCAGGCAAAAAAATGGGCGACCGAAGTCGCCCTAAATGCCTTGCGTGCTCGTGTATCGGGAAGGATCAGCGCTGGTTGCGCTTTTTCGAATCCTTCCAGATGAAAATGCCCAGACCGGCGAAGAAGGCCAACATCAACCCGACTGTTACCACCCCGGCGATAACCACGTTGTCGAAGAACATGTCGGCTCCTCCCTTGATGTGCCGTCATCCGATGGGTGCAAGGTAACCAATGCGAGGAGGAGGAAAATTGACCGGAGTCAATGGCGCCCGGAGCCGGGCGCGGAAGGCGGGTGCAGGGTTGACCTGCATCAAGTTTCAGCGTTTCTTCGGTTTGCCCTTGGGCTTTTTCTTCTTGGCCTGGGTCAGCGGCATGGCCTGCTCGAAGGCCTGGCGCATGTCGTCCAGGCGCTTGTCATTGAGGTCGTGAATGCGTTTGGCGCGTTCGGCGCCGAAGTCGATCAGGTTGTCTTGGCTCATGGTGGGCTCGACGGACAGCAGAGGCCTCAATAATGAAGGCTTGCCAGGGCGCTGACTAGTCAGACTTCGATATCCACCAGCAACCCCTGGCGCGTGCGCTCGCCCATCGGCACCACCGGCACGGTGTTGTCGGCATTGAGTTCCTCACCCGGGACGGCCTCGTACCGATCACCTTCAGCCTGCTTGCGCCTTTTTTGCTGGCGGCGTTGCTCGTCACGCAGCAGCAAGGCCTGCTCTTCGGGATCACGATGATTCTTCAGGTCGATAGTGCCATCGCTGGAGGTCGGCTGCGTGGGCACCACCGGCGCAATGGTCGGCGGTGGCTTGACCGGGTCGTGTTGCGAGGTCACGGGGGCGGCACTGAGCGGGATGATCGGCGGCAGCATGGGAGGTCTCCTGTAGCCTTGTTGTCGGCTGGTGGTGCGCCGCCTTGAATGACTGCGGTCGAAGGTGTGCGGCGTGTCACAACGCTGCATTGCGCTGGAGTATAGCGCGGGCCTACTCGGCGTCTTCGTCCGGGTCGTCGGGTGGAGGGCTCGACTCGCTCCATGGCCGCTTGTAGACCTGCTGCCAGACCGCATCCATATGTTCGCGCACACCTGGCGGGGCGTTCTTCAACGAGGCGCTGTCTTCGCGCTCGCCGCCAAACGGGTCTTCACCGGGCGGGCTGATCAGCGACTGGCCGGTAATGGTGTAGATCGCCTGGCCTTCACGCATCTCGATGGCGATGTCGTGGGGGTCGATACCGCCACCGCAGAAGGCATGGCTGGCCACTGTCACTTCAGCGACACCGTCCTTGTTCAGGTCGCCGACATCACTGACATCGGTATAAAAGTCGACGTCGAGGTCGAGGCCGGCGCAGGTGGTCTCCTGCTCGATCTGCCAGCGCGGCTTGAAGACATCGGCACTGGCGGCGCGGCCATACAGGGTGGCCTTGAGCACCACCTTGTCGACTTCCTCCTCGGTATCGGGGTCGGTGGCCTGGCCGTCGACCCGGCTCAGCACCAGCAGGCCCTCGCCCTCGCGGTCATGGAAATGCACGCTCTTGATCGGTGTCTGCACGCCGAGCACTTCCAGTTGCTCGACCGGGATCGGCGGCAGGATCTCGAAGCTTTTCTGTTCACAGGCGGCCAGCAGCGCCAGGCTGCCCAGGCCCAAGGTGACGTTCAACCAGCGGTGCTTGGCAAACATGTTGGCGCATGGCCCTCGTGACGGGTGTTCGTCGATGAACACGCTAGACTCACTGAGATTCTTTGGTCTGGCGCAGCCGATCCGGTAACATGGCCAGCTTTTTCATCGCGGGAGTTTTGGCAGTATGGCGCAGCAGTATCAACCGGGGCAACGCTGGATCAGCGACAGCGAGGCCGAGCTCGGTCTTGGGACCATCCTGGCGCAGGATGGCCGCCTGTTGACCGTGCTCTACCCGGCCACGGGCGACACCCGCCAGTACTCGCTACGCAATGCGCCGCTGACCCGCGTGCGTTTCTCGCCAGGCGACCTGATCACCCATTTCGAAGGCTGGAAGCTGACCGTGCAGGAGGTCGAGGACATCGACGGCCTGATGGTCTACCACGGCATCGACCCGCAGAACCAACCGCGCACACTGCCCGAGACGCAGCTGTCCAACTTCATTCAGTTCCGTCTGGCCAGCGACCGCCTGTTCGCCGGGCAGATCGACCCGCTGTCGTGGTTTTCGCTGCGCTACAACACCCTGCAGCACACCAGCAAGCAGATGCTCTCCACGCTATGGGGCCTGGGTGGCGTGCGCGCCCAACCTATCGCCCACCAGTTGCACATCGCCCGTGAAGTGGCCGACCGCATCGCTCCCCGCGTACTGCTGGCCGACGAAGTGGGCCTGGGCAAGACCATCGAGGCCGGCCTGGTAATCCACCGCCAGCTGCTGTCCGGTCGCGCCAGCCGCGTACTGATTCTGGTGCCGGAAAACCTCCAGCACCAGTGGCTGGTGGAAATGCGCCGGCGCTTCAACCTGCAGGTTGCACTGTTCGACGCCGAGCGCTTCATCGAAAGCGACGCCAGCAACCCGTTCGAAGATGCCCAGCTGGCGCTGGTCGCGCTGGAGTGGCTGGTCGAGGACGAAAAGGCCCAGGACGCGCTGTTCGCCGCTGGCTGGGACCTGATGGTGGTCGACGAGGCCCACCACCTGGTCTGGCACGAAGAGCAGGCCAGCCCCGAATACTCGCTGGTCGAGCAGCTGGCCCAGGTGATTCCCGGCGTGCTGCTGCTCACCGCCACACCTGAACAGCTCGGCCAGGACAGCCACTTCGCCCGCCTGCGCCTGCTCGACCCCAACCGCTTCCACGACCTGGCCGCCTTCCGCGCCGAAAGCGAGCACTATCGCCCGGTGGCCGAAGCGGTACAGGAGCTGCTCGACGAAGGCCGCCTGTCGCCGAAAGCCCACGCCACCATCCAGGGCTTCCTCGGCGCCGAAGGCGAAGCACTGCTGGCCGCGGTCAGCGATGGCGACAGCCAGGCCAGCGCGCGCCTGATCCGCGAACTGCTCGACCGCCACGGTACCGGCCGCGTGCTGTTCCGCAACACCCGTGCGGCGATCCAGGGCTTCCCCGAGCGCCAACTGCACCCCTACCCGCTGGCCAACCCCGAGGCCTATGCCGACCTGCCTTCGGGCGAGCGCGCCGAGCTGTACCCGGAAGTGGCCTTCCAGGCCCAGGGCGAAGCCGGCGACGACGAGCGCTGGTGGCGTTTCGACCCTCGGGTCGACTGGCTGATCGACACCCTGAAGATGCTCAAGCGCACCAAGGTCCTGGTGATCTGCGCCCACGCCGAGACCGCCATGGACCTGGAAGACGCCCTGCGCGTGCGCTCCGGCATCCCGGCCTCGGTGTTCCATGAAGGCATGAGCATCCTCGAGCGTGACCGCGCCGCCGCCTACTTCGCCGACGAAGAGTTCGGCGCCCAGGTGCTGGTGTGTTCCGAGATCGGCAGCGAGGGCCGCAACTTCCAGTTCGCCCATCACCTGGTGATGTTCGACCTGCCGGCCCACCCGGACCTGCTCGAGCAACGCATCGGCCGCCTTGACCGGATCGGCCAGAAGCACACGATCCAACTGCACATCCCGTACCTGCAGGACAGCCCGCAGGAGCGCCTGTTCCAGTGGTACCACGAAGGCCTCAACGCCTTCCTCAACACCTGCCCGACCGGCAACGCCCTGCAACACCAGTTCGGCCCGCGCCTGCTGCAACAGCTGGCCGGTGGCGACGACAAAGGCTGGACCCAGCTGGTCGGCGAGGCCCGTGCCGAACGCGAGCGCCTGGAGGCCGAGCTGCACACCGGTCGCGACCGCCTGCTGGAGCTCAACTCCGGTGGCGCCGGCGAAGGCCAGGCGCTGGTCGAGGCAATCCTCGAGCAGGACGACCAGTTCGCCCTGCCGATCTACATGGAAACCCTGTTCGACGCCTTCGGTATCGACAGCGAGGACCACTCGGAAAACGCCCTGATCCTCAAGCCAAGCGAGAAGATGCTCGACGCCAGCTTCCCGCTGGGTGACGACGAAGGCGTGACCATCACCTACGACCGTGGCCAGGCGCTGTCGCGCGAGGACATGCAGTTCCTCACCTGGGAGCACCCGATGGTCCAGGGTGGCATGGACCTGGTGCTGTCCGGCTCGATGGGCAACACCGCCGTGGCGCTGATCAAGAACAAGGCGCTCAAGCCCGGCACCGTGCTGCTCGAACTGCTCTATGTCAGCGAAGTGGTGGCACCGCGCAGCCTGCAGCTGGGGCGCTACCTGCCGCCGGCCGCGCTGCGCTGCCTGCTCGACACCAACGGCAACGACCTGGGCCCGCGGGTGGCCTTCGAAACCCTCAACGACCAGCTCGAAAGCGTGCCCAAGGCCAGCGCCAACAAGTTCATCCAGGCCCAGCGCGACGTGCTGGCCAAGCGCATCGCCGCGGGCGAGGCCAAGGTCCTGCCAACCCACGACGAGCGCGTGGCCCAGGCCCGGCAACGCCTGACCGCCGAAGCCGACGAGGAGCTGGCGCGCCTGACTGCGTTGAAGGCCGTCAACCCGAGCGTGCGCGACAGCGAGATCGACGCCCTGCGCAAGCAGCGCGAAGAGGGCCTGGCGGCGCTGGAAAAAGCGGCACTGCGCCTCGAGGCGATCCGGGTGCTCGTCGCCGGTTGATCGCCATGGCGGTCATCGCGGGGCAAGCCCGCTCCCACAATTCCGGCTCGGGATTGCAGGGAGCGGGCTTGCCCCGCGCTCGTTACGGCCGACAAACAATCCATTTAGACCATCTGGCTATTGCCTACATATCCAAATGGTAGAAATCAAATTGCCATTAATCAGGAAGGCTTAGGTACCCGTTCCTATACTCCAGCAGGAACAGTCTCCATCCGTGCTTTTTGGGGACGAGTGAAGACTCGACGAAGAGGCCTGCAATGGAGTGGCTGGGACTGCAATTGTTCGCCGAGCTGCCGGCGACCGGACAGATCATCCTCGACTGCCGACACAACCCCTTCCTGGTGCTGCTTGCCTTCATCGTGGCGAGCGCCGCCTGTTTCGCCACCCTGGACATGAGCGAACGCCAGAGCCAATGCGAAGACCGCTTCGCCCGTCGGCAATGGCGCGTGCTCGGTGCGTGCTGCCTGGCCGGGGGCATCTGGGCCATGCATTTCATCAGCATGCTGGCCTTCCAGGCGCCCCTGGAAATCCACTTCGACGCCCCGCTGACCGGCCTGTCACTGCTGGTGGCGCTGCTGGCTGCCTGGCTGGCGATGAACAGCCTCAACCGCAGTCAGATGCGCCTGCGCCACTACCTGCAGACCGCGCTGTTCATCGGCCTGGGCATCAGTGTCATGCACTACACCGGCATGGCCGCCATGCAGACCAGCGCCCTGCAGTACTACCAGACCGGCCTGCTGCTCGCCTCTGTCGGCATCGCCGTACTCACCAGCCTGGTGGCGCTGCTGATGGCGCGCTATTTCAACAAGGGCAGCGGCACCTTGCACCTGCTGCTCAAGTACGGTGCCAGCCTGTTGATGGCCGCAGGTATCGTCCTGACCCATTTCACCGGCATGGCGGCGATGACCCTGGTGATCCCCAGCGAGACCGCGCTGCGTCTGCCTTCGGCCGACAACAGCCTGCAACTGGCGCTGACCATTGCCGTCATCACCCTGCTGATCAGCGCTGGCAGCATCAGCGCGGCGCTGGCCGACAAGAAGCTGCAGAGCAAGGAGCACGACCTGCGCCGGGTCAACGTACTGCTCAGCCAGCTCGACCAGGCCCGCGCCTCGCTGCAGCAGGCCGCCCACTACGACGCCCTGACCAACCTGGTCAACCGCCGCGGCTTCAACCAGGTCTTCGCCGAGCGCCTGGCCGAGCAGGCCGCCCATGACGGCATGCTGGCGGTGATGTTCCTCGATATCGATCACTTCAAGCGGATCAACGACAGCCTCGGGCATGCCGCCGGCGACGAACTGCTCAAGGTGATCGCCGACCACATCAAGGCCGCTACCCGTGGCCAGGACCTGGTGGCCCGCTTCGGTGGCGACGAGTTCTGCATTGTCACCAGCCTCAACAGCCGCGACGAGGCGCGCCACCTGGCCCAGCGCATCATGCAGCGCATGAAGGAGCCGATCGACCTGGCGGGCCGGCGCATGGTGATGACCACCAGCATCGGCATCAGCATCTTCCCCGACGACGGCCAGAGCACCGAAGAACTGCTGAAGAACGCCGATCTGGCGCTCTACCAGTCCAAAGGCTGCGGGCGCAACAGCCTGAACTTCTTCAACAACGGCCTGAAGACCCGCGCCACCCTCGAGCTGCAACTGGAAGAAGAATTGCGCGTGGCGTTGTTCGAAGAGCGTGGCCTGTGCGTGCACTACCAGCCGATCTTCGACCTGCGCAGCGGCCAGGTGGCCAAGCTCGAGGCCCTGGTGCGCTGGCAACATCCACAGCATGGCCTGCTCAGCCCCGACCGTTTCATCTGTATTGCCGAAGCCAACGGCCTGATCGCCGAGCTGGACCTGTGGGTGCTGCGCCGGGCCTGTGAGGACCTGGCCCAGCTCAATCGTCACGGCTATGGCGATCTCAAGGTCACGGTGAACTGCTCGGCCCTCACCCTGGGCCGCGAGGAGTTGGCCACCGAGGTGGAAATGGCCTTGTTCCAGGCCGGCCTGGCGCCGCGCCAGCTGGAGCTGGAGGTCACCGAAAATGCCCTGATGGGCGACATCCACCACACCATCACCCTGCTCAAGCGCATCCGTGCCCAGGGCGTGGCGCTGTCGATCGATGATTTCGGCACCGGCTATTCATCGCTGGCCTACCTCAAGCGCCTGCCGCTGGACGTGCTGAAGATCGACCGCTCGTTCATCCAGGACGTGCCCGGCAGCCAGAAAGACCGCGAGATCGTCCAGGCGATCATCATCATGGCCCATACCCTGCACCTGAAAGTGGTCACCGAAGGCGTCGAGACTGTCGAGCAGCACGAATTCCTCGCCAGCCACGGCTGCGACTACCTGCAGGGTTACCTGCTCAGCCAGCCAGTGCCGCTGGCCGAGTTGCGGCCGATCCTCGAACGGCTCGACCGCCAGCCCGGCGAGCTCAGTCCTTGTTGCGATACAGCGTTACCAGGGTCGCCGGATCTTTTTGCAGATAACCCTGGCTACCGTGCAGGCGCATCAGTTGCGCGGCGAGGCCACTGAGCGGCGTCGCCGAACCCTGTTCGCGGGAAAATTTCACCGCGCTGTCGAGGTCCTTGAGCAAGGTGCGCACGTGCCACTTGACCGGCTCGAAGCGGCTTTCGGCCATTTGCGGGGCGAGGATCTGCAAGGGTTTCGAGTCGGCAAACCCGCCAGCCAGGGCCTCGGCGATCAGCCGCGCATCGACCCCTGACTGCTCGGCCAGCGCCACCACCTCGGCGATCACCAGCGCGTTGCAGGCCACGATCATCTGGTTGCACGCCTTGGTCACCTGGCCGGCCCCCACCGCGCCCATGTGTGTCACCCGCTGGCCCAGGGTCAACAGCACCGGCCGCGCCCGCTGCAGATCGCTCGCCTCGCCCCCGACCATGATCGCCAGGGTGCCGGCCTCGGCCCCTGGCGTGCCGCCGGACACCGGGGCATCGAGCCAGGCCATGCCGCACAGGGCCGCCAGCTCCGCCGCCATCTCGCGAGTGGCGGTCGGCTCGAGGCTGGAGAAGTCCACCAGCAGCTGACCGCTGCGCCCGCCACGGGCGATGCCCTGCTCACCGAACACCACTTCGCGCACCACCGCCGTGTCGGCCAGGCACAGCAGCACCATGTCCGCCACCTGGCACAGCTCGGCAGGGCTACCGGCCAGCTGGGCGCCGGCGGCAACCAGCTCGGCGCATTTGTCCGGGCTGCGGTTCCACACGGTCAGCGGATACCCCGCGGCCAGCAGCCGACGGCACATCGGCAGGCCCATCAGGCCGATCCCGGCAAACCCCAACGAAGGCAATGCAGTACTCATGAGCAACTCCAGATTAAAGAAGCGTGACAAACGGACGATGCAATGCGGGTACGAAGGGAAAAACCTTAGTCCGCCTAAGGAAACCCCCTATCGCACAAGAAAAAGACGCACTGATAAAGTCGCGAAATTTCTCCGTGATGGCTAGATGACATGCATCACCGGGAAGCCAACCACACCAGGCAAATGGCGCACTATGACCTCTACGAACACTTCTGCCAATGCGGCTCCCGAGCCGTCCCTCAGCACCACTTCGCTGACCGCCGGCAGTGCTCGAGACTTCCCCGCGACCCGCAGCATGCCGGCGCAACAGTACCTGTACTTCACCGAGCAGGACATCCAGCGCATCCTCGACAACCTCGACGGCCTGCGCGACCTGGTGTTCCCGCCCAACCTGCATGTCGAGGACGAGGACCAGCTGCGCCTGGAGCAGCAGTTCCCGTCGGTGTGCCTGATCGGCCTGGGTCGTTGCGGCTCGAACATCGCCCTGGATGTGGCGGAGCTGGTGTACAACGCCCGCACATTCTTCCTCAACGAGTACAACAACGAGGACCGCTTCAAGGGCGAAGCGGGCTACAGCCCGGCGCGCTGGATCCGCCAGAACCTGCGCCTGGTACAGAACAAGGCGGCCAAGCCGGTGTTTCTGGTCGAGCCGCTGGTGATGCTTGGCGACCTGGACAAGGACATCGCCGGGCGCATCCGCTTCTCGCGCAAGGGCGAGCGCGGCGGCTTCCTGCGCGACTACAGCAAGATGAAGATCATGGACCTGTCCGAGGTGCATGCCGGCGGCGCCGGCAACGCGCCGATACTCGGCCAGTACCTGGCCAAGATCATTCTCAACAAGGACACCCAGCGCTTCTCCAGCGCCGACTGGAAGCTGATCCACTCGTACCTGATCGATTCCTGCGGCATCAAGGCCAACCAGTCGCGCCTGTACTTCTACATCTTCAGCGCCGGCGGCGGCACCGGCTCGGGCATGGCCTCGGAATTCGGCCTGGCCCAGCAGTACTCGTACATGAACAAGACCTTCGATACCAAGCCGGCCGACGAGAACGACGGCAAGAGCGGGCATTCGTTCGTGTTCGAGCCGATCTTCACCAGCGGCATCTGCGTGCTGCCCAATGCCTCCGATCACCGCAGCGAAATGTCCGAAGCCCTGCATATCAACGCCGGGCGCCTGCTGTGCAAGTATCTGTCGGAGGAATGGGACTTCTCGTACAACTTCGACAATGAAGACAGCAGCGAAGCCAGCGTCATGGGGCGCATCCGCCCGTGGAACGCGATGATGCTGATCTCCAACGACATCATGCGCTACGCCGAGGAGAGCGACGACGGCACGATCCAGAACATCGACGTCAACGCCATGGAGAAGCACGCCAACCAGTACATCTCCCAGCAGATCTTCAACATCCTCACGGCGCAGGCGGTGACCACCGACTACGACCAGAACTACTTCCGCCGCGCCGGCATCGACATCGGCGAGACCATCCGCCTGGACGCCAACGACCTGTTCATGAGCCTGGCCGGCCCCGTGGCCATCGCCTATGCCGAGTCGGTGGTGCCGGAAGTGCCGCCGGCAGGGTCGGACAAGTTCAAGGTGTTCGAGCGTGAACAGCCGCGCCTGGACATCGACGACCTGTTCTTCCGCTCCATCGACCTGCCGCACTTCAACAAGCAGACCCAGGCCATCGAAGGCATCAGCCTGCTGCCGATCGAGTCGCGCCGCTACCGCGCCGCGCTGGAGCAGTACCAGGCCTCGGGCTACGACGCCGCGGCGCTGCACGACCTGCATTTCTTCAAGAACTGTTCGTCGGTGGTGTCGATCGTCTCACTGCCCAAGGACTACAAGCTGTCGTACATGGACCTGAACCGGCTCAAGACCCACCTCAACAGCCTGTTCCCCAACACCACGCTCAAGCGCTATGCGCTGGTGATCGGCGCCTCGGCCAACCTGTCGCTGACCACCCTGATCGCCAAGAGCCCGTGCCTGTCGGACGATTTCCTCACGCTGATCGTGGCGTTCATCAAGCGTTGCTTCGCGCGCAACCCGTACCGCTTCGACGACACCATGGACAATGCGATCCTCGAGTTCATCACCAGCGAGCACTTCGATGAAGACAGCATCGACGACCTGCTCAACGAGTTCGAGAACCCGGCGAAGATCCTCGACACCAACTGGTACGCGATCAAGCCGATGTACGAGAAGAAGTACCGCGAACTGATCAACGACAAGAGCCGCTTCGTCTCGATCAACGACATCCGCCTGTCGCGCGAGTGCGTGAAAAAGGCGGTGAAGTACCTGCGCGAGATCTTCCGCCACCGCATCGGCAAGACCCGGGTGATTTCGCTGAACAGCCATACCGGGCGTGTGGACTACTGATTCAGCTGGGGCCGCAAAGCGGCCCCATTTACGCATTCCGTAAACTGTTACCGCCCCGCCGAATCACCCCGCCACTGTTACCAACTTCCACCTTACGTGAGCGTCAATGCGCACCATTGCGGAGCGTTTGCGCGTTTTCACGCACTAAAAAAGCCCGCGCTTATTCCGCTTTCTTCGCCTGGATCACGATGAACGGCGAAACCACCACCGCCCAGATCTCTGGATCGCGGGTTTGCAGGTCGAGTGCCTGCTCGGCGGAGACCGGCCCGACAGTGCCATCATTGCGCCACTTGGCGAAGATCTCGCCGCGATTCTCGGCCATCGCCTCGGCAACGGCGATCAGGTCGAGGCTGGGGTCGACCCAAATCAGGTCACCCTTGGCCCAGAAACGCTCCAGGGCTTTCCACTCGATGACGGCAGTCTCGCCGAGCAGTTTGGCATAGAGGGTGCTTACTTGATCAGTCATGGGTTTTACCTGCGCAAAGATCGGCCAACAAAAAGGCCGGCATTTTTGCAGAAAAACCCGGTTTCAAATACGTAATTTGGTCGATCAGGCCCGAACTTGTGGGGGCGGGCTGGGAATACAGGCAAAGTGATGGCGCTTTTCTGTATCTTTATGTCGATCAAGCGACACCCCTTGAGACAGACGCTTTTCGCCCGCTTTTCAAGCGCTCGGACAGCGCTCTACACTGTACCGGTACAGTTCCGGGACATGTTCCGGGGGAAGGTGGGCTTACGGCATTGGCGTAGCCAGGCCGCGAATCCCGCCCGGTCTGTAGCCCTGGCCTCAGGACTATAAGAATTACAACAGAATGAGTGGAGCACTATGATCAAGATTTCCAAGCTGTTTGCCGCGATGGTTCTGGCCGGAGTCGCCAGCCATTCGTTTGCCGCCGACACCATCAAGATCGGCATCGCCGGTCCCAAGACCGGGCCGGTGACCCAGTACGGCGACATGCAGTTCGTTGGCGCCAAACAGGCCATCAAGGACATCAACGCCAAGGGCGGCGTCGATGGCAAGATGCTCGAAGCCAAGGAATACGACGACGCGTGCGACCCTAAACAGGCCGTGGCCGTCGCCAACAAAGTGGTCAACGATGGCGTCAAGTACGTGATCGGCCACCTGTGCTCCAGCTCCACCCAGCCTGCGTCCGACATCTACGAAGACGAAGGCGTGATCATGATCACCCCAGCCGCCACCTCCCCGGAAATCACCGCCCGTGGCTACAAGCTGATCTTCCGCACCATCGGCCTGGACAGCGCCCAGGGCCCGGCCGCCGGCAACTACATCGCCGACCACGTCAAGCCGAAGGTCGTTGCGGTGCTGCACGACAAGCAGCAGTACGGCGAAGGCATCGCCACCGCGGTCAAGACCACCCTGGAAGGCAAAGGCACCAAGGTCGCCGTCTTCGAAGGCCTGAACGCCGGTGACAAGGACTTCTCCTCGATCATCCAGAAACTCAAGCAGAACAACGTCGACTTCGTCTACTACGGCGGCTACCACCCGGAGCTGGGCCTGATCCTGCGCCAGGCACAAGAGAAAGGCCTGAAAGCCAAGTTCATGGGCCCGGAAGGCGTGGGTAACGACTCCATCTCGCAGATCGCCCAGGGCGCCTCCGAAGGCCTGCTGGTGACCCTGCCCAAGTCGTTCGACGCAGCACCTGAGAACAAGGCCATCGTCGACGCCATCAAGGCCGACGGCAAGGACCCAAGCGGTCCGTTCGTCTTCCCGGCCTACTCGGCTGTCGAACTGATCGCCCAAGGCATCAAGGCTGCCAAGTCCGAAGACACCGACAAGGTGGCTGCCGCCATCCACGCCGGTACCTTCAAGACCCCGACCGGCGACCTGTCCTACGATGAGAAAGGCGACCTGAAGGACTTCAAATTCGTGGTCTACGAATGGCACTTCGGCAAGCCGAAGACCGAAGTCTCCCCTCAGTAACTGCGTGACTAATAGCTGACCGAGAAGCCCACTGTGCGAGCAGTGGGCTTTGTTTTACGAGGTTCATGAACCTGATTCCCGTGATCCGGGAGCCGGTTCACCTGAAAATCTTAAAACCGTCACCCGCGGTTTCCTGGCCGTGCCCGCAAAAAGATCACGTGGCGAAGACCACGAGAACAAGGGGCCGGGGTCATCCCCCGCCAGAGAAATGCAAATCAGGTTTTTAGGAGCGCTGTAATGCCTGAGATCTACCATTTCCTACAACAACTGGTTAACGGATTGACCATCGGCAGTACCTACGCGCTGATCGCCATCGGTTACACGATGGTGTACGGCATCATCGGCATGATCAACTTCGCCCACGGCGAGGTGTACATGATCGGTTCCTACGTGGCCTTCATCGCCCTCGCCGGGCTGGCCATGATGGGCATCCACTCGTTGCCGATCCTGATGACCGTGGCCTTCGTCGCCACGATCTGCGTCACCAGTGCCTACGGCTACAGCATCGAACGGGTCGCCTACCGGCCGCTGCGCAACAGCAACCGGCTGATCCCGCTGATCTCCGCCATCGGCATGTCGATCTTCCTGCAGAACACCGTCCTGCTGTCACAGGACTCGAAAGACAAGTCCATCCCCAACCTGATCCCCGGCAGCTTCTCGTTCGGCCCGGGGGGCGCTGAGGAAGTGCTGGTCTCGTACATGCAGATCCTGGTGTTCGTGGTGACCCTCGTCGCCATGACCTGCCTGACCCTGTTCATCTCCCGTTCCCGCCTGGGGCGCGCCTGCCGCGCCTGCGCCGAGGACATCAAGATGGCCAACCTGCTGGGCATCAACACCAACAACATCATCGCCCTGACCTTCGTCATCGGTGCCGCGCTGGCGGCGGTGGCGGCCGTGCTGCTGAGCATGCAGTACGGAGTGATCAACCCCAACGCCGGTTTCCTGGTGGGCCTGAAGGCCTTCACCGCGGCGGTACTGGGCGGCATCGGCAGCATCCCGGGCGCCATGCTCGGCGGGCTGGTGCTGGGCGTGGCCGAAGCGTTCGGCGCCGACATCTTCGGCGACCAGTACAAGGACGTGGTGGCATTCGGTCTTTTGGTTCTTGTCCTGCTGTTCCGGCCGACCGGCATCCTGGGCCGCCCGGAGGTTGAAAAAGTATGAACAGAAATCTCAAACAGGCGTTCTTCAGCGCCTTGCTGGTCTGGGCCGTGGCCTTCCCGGTGCTGGGCCTGAAACTCAGCATCGATGGCATCAGCCTGGTGGTACATAGCCAGGGCTCGTTCACCATCGGCATCATCGCCGCGTGCTCGGTGCTGATGTTCCTGCGGGTCTTGTTCGACAAGCAGTGGAGCGCGGTGATGGGCCGCCGCTCGGACCGCAAGCTGGTACCGCCTTCGGTGAGCAACTTCCTGACCCTGCCGAAAACCCAGCGCTGGGTGATCATGGGCCTGATCGTCGCCGCCCTGATCTGGCCGTTCTTCGGCTCCCGCGGCGCAGTCGACATCGCCACGCTGATCCTGATCTACGTGTTGCTGGGCCTGGGCCTGAACATCGTGGTGGGCCTTGCGGGCCTGCTCGACCTGGGTTACGTAGGTTTCTACGCCGTCGGCGCCTACAGCTACGCGATGCTCTCGCACTATCTGGGCTGGAGCTTCTGGGTGTGCCTGCCGATCGCCGGCCTGATGGCCGCGACCTTCGGCTTCCTGCTCGGCTTCCCGGTGCTGCGCCTGCGCGGTGACTACCTGGCGATCGTGACCCTGGGCTTCGGCGAGATCATCCGCCTGTTCCTGCGTAACCTCACCGACTGGACCGGCGGCCCCAACGGCATCAGCAACATCCCCAAGCCGGAGTTCTTCGGCCTGACCTTCGAGCGCCGCGCTGCCGAGGGGATGCAGACCTTCCACGAGTTCTTCGGGCTGGAATACAACTCGATCAACAAGGTCATCTTCCTCTACCTGGTCGCCCTGCTGCTGGCCCTGCTGGCGCTGTTCGTGATCAACCGCCTGCTGCGCATGCCGATTGGCCGTGCCTGGGAAGCGCTGCGTGAAGACGAGATCGCCTGCCGCGCGCTGGGCCTGAACCCTACCGTGATCAAGCTCTCGGCGTTCACCCTGGGTGCCTGCTTCGCCGGTTTCGCCGGCAGCTTCTTCGCCGCCCGCCAGGGCCTGGTGACACCGGAGTCGTTCACCTTCATCGAGTCGGCGATCATCCTCGCCATCGTCGTGTTGGGGGGCATGGGTTCGCAGTTGGGCGTGATTCTCGCGGCCATCGTGATGATCCTGCTGCCGGAGATGATGCGTGAGTTCAGCGAATACCGGATGCTGATGTTCGGTGCGCTGATGGTGTTGATGATGATCTGGCGTCCGCAGGGCCTGCTGCCCATGCAACGTCCGCACATGGAGCTGCCTCGATGAGCCGCGAAATTCTGCAAGTCAGCGGCCTGAGCATGCGCTTTGGCGGCTTGTTGGCGGTCAACGGCGTGGCCCTGACCGTCAAGGAAAAACAGGTGGTGGCACTGATCGGCCCGAACGGCGCCGGCAAGACCACCGTGTTCAACTGCCTGACCGGCTTCTACAAGCCCAGCGGCGGCACCATCCTGCTCGACGGCCAGCCGATCCAGGGCCTGGCCGGCCATCAGATCGCCCGCAAGGGCGTGGTGCGAACCTTCCAGAACGTGCGCCTGTTCAAGGAAATGACCGCGCTGGAAAACCTGCTGATCGCCCAGCACCGCCACCTCAACACCAACTTCTTCGCCGGCCTGTTCAAGACCCCGAGCTTCCGCCGCAGCGAGAAGGAGGCCATGGAGCGCGCCCAGTACTGGCTGGAGAAGGTCAACCTGACCGAGTTCGCCAACCGTACCGCCGGCACCCTGGCCTACGGCCAGCAACGGCGCCTGGAAATCGCCCGCTGCATGATGACCCAACCGCGGATCATCATGCTCGACGAACCGGCCGCCGGTCTGAACCCCAAGGAGACCGAGGACCTCAAGGCCCTCATCGCCTACCTGCGCGAATCGCACAACGTGACCGTGCTGCTGATCGAGCACGACATGAAGCTGGTGATGAGCATTTCCGACCACATCGTGGTGATCAACCAGGGCACGCCCCTGGCCGACGGCACGCCGGAAGAGATTCGCGGCAACCCTGATGTGATCAAGGCCTACCTGGGGGAGGCGTAAATGCTGAAGTTCGAGAACGTTTCCACCTTCTACGGCAAGATCCAGGCGCTGCACAGCGTCAACGTCGAGATCAACCAGGGCGAGATCGTCACCCTGATCGGCGCCAACGGCGCCGGCAAGTCGACACTGCTGATGACCTTGTGCGGCTCGCCCCAGGCGAGCAGCGGCAGCATCAAGTACCTGGGCGAGGAACTGGTCGGCCAGCCGTCGTCGCACATCATGCGCAAGAGCATCGCGGTAGTGCCGGAAGGCCGCCGCGTGTTCGCCCGCCTGACCGTCGAGGAAAACCTGGCCATGGGCGGCTTCTTCACCAACAAGGGCGACTACCAAGAGCAGTTGGACAAGGTCCTGCAACTGTTCCCGCGCCTGAAGGAGCGTTACATCCAGCGTGGTGGCACCATGTCCGGTGGCGAGCAGCAGATGCTGGCCATCGGCCGGGCACTGATGAGCAAGCCCAAGCTGCTGTTGCTCGACGAACCTTCGCTGGGCCTGGCGCCGATCATCATCCAGCAGATCTTCGACATCATCGAACAGCTGCGCCGCGATGGCGTGACCGTGTTCCTGGTGGAGCAGAACGCCAACCAGGCACTGAAGATCGCCGACCGCGCCTATGTGCTGGAGAACGGCAAGGTGGTGATGCAGGGTACCGGTGAAGCGTTGCTGACCGACCCGAAGGTACGCGATGCGTACCTCGGGGGTTGAATGATCAAAGGGCCTTCGGGCCCTTTTTTCTTGCGCCGCGATGAGGCCGTGCCTCTTGTAGAGGCCCGGCAGGCTCGGTAACGTGACCGGCACTTTTTGCCCGAACACCGGAGCCCGCCTGATGCGCCTCACCCCTTCCCTGCTGCTCACCGCCCTGCTGCCGCTGTTCGCAGGCTGCCAGATGCTGGCCGAAAAACCGGTCGACCCGAACCTGGGCACTACCCGCCTGCAAGGCGAACTGAGCGCGGCCGGCGGCCATCTGCTGTTCAAACCCTGCAACGAAAGCCGCCGCTTCATCGTCAACGACGCAGCCAGCACCGGCATCCTGCAAGAGGCCGCCACCCTGGCCGACGACGCCGGTGACAAGCTGTTCGCCGATGTCCGCGCGCGCATGGCCGGCAGCAAACAGGCAGGCAGCGACGGCCAGCTCGACGTGACCCGCCTGTACCGCCTCGACACCTCCGAATACCGTGGCTGCGAAGACCCCAACTTCAAGCAGTTGACCCTGCGCGCCGGCGGTCACGAGCCAGACTGGGACATCAAGGCCAGCGGCAAGGGCATGGTGCTCAACCGCATCGGCCAGGAGCCGTTGCCATTGCCTTACCTGGAAGAAGCGCTGCCCGGCGGCGGCCTGAGCCTGTCCAGCGAGGCCAACGGCCAGCGTGTCGAACTGTGGGTCGCGCCACAGCGCTGCGTCGACGGCGCCACCGGCGCCATCCGCCACCTCAAGGCCGAGCTGCGCATCGACGGCAAGACCCTGCAGGGCTGCGCCTACTACGGCGGCGCCCGCGACCTCTGATCACCGGGTGCTTTTATCCTGCCAGTCGGGGCGGCTAACAGCTTATACTTGGCGGTTTGTGTAAAGCCGCCGGCCGCCCATGGCCGGGATACTGGACCCTGCCATGCTACGAATCACCGAACTGAAGCTGCCCCTGGACCACTCCGACGACGAGCTGCGCGCCGCCATCGTCCAGCGCCTGGGCATCAGCGATGAGCAACTGCTCGGCTTCACCCTGTTCAAGCGCAGCTACGATGCGCGCAAGAAGAACAGCGAGCTGCTGTTCATCTACACCATCGACCTTGAAACCAGCAACGAAGACGAGCTGCTGCGCCGCTTCGAAGGCGACGCCAAGATCGGCGTGGCCCCGGACGTCAGCTACAAGTTCGTCGGCCAGGCCCCGGCCGAGCTGCCTGCGCGCCCGATCGTGGTCGGCTTCGGCCCTTGCGGCATCTTCGCCGGGCTGCTGCTGGCGCAGATGGGTTTCAAGCCGATCGTGCTCGAGCGCGGTAAAGAGGTGCGCCAGCGTACCAAGGACACCTGGGGCCTGTGGCGCAAGAGCGTGCTCAACCCCGAATCCAACGTACAGTTCGGCGAAGGCGGCGCCGGGACCTTCTCCGACGGCAAGCTGTACAGCCAGATCAAGGACCCTAACCACCACGGTCGCAAGGTGCTGGAAGAGTTCGTCAAGGCCGGTGCGCCCGACGAGATTCTCTACATCAACAAACCGCACATCGGTACCTTCCGCCTGACCAGCATGGTCGAGAAGATGCGCGAGGAAATCATCACCCTGGGCGGCGAGGTGCGCTTCGAGCAGAAGGTCACCGACCTGCTGGTGGACGGCGAGCAGCTCACCGGCGTGGTGCTGCAGAGCGGTGAACAGCTGCACTCGCGCCATGTGGTGCTGGCCCTGGGGCACAGCGCCCGAGACACCTTCCGCATGCTCCACGCCAAGGGTGTGTTCATGGAGGCCAAGCCGTTCTCGGTCGGTTTCCGTATCGAGCACCCGCAGTCGCTGATCGACAAGGCGCGCCTGGGCAAGTACGCCGGCCACCCGAAACTCGGCGCCGCCGACTACAAGCTGGTGCACCACGCCAAGAACGGTCGTTCGGTCTACAGCTTCTGCATGTGCCCGGGCGGCACCGTGGTCGCCGCCACCAGCGAGCCTGGCCGCGTGGTCACCAATGGCATGAGCCAGTACTCGCGCAATGAGCGCAACGCCAACTCTGGCATCGTTGTCGGTATCGACCCCGAGCGCGACTACCCGGGTGGCCCGCTGGCCGGTATCGAGCTGCAGGAGCGCCTGGAAGCCCATGCCTACGTGATGGGCGGCAGCAACTACCAGGCACCGGCGCAATTGGTCGGTGACTTCGTCGCCGGGCGCCCGTCCACCGCGCTGGGCAGCGTCGAGCCGTCGTACAAACCGGGCGTGACCCTGGGCGACCTGGCACCAAGCCTGCCGGACTTCGCCATCGAGGCGATCCGTGAAGCACTGCCGGCCTTCGACCGCCAGATCAAGGGCTACAACCTGCACGACGCGGTGCTGACCGGCATCGAAACCCGCACCTCGTCGCCACTGCGCATCACCCGTGACGCCAGCTTCCAGAGCCTCAACCTCAAGGGTCTGTTCCCGGCAGGTGAAGGCGCAGGCTACGCCGGTGGCATCCTGTCTGCCGGTGTCGACGGAATTCGCATCGCCGAAGCGGTGGCACGGGATATCCTCGGGCTGAACGACTAACCCGATCGTCTTTCGCAGGCAAAAAGAAACCCCGACACGGCCAAGCCGGTCGGGGTTTTCTTTTCAAGCGTGCTGTTAGTGCGTGACGCGGCTGGTGCCGTCGACAGTCATGATGCGAACACGCTCACCCACACGGAAGATCTCGTTCTGCTGCACTTGCTGCACGTAGGCGCGCATGCTGCCGTCGTCTTCACGCACGGTGATCTCGACACCCTGGGTACGGGTCAGGCCTTCTTCGGCGGCGGAGCCTGCCAAGCCACCGGCCACGGCACCGATCACCGCCGCGACGATGCTGCCACGGCCTCCACCGACGGCACTGCCGGCGACACCACCGACAATGGCGCCAGCGCCGCCACCGATTGGCGTCTTGGTGCCTTCGATCTTCACCGGACGCAGGGATTCGATGGTGCCCATGCGCACGGTCTGCACGCGGCGGGCCTCATCACGGGAGTAGCTGTCGCCGGTCAGCGACGATTGGCAGCCGCCCAGCAGCAGCGACACGGTGGTGAAGCTGGCCAGCAGCAAAGCGGATTTACGCATGGGGACAATCTCCATAAGACAGGTGTCCATTAGACTCCGCGCCTTGACAAGTGTCACGGCGCAAACGTTATAAAATTGTTTTCATTCAGCTCAGGTACAGCCGTTGCTGGCTGATTTGCGGGCCTACAGGTGAGACCAAGGATAGCCATGGATTACTTCATCGTCGTCGTCGTGACGGTCGCCGGGCTGTATTTTCACGGGTGGCTGTATGTGCGCATGCGTCGCTGGATGGACCGGGACCTGGCGCTGTCGCTGGCCGGGGAGGATCCGGCGAAGCAGGACTTCATGCTCAAGTTGCTGGAGCGGGCGCGGGTGGAGAAGGTGCGGCGCAAGGAGTTGGCGGCGTGGCTGGAGCGGGAAGCGGCGGGGTATCGTTGATGATGGGGCCGCGTCGCGGCCCCATACTTGTCAGGGCGCCAGTCGCTCGCGCGCCCACTGGCCATCGACCAGGCGGTAGTTCAGGCGGTCATGCAAGCGGCTCGCCCGCCCCTGCCAGAACTCGATGCGCTCGGGCAGCAAGCGGTAACCGCCCCAATGCTCCGGGCAATGCGGCTGGCTGTCGGAAAAACGCGCCTCGGTGGCCTTGACCAGGCCTTCCAGCTCCTCGCGATCGGCAATCACCCGGCTCTGCGGCGACGCCCAGGCCCCCAGCCGGCTGCCCAGCGGACGCACCTGGTAATAGTCGTCCGACTCCTTGGCCGTGACCTTCTCCACCCGCCCCTCGATCCGCACCTGGCGCTCCAGCGCCGGCCAGAAGAAGGTCATCGCCGCATGAGGGTTGGCCGCAATGTGCTGGCCCTTGGCACTTTCATAGTTGGTGAAAAAGGTAAAACCGCGTGCGTCCAGCGCCTTGAGCAGCAACACCCGGCAATGCGGACGCCCCTCGGCATCAACGGTGGCCAGGGTCATGGCGTTGGCTTCCACCGGTAGCTGCTCGGTCTTCACCGCATCGGCGAACCAGTGGTGGAACAGCGCGAACGGCTCCCCGGGAGCCTGGGCTTCGGCCAGGCCATCACGGGTGTAGTCGCGGCGCATATCGGCCAGGGATTGGGTCATGCTGCGTTTCCTTGACGATCAGTTGGTCTTCGCAGGGCTGTTGGCGGCGACTTTCTTGTCGGTGGCAGCCTTCTTCGCGGCTGGCTTGGCCGCAGCGGCTTTCTTCTTGGCGGTGGTGCTGGCCTTGGCCGGCGCCTTGGCTTTGGCGGCAGGTTTCTTCGCAGCCGGCTTGGCGGCGGCCTTGGCGACAGGCTTGGCGGCCGGGGCCTTGGCGTCCTGGGTGGCAACCATCGCCGCCGGAGCCGGCGCCGGGGCGGCCTGCTGGTACTTGGCGAGCAATGCGACCATGGTGTTCTGCGGGGTCAGCAGCAGCTCGACACGGCGGTTCAAGGCACGGCCTTCGGCGCTGTCGTTGGCGGCACGCGGCATCACCGCGCCCATGCCCTTGAGCATCAGGCGGTCGCGCTGCAGGCCGCTGAGACGGAAGATCGCCGACACCGAAGCGGCGCGCTCGAGGCTGAGCTTCTGGTTGGCAGTCGTGGCGCCACTGGTGTCGGCGTGGCCGAGGATCAGCACAGCGGTCTTGGTATCGGTCTCGATGACCTTGGCGACCTGAGTGATCGGGCCAAGGGTTGCGGGCAGCAGCATGTTCGGGCGATCAGGGTTGTAGGAGCTGTCGACCGGGATGGTCACCGCCAGCAAATCCTCGCGGCGCTCCAGCTCGAACTTGCTGCCCTTGATCGCTTCGCGGACCTTCGGCTCGTACTGGTCGAGCCAGGCCTGCGTGGCCTTGTGGTCGATCTTCGGCACCGCCGCGACCGTGTCCTTTTTCTCATCGCTGCCGAACGGCCACCACCAGCGGCTGCCGCTTTCGGACTTGGCGTCGGCCTTGGCCACGTTCTCGACGACGGCCTCCTTCACTTCCTTGTCAGCGACCTTGTCCGAACCAAATGGCCACCAGTTCAGGCCACCGTCCTTTGCGGCGTCCGGGGAGTGGCTGGCGCAACCGGTCATGGCCAGGCACAGGGCGAGTGCTAAGGTTTTATGTGAAGACATCAGCGATACACCATGAAATAGAAAGAAATTTTGCCCATACGCTTCAGGCGTTGGCATTGAGGATAGTCAAAGGGACCTGGCAATACCCGCGTTACCCGATCAAAGGCAACTGCCAAGTACCCGCACCAGTTTCTGCGCGCGGGGATCCATCAGCACGTAGGGGCCGAGGGTATTGGTGACGAAGCCGAAGGCCACGTCATGTTCGGGGTCGGCGAAACCGACCGAGCCACCGGCGCCGGGGTGACCGAAGGCACGTGCGCCAAGGCCGAAGGTGGCGTTGGCAACCTCCGGCTGGTCGAGCATGCAACCCAGGCCGAAACGGGTCTGGGTGAGCAGGGTGCGGTCCTGGCCGAGGCTGTGCTCGCGGGTCAGCTCGTCAAGCAGTTCGGATTCGAGCAGGCTGCCGTCGAGCAGGCCGGCATAGAAGCCCGCCAGGCTGCGGGCATTGCCATGGCCATTGGCCGCCGGCTGCTGCATGCGCCGCCATTCGGGCTTGTTGGTGCTGGTGAGAATCGCCGGCGGGTTGGTGAAAGCCCGGGTGGACAAGGCCTCGGGCTCGCGCATCGTCACCTGCAGCAGGCGCTGGGCGGCGGCATCGCCAGGGTTGCCCTTGCCGCGGGCGATATGCGCCACGCGGTGGAATTCTTCATCTGCCAGGCCGACGTGGAAGTCCAGGCCCAGCGGCTTGGCGGTGCGGGCGACGATGGAGTCGCCCGGACCACGGCCATCGGCACGGCGGATCAATTCGCCAATCAGCCAGCCGTAGGTGATCGCCGCGTACCCGTGTTCGCTGCCGGGCGTCCACCAGGGCGTTTCAGCGGCGAGGGCATCGACCATGGCCTGCCAGTCATACAGGGCTTCGGCCGGCAGCAGCTCACGGATGGCCGGCAGGCCGGCGCGGTGGCTGAGCAGTTGGCGCAGGGTGACCTGGTCCTTGCCGGCCTGGGCGAACTCCGGCCAGTAGCGCGCCACCGGCGCATCGAGGGCGAGCTTGCCCTCGCCCACCAGTTGCAGGGCGGTGACGGCGGTAAAGGTCTTGGTGCAGGAGAACAGGTTGGCGATGGTGTCGCTGTGCCAGGCCTCGCGACCATCCTTGTCGGCACTGCCGGCCCACAGGTCGACCACGGTTTCTCCGCCGACCTGGATGCACAACGCGGCACCACGTTCCTGGGGATCCTCGAACAACGCGGCGAAAGCATCGCGCACCGCCTCGAACTTCAGCTCATAGTGACCCTGGATCTGCACCCGACTACCTCTCTTTACTGCCTGGCTTGCAAAGGGGTGCATTGTTTCAGTAGTTGGGCGATTTGCCTACTGAAGATGGCTGGGTGGTTATCCGGAACTACGGCTTGTCCAACGCAGCGCGCAAATGCCCAAGGGCTTGAAGGTTGCTGCGGCGTACCGCCTCGATGAACCCCGCATAGGGCACATCGGTGACAGCGACCAGGCCAAGATGACCGTTCTCGCCATCGAGCAGGCGCCCGCTGGCGGGTTGATCGAGGTACTGGAACCAGTGCGCTCCGACGATCATCGGCTGGGCCATGGCCGCCTTGAGGAAGTTGGCATAGGCCGGGCCACGGTCTTCCTCGCGGGCCACTTCCAGCGGGCCGGGCCAGAAAGGGCCGCGGTCACGTGAACCGAACTGGAATTCCGAGACCAACACGGGCTTGTCGAGCTCGGCCAGGCGGGTGAAGTCGTAGCCGTCGTCGGGCTTCAAGGTATAGAAGTTGAAGCTCAGCACATCACAGAACTCGGCGCAGGCCTTCACCGCCTCGGGGGTGCTGACCGCGTAGCGGCCACCGAGCAGCAGATGGTTGGGCGCATGCCATTTCAGCGCATCGGAAATGGTCTTGAAATAGGTTTCGGCAAACACCTGCTGGAAGTACTGGTAGTCGCGCTCGATTTCCGGATGCTCCGGGTTGGGCAATGGCGCCTCGAACCCCGGGTCTTCCATCAGTTCCCAAGCGGTCAGCTCAATACCCCAGGCCTTCGACAGCCCCTGCTGGTTGCGGTACTTGTCGCGCAGTTGCTTGAGGAAAGCACGCTTGGCCGGCACATCGGTGGTCAGGCGCAAGGTGCCGTAGGCCAGGCCATAGCGCGCCTTGGGGTCGTCCCCCGGCGCGGCCCAGGCCAGTTCGTTGTCGGCGAAGTAACCGATCAGCCAAGGGTCGTCGCGGTGATCGCGGGCAGCAATGGCCACGGCACGCTCGGTGGCCATGGCGAAACGCGGGTCGAACGGATCGGGCATGCGCCCCCACCAGTCCATGCCGGTGCTGATGCTGGCGTAGTCACCGACGATCGACAGCGGCAAGGTGTACGGCAAGCGCTTGGCTTGCCCGAGCGAAGCATCGCTCCAGTTGCCAAGGGTGTTGAAGCCCCAGGCCTGCAGGCGATCCAGGGTATGACCCTGCCAACGCTGGGCGTCCAGCACCGCCACCGGGCACGCCACCTCTCCCTGCGGGCAAGGCTTGCCATAGGTGCGCTGAAGATTGGCCGCGTAGAAGTCGAACCAGCGCCCCTGCTTGAAGCCACGGCCTTGGGACGACGCATTGCCGTCATCGTTGTTGCCTTCGCCATAGAAGGCACTCAGGGTGTCGCCTTCTCCCGGCAAGGCTTTGAACATGCCCTCACGGCCGGCGACATAGGTGCGCCCGCCATCGGCGGCGACGGCATTGACGCCGAGCGAATAGAACGGATGCCCTTCCGGCGTCACCAGGTACCAGCGTCCGTCGCGTTTCTCGGTACGGAAGAAACCCTTGGCTTCGAACGCAGGCCCCTCCAGCAGGCCGCCATAGGTGTCCAGTTTTAGCTTGTCGCGCTCGGCCAGCCAGCCCTTGAGCTGTGCCTGTTCACGGCTGTCGGCAGCCTTGAGTTGCTCGTCGTTGACGATTTTCTCCGGCCAGCGGCCACGGGTCGATTGCCCATAGCCATCGATCAGCTCGGCGTAGGCGACCTTGAACGCCTGATCGTCATCCTGCAGGCCGACCTTCTCGATCAACAGGCTCTGCGCCACCTTGGGGCCGGGGATGCTCAAGCTGACCGAGGTGATTTGGGCCAGGTCGGCTGCTCCTTCGCTGCTGGTCAGCAACAGGCGCTGGCCTTCGTAGGTCCAGGGCATCGGCGGCCCGGCGCGCATGCCCTGGCTCAGTGGTGAACGGGCCTTGAGCGGAATCATCACGGTCTGCGCAGGCCCGGCCGGCAGGTCGATGCGGCTGGTGAGCGTGCGTCCGTCGCTGCTTTGCACCACCACATCAACGGTCAGCGCCCAATCCATGCCGCTCTGCAGGCGCAGGGTCAGCGCCTGGCCGGCAGACCAGTCCCACGCCCCGCTCTGCGGCGCGAGGCGCAGTGTCGGCTGCGCCACCGGGTTGAACACCACGCGCCGCAACACCTCGCCTTCGGCTGTCTGTTCCGCGTTGTACTGCGGCAGGCTGGTGTCCTGGGTGATGACATTCACCACCGAGGCCGGGCGCACGAAGCTGAACAGAGTCTGCTGCCCGGCCAGCAAAGGCGCACTGAACAACACGGAGAACACGACAGGCAAGGCGCGGCGGATCATGGGGCGGTGGCTCTCCTTCGGAGCCCGTCATGGGCTCGCAATCGAGTAATGGACAACGGGTTGTGCGTGTTGCTCCGGCAGTCAGCCGATTTCCCGTCGGAAAGGTGGCAGCGCGTTGAGAATAGCCTTGCCATAGCGTTGCGTGACCAGACGGCGGTCAAGCAAGGTAATCACACCACGGTCCTGCTCGGTACGCAGCAGCCGGCCGCAGGCCTGGATGAGGCGCAGCGAGGCGTCGGGCACGGCGATTTCCATGAACGGATTGCCGCCACGGGCTTCGATCCATTCGGCCAGCGCGGCCTCGACCGGATCGTCCGGCACCGCGAAGGGGATCTTGGCGATCACCACATGCTCGCAATAGGCGCCCGGCAGGTCGACACCCTCGGCGAAGCTGGCCAGGCCGAACAGCACGCTGTGCTGGCCGTCGTCGACCCGCGCCTTGTGCTTGTTCAGGGTTTCCTGCTTGGACAGGTTGCCCTGGATCAGCACCAGCTTGCGCCAGTCGCGGTCCAGGCCGTCGAACACGTCCTGCATCTGTTTGCGCGAGGAGAACAGCACCAGCGCGCCGCGGGCGTCCTCGACGATGGCTGGCAGCTCGCGAATGATCGCCGCGGTGTGCGCCGTGGCGTCGCGCGGATCGGCACCCAGGTCGGGCACCCGCAGCAGCCCGGCGTCACCATGCACGAACGGGCTGGGCACCACGCACTGCACCGCGTCGCGTGGCAGGCCCGAACGCATGCGGAAGCGGTCGAACTTGCCCAGCGCAGTGAGCGTCGCCGAGGTCACCAGGGCGCCATAGGCGACGTTCCACAGGCTCTTGCGCAGCATCTCGGCAGCCAGGATGGGGCTGGCGTTGACCTCGATATCGAACAGCGCGCCGCTTTCGGCCAGGGTCAGCCAACGGGCCATGGGCGGGTTGTCTTCGGGGTCTTCCGCAGTAAAGGCGGTCCACAGCTCCCAGTTGCCCTGGGCACGGGTCACCAGGCTGCCGAACAGCGGGTACCACTCCTCGGCCTGGTGGCTGGCGATACCGATGTTGTTCTCGCCGTCCATGCCTTCCTTGAGCAGGTCGGCCAGGCGGGTGAACAGGTCGTTGAGGCGGGCGAAGCCTTTCTTGAGCTCGATGCCCACTTCACGGATCTGCTCCGGTACCACGCCGCCCTCGAAGCGATAGCGCGGGCGGTCGCGGCCTTCCATGTCCTCGCCGGCGCGGAAGTCCGCCACCTGCTCGCACAGGGTGAACATGAACTGCTGCTGGGTACGCACCTCGCGGGCCAGCTCCGGCACCTGCTCGATGTACTTGCCGAGGTCGCCCGGCAGTGGATGCTGGGCCAGCAGTTTGGTCAGGTTCTTGGCGGTCTGCTCCAGCCAGTCGGCGGTGGAGCGCAGCCGCGAATAATGGGCGAAATGGCCGATGGCCTTGTCCGGCAGGTGGTGGCCTTCGTCGAACACGTACATGGTGTCGCGCGGGTCGGGCAGCACGGCGCCACCGCCAAGTGCCAGGTCGGCCAGGACCATGTCGTGGTTGGTGACGATCACGTCGACCTTGCCCATGCCTTCACGGGCCTTGTAGAACACGCACTGCTGGAAGTTCGGGCAATGGCGGCCGGTGCACTGGCTGTGGTCGGTGGTCAGGCGCGCCCAGTCCTGGTCCTCGATGGCCTCCGACCAGCTGTCTCGATCGCCGTCCCAGCGGTTGCCGGCGAGCTTCTCGATCATGCTGTTGAACAGCTTCTGGCTGCGCTCGTCGACCTCGATGCGAAAGCCCTCCTCCTCGAACAGCTGGGCGGTGGCCGACTGGGCGTGGCCTTCCTGCAGCAGGACGTCGAGCTTGGACAGGCACAGGTAACGGCCACGGCCCTTGGCCAGGGCGAAGCTGAAGTTCAGCCCGCTGTTGCGCATCAGGTCGGGCAGGTCCTTGAAGACGATCTGCTCCTGCAGCGCCACGGTCGCGGTGGCGATCACCAGGCGCTTGCCGGCGGCCTTGGCGGCGGGGATCGCGGCCAGGCTGTAGGCGACGGTCTTGCCGGTACCGGTACCGGCCTCGACGGCAACCACCGCGGGCTCGCCGGCACGGCGGCCTTCATCGTCGCTGGCGATGTCGCCGAGCACCTTGGCCACTTCGGCGATCATCAGGCGCTGGCCGTAACGCGGCTTGAGGCTTTTGGCTTCGAGGAAACGCGAGTAGGCGCCCTGGATGGTGGCTTTGAGTTCGTTGCTGATCATGGTCTGCAGGCGCCCGGAGGGCTGGATATATTTTCAGTGTTTCGCATGGGCCGGCTATCATACCCCGCTATTGCCCTTTGTGCCGCATGGAGATCCGGATGCTTGCCTTTGCCCTGCCCTACACCTTGCATGTCCTGGCCGCCCTCGTCTGGGTCGGCGGGATGTTCTTCGCCTGGCTGGTGCTGCGGCCGGCCACGGTTGCAGCGCTGGAAGGGCCTGCGCGGCTGCGATTGTGGGTGGAGGTTTTCCAGCGGTTCTTCAGATGGGTCTGGCTGGCGGTGGCGGTGCTAGCTGTCAGCGGGGTCGGCATGATCCACCTGCGGTTTGCCGGGTTCGAGACCGCGCCTCGTTATGTGCAGGTGATGATTGGCGGGGGGATTGTCATGTTTGCGTTGTTCATGCGGGTTCAGGGGTTGTTGTTGCCTGAGCTGCGTGCGGCGGTGGAGGCTGGGGATTGGGCTTCGGGGGCTGGGGTGCTGGGGCGGATTCGGCGGTTGGTTGGGGTTAATTTGTTGATTGGGGTTGTGGTGGTGGGGGTGGCTAGTTCGCGGGTTTTGGTTTGAGGGGTTTGGTTTGGGTTTGGGTTTGGGTTTGGCTTGAGAGATTGTTTTGGTAGTTGTAAGCACATTCGTAGACGATATCGACATTTAGTCACCATTTCGCCTTTACGTGAACTGACCCCCGAAAGTTGGACACCTGATCCCCAACCGGAGGGTGTTC